>JAICQL010000251.1 GCA_025937895.1 Polyangiaceae bacterium | reverse complement strand
GCTGCCCCATCCTCGGCTGTCTCTGCCTGAGCCGGTGCCTCGGCTGCCTCCAACTGAGCTTCACCGGTTTCGGCTGCCTCTGCCTCGGCTGCCGCCAGCTCACTCGCGTCCAGCTGCGCTGCCTCGTCTTGAAGTGCCTCGGCCTCCGCTGCCTCCAGCGGCTGCGCGGCTTGCTCGCCCTGCGCGGCGCCCGCCTCCTCGAGCGACCCTGCCTCGAGCGACCCAGCCTCGAGCGACCCTGCCTCGAGCGATCCAGCCTCGAGCGATCCAGCCTCGAGCGATCCAGCCTCGAGCGATCCAGCCTCGAGCGATCCAGCCTCGGCCTGTTCCGTTCCGGCCGTCTCCTCGCCAGCGCTCGCTTCTGCCTCTACCGCACCGGCAGTGGCTTGCCGTTCCTCCGCCGGTGGAGCCTCGGCCTGCGCGGCGGGCTCATCAGGCACCGGCGGTCTCGGCTTAGGTAACCTGGGCGCTGAATACGCTGCCTCTGACAGCTCCGCTGCGAGCAGCCGGAAGCTGAACAGCGTCTCCAGGTAGCCGAGCGCCTCCGTCCCGTCCGGGACCATGTCCGCCATGTGCAGCAACTGGTTCAGGCTGTCGGCAGCGAGTCGGCGCAGCGGGGCCGATGCCTCGTCACGCTCCAGCAGAAAGGCGAGCTGGCGCGCCTCGTCCCCCATGTTGCCCAGCCAGGCCGCGAACTGGGCTCGATACATCTCGTCCGTCGGCGACGAGCTCGTCGGCTCCGCCGCTGCCTCTGCTCCGTGCATCGCGCTGGCTGGCTCCACCAGGCTCACTTCTTCCATTTGATATTGCAGCCGATGCTCGGCTTCTGGTCCGAGCTGGGCGCCTTGCCGGCGAGCAGGGCCTGCACCGCAGCGCGCAAATCGCTGCCCGTGACGGCGATGGAGTTGCTCGGGCGCGCCGCGTCGAACTGGCCGCGGTAGGCGAGCCTGGCCTCGCCATCGAACACGAAGAAGTCGGGCGTGCACGCCGCGTCAAAGGCGCGGGCCACATCCTGGCTATCATCGTACAAGTAGGGAAAGGTGAACCCGTGCTTCTTGGCTTCGGCAGCCATCGGTTCCGGGCCATCCTGCGGATGGCTCGTCACGTCATTTGACGAGATCGCCACGAAGGGCACGCCCACTTCCTGACAGTAGCGACCAAACTCCACCAGCCCCGCCCGGATGTGCACCACGAACGGGCAGTGATTGCAGATGAAGGCCACCACCGCGGGCCCGCGCCCGCGCAGGTACGCATCGGTGACCAGCTCGCCGCTACGCGTATCGAGCAGTTTGAAGGCGGGAAGCTCGGATCCTAGCTGTCTCATCGTGGATGGCGTCGCGGCCATGGCTCACCTCAATCTGTAGCTGTCAGCCTCATTTCGTGCTCCGGAGGCCAGTTGCGGAGGGTCGCTCGAGAGCTGACTCCACCGAGCAGACCCTGACGAGCTGCCCCTGACGGGGCGACCCTTACATGGCGACCCTGCCGAGGTGCGCCCACCGCGAGCGCGCGAGGCAGTGCCGTCGTACATCGATAGGCTGCTGCCTGCAATCGCCGCAGGTCCGGCACGGTGACCGGCTGTCCAAATTCCAAGACCGCCCCGCACACACACGGGCGGGACCGTGCCCCTTCCCGCCGCTGCGGAGCTTCGCGGCGGAAGCGCCCGCGGCTCCGGGTGCACGCCCCGGCAGCGGCGAGATTTTGGCGCTGGATCCCCGGCCGCGGACGCGCCTCCTGTTATACACTGACTCAGTCTGACCGATCGTTCGCGAGAGGGTCCGGCGGCTTTGCGTCTGTGGGCGAGGCTGCCGGCGAGCCCCACGGCGACGCGCGATCGGCGTGCCCTGCCCCACCGCGCTCAGAAACAAGATGCAACCAATCCCCACCTCAGCTCTCGACGATACCCCCGAACCCCTGCGCAGCGCGCTCGCCGAAGCACGCGCCAATCCCGAAGACGGCGCTCGGTGGGAGGCCCTGGATGAGGCCGCGCGAGAGTGCGATAGACCTGACGAGGTTGCGGCTCTGTATCAGGAGATACTGACCCAGGATCTCGGGCCCGTGACCTTGCTCGCGATCGGCGAGCGCGCGGTGGCCTTCCACGACGAATGGTTCGATGACTCGAACTACAACATCCGCATCCTGCAGCGGCTGACGTCCGTGGACGCGGGCGGCACCTGGGCGTTCGAGAAGCTGAGCTTGCTCTTGACCATCGAGGAGCGCTGGGATGAGCTGCTCGCCGAGTATGATCGCAAGCTGGCGCGCACCAGCGATGCGGCCAGGCGCCGCCCGCTGCTGGAAGAGGCCGCGCGCATCGCCAAGGACTTTGCAGGTCAGGGCGATCGCGCCAGCGACTACCTGAAGGAGCTGCTGCTCACCTCTCCCGACAACGCGCAGCTTGCGGAGGCGCTGGAGCGGCGCCTGCAGCGGCAGAATCGCCACCAGGATCTGATCGAGATCTGGGGCGCGCGGCTCAGCAATCTGCCGCCGGCAGAGGCCCTGCACACCCGCGTGCAGATCGCCGATCGCCAGCTGAGCGAGCTGGGCGACGCGGACGCGGCGCTGCGCATGGCGGAAGAGATCCTGACCATCGAGAACGGTGAGGACGACGCCTGCCGCCTCCTGGAGCAGATCGCCGTGCGGCCCGGTGCGGCGGTGGCCCCGCGACGCCGCGCGCTCGAGATCTTGCGCGAGCGCTACGCGGCCGCGCACCGTCAGGACGACGTCATCCGCGTGCTCGAGACCTCGCTGGGCGTGGTGGAGACGCAGGAGCAAGAGCGCGAGCTGCGCGAGGCCTGCGCCTCCTGGCTCATGCGCAGCGAGCGCTACGAGGAGGCACTGGTACACAGCGCGGCGCTGTTCCGGCTGGCGCCGGAGTCGAACGAGGCCCATCACCAGCTGCGCAGCCTGGCGGATCGCACGGGCCGTCAAGATCTGTACGCCAGCGCGCTGGTGGCCGCAGCGGACTCCTGCGCCGTCGACGAGCGTCGCATCGAGCTGCTGGTCGAGGCGGGCAAGGTGTACGAGCAGAAGGTCGCCGATCAGAGCTCCGCGACCGAGCTGTACATGGGCGTGCTGGATGACGCGCGCGCCGGCGAGGCGCCGCGCCTGTTCTCGGCGCGGCGGCTGCGCCAGCTCCTGGCGGACGCCGGCGATCAGGATCGCCTGCTCGGCGTGCTGGAGCGCCTGGCCGTGCTGGAGCCGAATCAGCGCGGCCAGCGCCAGGTGCTGTCCGAGGCGGCGCGTCTGGCAGATGAGCTGGGCGACATCGATCGCGCGCTCGATCTGTGGCAGCGCTGCCTGGAGGTGAGCGAGGGTGACCTGAGCGCGCTCGATGCGCGCATCGCCATCCTGGAGCGCGCCGAGCGCTGGGATCCACTGATCGACGACCTGCGCCGCCGCGCGCAGGCGAGCCAGAAGGCGGGCGCCCGCCGCAATGATCTGGTGCGCGTGGCGCGCATCTACGAGACGCGGCTGTTCCGGCTGGAGAGCGCCATCGACGTGTGGCGCGAGATCGAGCAGCAGTTTGGCGCCAACGCGCAGACGGTGGACGCCCTGGTCGATCTGTGCACGGCTGCCAATCGCTACGGCGACGTGATCGATCTGCTGCGCGCGGCGGTCGACACGGAGCCGGACGCGCGGCGCCGCACCGATCAGCTGGCGCGCCTGGGTGACGTGTATCGCGAGCACGAGAAGTCTCCGGGCCGCGCCATCGAGTACTATCGCCACGCGCTGGAGCTGAACGCGCTGCACGAGGCGGCGCGCTCCGGGCTGCGCGCGCTCCTGGGCTCGGAGGCGCACGCTCAGGACGCGGTGGAGACGCTGGCCAGCGCGCTGCTCGCCGCCGACGAGTGGCCGGGCGTGCTGGAGCTGGTGGAGCTACGGGTACGCAGCAGCTCCTCGACGAGCTCGGCGCGGGCGATCCTGCTGGAGGCCGCCGGTATCCTGGAGCAGCGCGCTCAGGATCCGAGCGGCGCGCTCGGCTACCTGTGCCGCGCCTTCGAGCTGGATCCGAGCCCCGAGCTGGAGGCGGAGCTGCGGCGGCTGGCGCGCAGCAGCGGCGAGTGGGGGCTGGCGGTGTCCGGCTACCAGCGCGCGATCGAGCGCTGCGCAGATCCCGAGCGCGGTCGCGAGCTGCGCTACGCGCGCGGCCAGATCCTGGAAGAGCGGATGGAGGATCGCGAGGCGGCGCTGGCCTGCTACCGGCAGATCGTCGAGAGCGATCCGGCGCACCGCGACGCGGCCTGCGCCGTGGCGCGCGTGGCCACGCAGGTGCGCGCCTGGAACGACGTGGCGTGGGTGCTGGTCGAGAACTCGGTGGCCCTGGGCCAGCTCGATCGCAAGGTGGCAGAGGCCGTGGAGCAAGCGTCCGAGCAGGCGCGCTCCTGGGAGCACACCAGCCACGCCATCCTGGAGCGCATCGATGCCAGCCCCGGGCTGCCGCCGCGAGTCGCGCACGATCTCCGGCGCGAGCTGGGCGTCTGGTACCGCGATCACCGCAACGACCCGCGCCAGGCGGAGAGCCTGTTCAGCCTGGCGGTGCAGAGCGAGCACGATCCGGACACCCTGCGCATGCTGGCGGAGCTGCGCCGCCGCACGCCGGGGCGGCCGCTGGTGGAGACGCTGCTGCAGCTGGCAGACGCCAGCAGCCCCGACGATCTGTCGGTGTTGCACGAGGCAGCCACCGTATCTCTCGACGTGGTGCAAGACAGCACCCTGGCCAAGCCCATCCTGGAGCGCGCGCGCCGCAGCGCTGGCGTCGCCATGAAGGAGCTGGCCGAGCGCAACCCCGACGGCGCGCTGGGCAGCCAGGCAGATCGCGTGGCCTGGTGGGCCATCGAGGAGCTGGTCAAGCTGGAGCGCCAGCGCGGCGCCTTCTCGCAGGCGCTGCGCTTGCTGGTGGACGGTGCCGCCCTGCCCTTCGATCGCGAGCGCTCCATCACGCTCAGCTACCAGGCCGCCGAGATCGCGGTGGAGGCGCTGCAGGATCCGGATCTGGGCGCCGAGATCTGCCGCAGCTTGCTGGCCAAGGCCCCCGATCACGCCGGCACGCTCGAGCTGTTGAGCGGCATCTACGAGCGCGGCCAGCGCTACACGGATCTGCTGGCGCTGCGCCATCAGGAGCTGAGCCTCGATCCTCCGCTCGAGCGGCGGCTGCAGCTGCGCCTGGATGAGGCGCGTATCCTGGAGCTGGTGGGCGGCAGCCCCGCCCAGCGCATCGAGGCGCTGCAGCGAAACGTGGAGGAGAGCCCGGGCCACACGCCGTCGATCGACGCGCTGGAGCAGATCCTGGCGTCGAGCGGCGAGCACGCCGGGCTGTACGCGCTGCTGGTGCAGCAGGCCCGGCGAGTGGCGCGCACCGAGGATCGCGAGGCCGCCGCCGGTCTGTGGGCGCGCGCGGGCCAGCTCAGCCAGACTTCGCTCGGCAACGTGGAGCAAGCGCTGGCTGCCTACGAGGCCAGCGTGGAGCTCTCGCCCACGGTGGAGGTGCTCGACGCGCTGGCGGAGCTGTGCACCGCGCGCGGCCAGAACGAGGGTGCCGTGCACTGGCTGGAGCGGCGGCTCGCGCTCACCCCCGAGGACAATCGCCCGGCGCGCCGCAAGACGCTGCTCGGGCTGTGCACCGCGTTGCGCGCCGCGGGCCAGGACGAGCGCGCCCGCGACTACCTGACGGATGCGCTGGAGCATGATCCTGCAGCCACGGAGCTGCGCTCCCTGCTGGGCGAGCTGTATCGCGCGCGCGAGGAGTGGCAGCTGCTCGCGCCGCTGCTCAGCGCCGGGGTGGCGCACGCGCCCGATCGCGCCACCGAGGTCTTGTACCTGCGCGAGGCCGCGCGCCTGCACCGCGATCAGCTGGGGCAGCTGGACGAGGCCATTCCGCTGTTGCACCGGGCCATGCAGCTCGAGCCGGGCGATCGCGAGCTGCGCGTGCAGCTGGCCGACGCCCTGCGCCTGCAGGAGCGCTACGAGGAGGCGCGCCAGATCCTCACGGCGCTGCTGGAGGAGTTCGGGCGCCGCCGCACCCCCGAGCGCGCCAAGGTTCACTATCAGCTGGCGCAGATCGCGCGTGCCACGGGCGACCTGGACGTGGCCCTGAGCGAGCTGGATCAAGCCTCCAAGGCAGACCGCAACAACCTGCAGATGCTCAAGCTGCTGGGTGAGGTGGCGCGCGAGAAGGGCCAGCTGGAAGAGGCCGAGCGCGCGTATCGGGCGCTCTTGCTGTTGCTGGGCCGCTCGCGCCCGGAGGGCGCCGAGGCGCAGGCCGGCATCGGCGAGAGCTCGATCCTGTTCGAGCTGTACCGCATCGCCAACGAGCTCGGCCAGCAGGAGCGCGCCAAGGATCTGCTCGACTCCGCGCTGGAGGCGGGCTCGCAGGACAACGAGGAGGCGCAGCGCCTGGAGAGCGCGCTACACGAGGCAGGCCATCACGATCTGCTGCTGCGCGCGCTGGAGCAGCGCATGCACCACGCCAAGGATGCGCTCACGCAGAGCGCCATCCTGCGCAGCCGCGCCGAGGTGCTGCACAGCCTCGGCCAGCTCGATCAAGCGCTGGAGTGCCGTCTGCAGGCACTCGCCAAGCATCCCTCCGGCAAGGGCCTGGTGCGCGAGACGTGGGAGCTGGCGCAGGAGATCGGGCGCACGGATCTGGTGACCCAGGAGGTCTCCAGCCTGGCCGACAAGGCCCAGACGGAAGATCCGGAGCTGGCCTGCGAGCTGTGGCTGACCCTCGGCCGCCTGCTGGAAGGCTCCGGCGACGCCGCGCGCGCCGCCAGGTGCTTCACCCGCGCCCAGGCCACCGGCAGAAAGCCGCTGGAGTGCCTGGAGGCCGTGGAGCGCACCGGCGTGGGCGGTGACCCCAAAGCGCTGGCGCAGGCGCTGCGCTCGTTCGTGGAGAATGCCGATCCCGACGCGGCGCCCGAGCGCTACACGGAGGCGCTGTACCGCCTGGGCACGCTCGATCTGTACCAGGGCCGCCCGCGCGAGGCCGTGCAGAACCTGGACGTGGCGCTGACCCGCGACGGCAACTCGCGCCGCATCCTGGAGCTGCTGCGCGCCTCGCTGGTGGCCAACCCGCCCAGCGCCGAGGTGGTGGAGCTGCTCGAGCGGGTGGCGCGCGACACCGAGGACGACCCGGCGCTGCTCCTGGCGCTGACCCACGCCGCGCGGCTCGGCCGTGCCACCCTGGAGGAGCTGCACGAGGCTGTGGATCTGGCGCGCGAGGCGCACGACGAGGCGGCGCTGCGCTCGCTGCTGGACGCCACCGTGAAGCTGGCCCGCGAGCAGGACCGCGTGAACGAGGCGATCTGGGCGATCAGCGCGCTGGTCGATCTGTTCGAGCGCGAGAACCAGCCGCAGGCAGCCGCGGCCCTGCTGCAGGAGAGCATCCCGCAGGCAGGCATGCAGGAGGGCTTCGAGCTGCGCCTGCGCCTGGCCGGGCTGGCACAGGGCCCGCTGAACGACATGGAGCTGAGCGCGCGCGTGTACGAGCAGCTGCTGGAGGAGGAGCCCACCAACGTGCGCGTCTGGAAGCCGCTGTTCGACGTGTATCGCAAGACGGGCGATCGGCAGAAGCTGGAGGCGCGCATCTCCTCGATCGAGAAGGCGGTGGACGATCCGGCGCTGCGGCACTCGCTGCGCATCGAGCGCATGCGCATCCTGATCGACTCCGATCGCAAGAGCGAGGCCGAGGGCGCGCTCCGGGCGGTGCTGGAGGAGGAGCCCGACTCGGAAGAGGCGCTGCACCTGCTGGAGGAGCTGCTGGAGCAGCAGGGCCGCCTGTCGGAGCTGCACGGCGTGATCGAGCGGCGGCTGGTCGCCGCGCGCGAGCGCGGAGACACCGCGGCCATCCGCACGGGCACCCTGCGGCTGGGCAAGATCCTGGCCGAGACCGACCGCGATGCGGCCATCGACATGTTCCGCTCGTCGGTGGCCATGGGCGGCGACAGCCCCGAGGTGCTGCTGGCGTTCCTGGCGCTGCTGCAAGGGGAAGAGCACCTGCAGGATCGCGCGCGCACCCTGTACCAGCTGATCACGCACGAGAGCGGCAGCGCCGCGGAGGCGCGCACCCTGGAGCTGGTCACCTTGCACAAATCGCAAGACGACTTCATCGGGGTGGAGCGCGCGCTGTTGCGCGGGCTCGAGCGCGTGCCGCAGAGTGAGGCGCTGCACGCCGAGCGGGTGCAGTGGTACCGGCAGCACGACGCCTGGGACAAGCTGGCGGAGGCGCTCTGCGATCACGCCGCGCACCTGAGCGATCCCGCGCAGAAGCGCGAGCAGATCGAGCAGGCGGCGCTGATCTACGAGCAGCAGCTCGGTGACCCGCGGCGCGCGGCGGAGACGCTGGAGCGCGCCACGGACCCGGCGGCGCCCGACCGCGAGCTGCTGGCGCAGATCGCGCAGCACTGGCTGGCCGCGGATGAGCCCGGGCAGGCCCTCTCCCACCTCAGCCGCGCCATCGATCTGTACGCCGCGGAGGACGCCGAGCTGGGCGCGCTGTTCCACCTGCGTGGCACCCTGCGCCTGGGCCTGGCGCCGGATGATCTGAACACGCTGGCGCTGGCCATCGAGGATCTGACCCGCGCCACGCGCCTGAGCCCGGAGCGCGCCCGGCGCGATCTGTGCAATGCGCTCGCCGCCAAGCTGGATCTACTGGAGGCGCGCGGCGACGAGGAGACGCAGGCGGAGCGCGGCGCCGCCACCCTGGAGCTGGCGCGGCTGCTCAGCGAGCTGGGCGACCTCGACGAGGCCACGTCACGCGTGGCCAGCTGGGCCAGCAGGCACCCCGAGGACAAGGGCGCACAGCGCGAGCTCGGGCGACTGGCAGCGCAGCGCGGCGACTGGACCAACGCGGCCGCGGCGTACCGCGCGCTGGTGCCCCTGTGCACGGGCGCCGAGCAGATCGCCGTGGCGCTGGATCTGGCCGAGGCCTGCGAGAAGCTCGGCCAGCCCATGGCGGCGAAGGAAGAGCTGGAGCTCGTGCACGCCCAGCACCCGGGGGAGGACGCCATCCGCAAGCGGCTGCGCAAGATGTACCAGGCAGCCAAGGCCTACCGCGGCTGGGCCAACCTGCTCATGGCCGAGGCGGACTCCGTGAGCGACAAGACGCAGCGCTTCGAGCTGCTGTGCAATGCGGGCGATCTGTATCGTCAGGCGGAAGAGGGCGCGCTGCCGGAGGCCCGCGCCGCCTACGAGAAGGCGTTGACCCTGGTCGATGACGCCAAGACCATCGTCAAGCTGGTCGAGGTGGAGGTGGAGCTGGACCAGATCGAGGCCGCGGCGGCCCGCCTGGAAGAGGCCATCCGCAGTCACGGCAAGCGCCGCTCGCCCGAGCTTTCACTGCTGCAACACGCGATGGCGCGCGTGGCCACCGCGGCCGGCGACGAGGAGGCGATCTTTGCCTGGCTGGAGGCTGCGCTGGCCAGTGACCGGCAAAACGGGGCCGTCGCCTCCGAGCTGGCAGCGCTGGCCATGGCGCGCGGCGAGTTCGACGTCGCCATCAAGGCCCTGCAGCTCGTGACCTTGCTCAAGACGCCCGGTCCCATGAGCCGCGCAGAGGCTTACCTGCGCCAGGCGGCGATCGCCAAGCACCGGGGCGATCTCAAGAAATCCGCCCTGCTGGCCAAGCGCGCCATCACCACCGACCCCGCCTACCAGGAGGCGCGTGCCTTCCTGGGCGAGCTGGAGGTGTCGGGCGAGAGCTTGCCGCCGCCCCCCGAGGGCTGAGAGCCGCGGTCCCGGTGCCTCGGGCTGAACGCTCGAGGCCCCGACGCTCAGCTGTTGCATGATTGCGGCAGTGCACGGCCGCGCCGCTGAGTTGCATGCTGCTGGGACGCACGACCTCTGGCGCAGGGCTGCGCTGCAGCCAGATTCCACTGCGACGACACTGCGGGTGGTGACCCTGCCAGCGACAGCGCGGGCGACACTGCCGGGCGACAGTGCGGCAAATGAGCCGCAATGGGGCGTGCGAATGGGCAACATCCGCCCAGCGGACCTCGAGGCTCGTGCCAATGCGGGCGATCCTGCACGAGATCGGCGCAGCGCTGAGCGTACGGCGTGCAGCTTCCCCGCGCGCAGAGGCCAAAATCTGACCCAGAGGGCCCGGAGCCCGGTCTAGTATACAGCCCCTCCGAGCCCTCACCGGTCGATGAACCTGCCACTCCGCCTGATCCAGCTGCTGCTGCGGCATCGCCTGATTGCCGGGCTCTTGCTGCTGATTTCGCTCGTCGCCGCGGGCTACTCCGCGCAGCGCATCGAGGTCCGCTTTCAGTACAAGGATTTCTACGAGTACGAGGGCAACCCGCGGCTGCCGCTGCTCGACCGTTACACGGAGGAGTTCGGGGACCCGGGCGGCTTCGTGGTGCTGCTCATCGACGGGCAGAACGTCTTCACGCCCGAGGTGCTCACGTACGTCGACCACGTGACGCGAGAGCTCGAGGCCTCCGGCGAGTTTCGACAGGTGCGCAGCCTGGCCAACGCTCGCTCGATCCGCGCCTCGGGCGACTCGGTGGAGAGCGGCCCCATCCAGAACCAGCCCCCGACCACGGTCGAGGAGGCCGAAGAGATCCGGCGTGCGGCCCTCACCGGCTCACTGCTGATGCGGCGCATCGTCTCCCCCGGCGGCGACGCCACGGCGGTGCTGGCCGAGCTGCGCAAGCCTGCTGCGCAGGCCACCATCGCCGAGCAGAGCGCGGCCCTGGAGGTCGCCAAGCGCGTCATCCACGGCACGGCCCCTCCGCCCGGGGTACGGGTGCAGGTCACGGGCTCACCGGTGGTGGAGGTGGAGACCACGCGCGCCCTGGTGCGCGATCAGACGATCCTCACCCCGGCCGTGCTCTTGATCCTGGTCACTGCGCTGGCGCTGACCTTTCGCTCCATCCACGGCATCGTGCTGCCGCTCGCCTCGGTGCTGGTCTCGCTGGTGTGGACGGCGGGCTTGTTTCCGCTGCTGGGGCGCCCCGTTGACATCATCAGCTCCACCATCCCCACCGTGCTCCTGGTCTACGCGGTGGTGGATCCGATCTTCGTCTACACCCGCTTCCTGGACAAGCTCCCGCTCTCGCGCACCCGGGAGGAGGCGGTGCTCCAGGCCATGCGCGAGCTGCTGCTGCCCTGCTTCTTGACCTCGCTGACCACGGCGCTCGGCTTCGCCGCCTTCGCCACGGCCGCCCTGCCCATGATCAAGTACTTCGGCCTGGTCGTGGCCGTGGGCGTGTTGCTGGCCTTCCTCACCACCGTGACCGTGCTGCCGCTGCTCCTGGTCTCCGTGGACGCCGATCGCTTCTATTCGGAGAAGCCCGCGGTCGCCGTCGCGACCGAGAATTTCATGGCCTGGCTCTGGCAGCACATCCGCGGCCGGCCAGAGCTGCTGGTCGGGGTGGCGCTGAGCCTGATGATCGCCGGCGCCGGCGC
>JAICQL010000293.1 GCA_025937895.1 Polyangiaceae bacterium | reverse complement strand
GGACACCTGCAACCCGGCCAACGGCTGCAGCTTCCCGCCGGTGGCCAACGGCACCAGCTGCGGTGACGGCAACGCCTGCAACGGCAGCGAGACCTGCCAGAACGGCTCCTGCAACAACCCGCCCAACGTGGTGTGTGCGGCACCGCCGCCGTGCCGCACGGTCAATTGCAACCCGGCGACGGGCACGTGCACGCAGGGCAACGCAGCCAACGGCAGCGCCTGCAACGCGAACGGCCAGGCCGGCACGTGCTCCAACGGCACCTGCGTGCCCGAGAACCCGTGCGTCAACTTCACCTGCAACCAGAATGTGGTGTGCGCCAGCGGGGTGGCGTGCATGCCGCAGGGCGGGGTGGCTCAGTGCTTTCCGATCCCTGCCGGTTCGGGCACGCCCTGCACCACGTCCGCCGGCGCTCCTGGTGTCTGCAGCGGAACGGGCACGGGCGCAGCTGCCTGCAGCGTCCCCAGGATCTGCACCCCTGGTCAGCGCGACTGCAACGGCCGCACGGTCACCATCTGCAACGCAGCCGGGACAGCCTTCGTCACCGATCCCAATCCTTGTACCGGCACTTCGGTCATCGACTGCTCCAAGGGCATTCCTTTCCCTGTCCAGTGCTTTGCGGGCCCCTGCCGGGCGCCGACCTGCAGCGCCGGCGTCTGCGGCGAGAGGGTGGTGACCGCCGGCACCTGCCAGGACGGGCTCATCTCGAGCGGCACCTGCAATGCGGCTGGCACCTGCCGGTGTGTGCCCGGCGGCTGCAGCGGTGGCGCGTTCTGCCAGGAGAGCACCGGCACCTGCGAATTCGTCCGCTGAGCACCGGGCGCTTGCGGCGAGGAGGCTTTGGGGAGGCCGCCTCGCTGCAGCCCGCGTGCGCCAGTTCCGTACGGCAACGGGCCGGCGCAGGGCGGCTGCATGGCACCGTTCAGCCCCTGCCGCTCGCTGGGCCGCTCACTTCGTCGCTGATTTCGCCGCCGCCTTCGCCGCACGCAGAGCGGCCGCCAGATCGAGCGGCGCGGCGCTGCGCGCGGCCTGCACCACCGTCTGGACGGCTGCGATCACCAGCTCCGGCGCGTCCCAGTGCAAGGCGTGCCCACCCTTGTCGGCGACGGACTGGACGCTGTTCTTCGACAGCCAGGTAAGCTCGCCCTGCAGCTGGCTCCACTCCTGCTCGATGCGCGCGGCCAGCTCGTGCGGCAGCCCCGGCAGCTCGTGCGGCTTACCACGGCTCAGCACCACCAGCGGCAGCTCCCCGAGTGAGCCGCGCGCTGCGCGCAGCTCGGCAAGGCGCGCGGCAAAGTTCTTGTCGTGCTCGGCAGCCGTGCGCGGCGCCGGCACGGGTGTGGCCTCGGACGGGGTCGCCTCCACGAGCACCAGCCCGGCCACTTGCTCGCCGTGGCGGCGAGCGTAGCGGCGCACGTGCAAGCCGCCGAGCGAGTGCCCCACGAGCACATACGGCGCGCCGATGCCTGCCGCCTGCAGCAGGCCATGCAAGTCGTCGACCGCGGCCTCGGCGGCGCGCCCCGTGGGAGCGTCGCTGCTGTAGCCGACGCCGGCGCGATCATAGGCGCAGGTCCGGGTGAGCTGGCCGAGCCGCGCCTGCACCGGCCGCCAGTCACTGCCCGCCAAATTGGTTCCCGCCTCCAGGATCACGGCGGGAGTGCCCGCGCCGACGCAGTGCAGGTGCAGCGAGAGCCCCCGGATCTGGACCAGCTGATCGAGCGCAGCGCCTTCACCGGATGGTGCGTGAGCGGCGCCGGGCGCGGTAGATGCCTCAGGCGCCGGGGCTTGCGAGGGCTCCGCCTCGTGCGAAGCCTCCTCATCTGAAGGCTCCGCCATTGGCGCAGCAGGGAGCTCGATGGCCGGTCCCACGCGTGGCCCCGCGGGTGGTGGCGTGCGCGGAGGTGCAGCCCCGCTCTGGCAAGCCCACAGCCCCAGCAACGGCACAGCCAGCGTTCGCCATGTCATCGCTGCTCTTTACCTCGAGCCGGTAACCTCGAGCACGTTAGCTTTGGCAGACTCGCCCGGCTCAGCCCTTTGCTTCGGGGTGCTCGTTGGCGTAGGCCGCCAGGCTCTCCTGGCTGATGCGCACCAGGATGGTGCCCTCCCGCCGGATCTTTGCCTGGCAGCCCAGGCGGGAGTTGATGCGCACGTCGAAGGCCTTGTCGAGGATGTCCTCCTCGCTTTCTTCGGCCGGGCTCAACAGCTCGGCACCCTGTTCCACGTACACGTGGCAGGTCGAGCAGGCGCACACGCCCCCGCAAGCATCCCCCTCGGGCGCGTGGACCTGGCGCGCGGCCTCCAGGATGCTCTTGCCCACCGGGACTTCGGTCTCCAGATCCTGATCGATGAAACGTACGCGGGTCATGGCTGCTGCGCCTTTTGGTGCTCTTCCAGGTGCGCGTCAACGCCGCGTGCGTGTTGCACGCTGCCCGCCACCGTGCCCACGTCGCGGCCCGCCAGCGCCGCCTGGAACGCGCGATCCATGCGCCTCCCCGCCCAGGCGTGGGTGGCCGCGTCCAGCGCCTGGCTGAGCCCCTGCAGCCGCGAGGCGTGGGCGCCGCTGGCCCCCTGCGGCAAGGTCTCCTCCAGCGCGGCCTTCAGGCGCGCCAGTTGCTCGGGCACCTCGGTGCGCTCGCGCTCGTCCAGCAGACCCGCGTCGGCGGCCAGCGCCTTCTCTGTCGCCAGCACCAGGCGCGAGGCCTCCACCCGCGCCTCCGCCAGCCGGCGCAGCTCGAAATCATCCTCGCCGTGATCCAGCGCGTCGATCAGCATCTGCTCGACCTGCTCGTCACTCAGGCCGTAGCTGGGCTTGACCTCCACGCTCTGCTCGATGCCGGTGCTCAGCTCACGCGCGTGCACGCGCAGGAGCGAGTTCTCATCCACGTGAAAGCTCACCTCCAGGCGCGCCTGCCCGGCGGGCAGGGGAGGGATGCCCTTCAACGTGAAGCGCGCCAGCGAGCGACAGTCGCGCGCCAGCTCCCGCTCGCCCTGCACGATGTGCAGCTCGAAGCCGGTCTGGTTGTCGGCGTAGGTGGTGAAGGTGGCCTTTGCGCCCACCGGAATGGTGGTGTTGCGCGGCAAGATGCGGTCGACCGCGCCGCCCATCGTCTCCACCCCCAGGCTCAGCGGCAGCACGTCGAGCAGCAGGGTGTCGCCACGATCATGCTGGATCTGATCGGCCTGCAGCGCTGCGCCGTAGGCCACGACCAGATCCGGATCGATGTCGGACAGCGGCGGGCGCCCGAACAGCTCCGCCACGTAGCGCCGCACCGCGGGTACGCGGGTGGCGCCGCCCACCAGGATCACCCCGTCCAGCTCGGTCGGGCCCAGCTGTGCATCGCGCAGCGCGCGGCGCGCCGCCTTGCCCGTGCGCTCCAGCAGCGGCAGGATCAGCTGATCAAACTCGGCTCGCTCCACCACGTGCCGGCGCTCGCCGCCGCCGCGGCGCGGCAGCACCAGCTCCACCCGCTCGGCGTCCGTCAGGCGGTGCTTGGCATCCCGCGCCATGCCCAGCGCCAGAGCGATCACCGGCTTGGGCGCGTCTACTGCACGCTCGAAGCCCATCAAGGCCAGCAGCTGCTCCGCCAGCGCGCGGTCCATGTCGTCGCCCCCGAGCGCGCTGTCCCCGCCGGTGCTCTTCACCTGGAAAACGCCCTCTTCCAGCCGCAGCAAGGTGATGTCGAAGGTGCCGCCGCCGAGGTCGTACACGGCGAACGTGCCTTCCTTCTTGCTCTCCAGGCCGTAGGCCAGGGCGGCCGCGGTGGGCTCGTTCAGGAGCCGCAGCACCTCCAGGCCCGCCAGGCGCGCGGCGTCGCGCGTGGCCTGGCGCTGCGCGTCGTCGAAGTAGGCGGGCACGGTGATCACGGCGCCACCCACGCTGCGCAGCTGCTCGCGCGCGCTGCTCACCAGGCTGCGCAGGATCTCCGCGCTCACCTCGATCGGGGTGCGCGTCTCACCTCCGGCAGCACCGCCCAGCTCGAAGTGCACCACCTTCGCCTCGTCCGGCGTCTTCGGCTCGCGAAAGCGATACGTGCCCAGCCGGCTCAGCTGCGGATCACCCCAGCCGCGCCCCATGAAGCGCTTCACGCTGGCGATGGTGCGCTCCGGATCGCGCTCCAGGTACGACTGCGCGCTGCGCCCGACCAGCACCTGACCGTGCTCGCCGTAGTGCACCACGGAGGGCAGCAGCGGCACTCCGTCGCAGGTGGTGATGGCCAGCGGCCGCTCGTCGCGCACCACGGCCAGCACCGAGTGGGTGGTGCCCAGATCGATGCCGACCGGCTTGGGCGGCGCCTTGGGGTCAAAAATATCGAGCAACATCGCTCAGGCCTCATCCTCGAAAGCCGCCGCTTCCTCTGCGAAGCGGCGCACGTACCGTAGCTCGGCCAGGTGGCGCCGCGCCTCGCTCAGGCGCGCCTCGCGCCGATCGCGGCTGAGCGGCTCCACCGCCAGGAGCGGCGCAAAGGCCTCTGCCAGCGCCGCGAGCACCCGCTGCTCGCGTGCCGCCATGCTGGTGGCCATGTTGCGCAGCCGGCGGCCATCTCTGCTGCGCCGCGCGTCCTCCAGCGCCTCCCGCTGCTCCATCATCTCCATCAACAGCTGCGGGTCGCGCAGCGTCTCATCGGCGGTGGGCTCGGCCTTCAGCAGCGCAAAGAGCGCCTCGGCGCGCGACGCCGGGTCGCGCAGGGTGCGGTACGCCAGGTTGATGTCCATCGAGCGGTTCAGCGCCTGGCGGCGCTCTGCCGGGCTCTTGCCCGCACGGTCCGGGTGCACGGCGCGATTCAGCTCGCGCTGCCGCTGCTCCAGCAGGCTCGGCTCGAGCGCGAACGTGGGCTGGAGACCCAGGGTTTCGAAGGGATTGGCCACTTGCTCACCTCGTGCCGGGAGCCTGCGCAGAGGGGCGGCGCCGCGCCAGAGCGCCGCGCGCCCGCGCAGCTCACTTGACCGTAAACGAGTGCCCGCAGCCGCAGCGACTGGCCTCTTGCGGGTTCTTGAAGCGGAAGCCCTGGAACATCAGCGTGTTCTCGTAGTCCAGCGTGGACCCCGCCAGATAGATGAGGCTCTTCGGATCCACGTAGAAGCGCACGCCATCAAACTCGTGCACCTGATCTTTGGCGCGCGGCGGATCATCCGAGAACTCGATCACGTAGTTGAAGCCCGAGCAACCGCCGCCGCGCACGCCCAGGCGCACCGCCGCGTCCGGCGTACCCCGCTGGGCCAGACGCTTCTTGGCGTATTGCACGGCACCCTCGGTGATGCGGATCTCCCGCTTGGAGGGGGGCGCGCTGCTGGTGGGGCGGGGGCTGGGGGCTGCTTCTGACATGACGGTTTACTCGTTTGCCTGGACCTCGCGTGCGCGCTACTCGGCCACCTTGGCCGTGGCCGCGCTCTGCGCCAGCGCGCGCTTCGCGTCGCGCTTCTTCTTGTAGTCCTCGATGGCGCTCTTGATGGCGTCTTCCGCCAGCACCGAGCAGTGGATCTTCACCGGAGGCAGGTTCAGCTCCGTGGCGATCTGGCTGTTGGACAGCTGCACCGCCTCATCCAGCTTCTTGCCCTTGATCCACTCGGTGGCCAGCGACGACGAGGCGATCGCCGAGCCGCAGCCGAAGGTCTTGAAGCGGGCGTCTTCGATCACGCCCTCCTCGTTCACCCGGATTTGCAGGCGCATCACGTCGCCGCACGCTGGCGCGCCCACCAGGCCGGTGCCGACGTCATCGCGCCCGGGGTCGAGCGTTCCCACGTTGCGCGGGTTCTCGTAGTGATCGATCACTTTTTCGCTGTAGGCCATGGTGTCACTCTTTCAGAAAACTGCTCAAATCCAACTGTGTTAGCGGCGCCGTGCGCCGTGCCTTCAGGCGCGCGACCGAGCCGAGGCTCAGTGCGCTGCCCACTGGATCGACTTCAGGTCGACCCCTTGCTGGTGCATCTCATACAGGGGCGAGATGTCACGCAGCTTCTTCACCTTCTCGATCAGCAGGTCCGCCACGTAGTCCACCTCCTCCTCCGTGTTGAAGCGGCCGAGGCCGAAGCGCAGTGAGGAGTGCGCCAGATCCTCGTCCAGGCCCATGGCCTTGAGCACGTAGCTGGGCTCCAGGCTGGCGCTGGTGCAGGCCGAGCCGCTGGAGACCGCCACATCCTTGATGGCCATCATCAAGCCCTCACCCTCCACGAACGCAAAGGAGAGGTTCAAGTTGCCCGGCAGGCGCCGCTCGGGGTCTCCGTTCAGAATGACCTGGTCGAGGGCAGCGGTGATGCGCTGGTGCAGGCGATCCCGCAGGGCGCGGACGCGCGCGTTCTCCGTGGCGCCTTCGCTCATCATCAGCTCGCAGGCGCGGGCGAAGCCCACGATGCCCGTCACGTTCAGGGTGCCCGAGCGATTGCCGCGCTCGTGCCCGCCGCCATCCATCTGCGCCACCAGCCGCACGCGCGGCCGCGAGCGGCGCACGTACAGCGCGCCAATGCCCTTGGGTCCATAGATTTTGTGCGCAGTGATCGAGGCCAGATCCACGTTCATGGCCTCCACGTCAAAGGGCGTCTTGCCCGCGCCCTGCACCGCGTCGCAGTGCAGCAGCACGCCGCGGGCGCGCGTCACCTTGCCGATCTCGGCGATGGGCTGGATAGTGCCGACCTCGTTGTTGGCGAGCATCACCGAGACCAGGATGGTCTTGTCCGTGATCGCGCGCTCGATCTTGGCCGGATCGACGATGCCGTTCTTCTCGACGTCGACGTACGTCACCTCGAAGCCCTGACGCTCCAGCCGCTTGCACGAGTCGAGCACCGCCTTGTGCTCGATCGTGGTCGTGATCAGGTGGTTGCCCTTGGACTGGTAGTACTCCGCCGCGCCCTTGATCGCGAGGTTGTTGGCCTCGGTGGCGCCGGACGTGAACACGATCTCCTTGCCCGAGCTGGCGCCGATGAACTTGGCGATGGTCTCGCGCGCGTCATCCACGGCCGCCTCCGCGCTCCAGCCGAAGGCATGCGTGCGGCTGGCGGCGTTGCCGAAGGTGCTGGTGAAGTAGGGCAACATCGTCTCCAGCACGCGCGGATCAACCGGCGTGGTGGAGTGATTGTCCATGTAGATGGGGAGTTTGAGTGACATGATGACTTCGCCGTCCGGGCTCGCTGGTATCAGTGACGCTGGTCTCATCGACCAGCGCCCCTAGACCATCGCGCCCGAGATCAGATCTGGCTCCTGCGTTTCCGGGTGACGATCACACTGGGCACAATCCGTGGGTGCCAGCTCCGCCGTGCAGGCGGTGTTGCAAGAATCGAGGTAAGCGAGGCTTGCCTGCAGCTCACGCTCCAGCGCCGCCAGCTCCGCCAGCCGCGCCTGCACCTCCACCAGCTTGGCCTCGTAGGTGCGCCGCAGCTGGTCTGCCGACTGCTGTGCAGACGGCGAGACCTGACGGTTGCGGACCAGGGTCCGGATCTCGCCCAGCGACAGCCCCAGGGCCTGTAGCTTGTGGATCCAGCGAATCCGAACCAACGTCTCCCGCTCGAACAGGCGGTAATGACCCTTGGAGCGGCCCACCGGCTCAATCAGCCCCAGCTCCTCATAGTGGTGGATGGCGCGGACGGTTTTCCCCGTCATTCTCGCCAGATCCCCCACCTGGAGCAGCGCCTCCGCCTCCACCTCGGGCGGCTCCGCCGCAGCCCCGCCGCCTGCACCGCTGCCAGTGGCACTGCCGCTGTTGATCAACGTGAGGTGGTAGCGTTCCGAGCTCATGGCGCACCCAGGGAGAAGGTCCCGCTCCCCAACTAGAACCCTGACGTACACGTAAGGGTTAGGCCTGGTCCCTATCTAACGGTCTGTGCCGTCCCTGTCAACTACAACCACCCCATTCCCCAATGTAGGCATCCTGCTTTTCCGCAGTTTCCCGGCGAAACATTTACCAGCCCGCAGCGAAACCGCGTCCAAGCGCACGAAGCCAAGGGGGACGCGGCTCTGCCCGGCTCCGCCGCTGCTCTCGATGGCGTCGCCGCCGCACGGCACAGCCTCCGACGTGGAGTGAAGAGAACACCCACCGCGCGCCAGTGCCGCGCTCCAGCGACCACCAGTTGCTCTCCAGCCTTTGCCTTCAACGAGCGCCACCAACATCGCCCGCTACGCGACCCCCAGCCTCACGGCACTCGTCGTTACGATTTCTGAGTGTCTGCGCAACGAACGCTTGACTGCAGGAACCACGCCACTATGTTGCCCACCACTTGCCGCGCGGTGGAGCAGCCTGGTAGCTCGTCGGGCTCATAACCCGAAGGTCGTAGGTTCAAATCCTACCCGCGCAACTGTTCGTAGACAACGCCCTCCCGGTACCAGCTCGGAGGGCGTTCCTGCTTTGTCGGCCAGCAAAGCTAGCGGCATGAACTCGCCGCGTGCCACGTAGGCCACGCCGTCTCCGTGAGGCTCGGGGGTCATCGTGATGGCTCCGCCCTGGAAGTAGCTCTGGAGGGCAGTG
>JAICQL010000218.1 GCA_025937895.1 Polyangiaceae bacterium | reverse complement strand
CTGGAGCAGTTCCAGGCGGTCACCGGCCATCGCGGCGGCGAGCTGGAGGAGCGCTACGAGGAGCTGCGCGACGCCTACGAGCGCAGCGCCGGGCAGGCGCAGGACGTGCGGGAGCGCATCGACGCCGTGGAGAGCGTGGCCGACGCCCTGCTCGAGGAGTGGCGCGACGAGCTCGAGCGCTATGAAGATGCCTCGCTGCGCCGCCGCAGCTCGGAGCGCCTGCGCAGCACCGAGCGCGAGCTGCAGCGGCTGCTCGGCGCCATGCACCGCGCCGAGCGCAGCCTGGACCCAGTGTTGCGCAAGCTGCAAGACCGGGTGCTGTACCTCAAGCACAACCTGAATGCAGCGGCGCTGACCGGGCTGGACGCGCAGCTGCCGGAGCTGGAACGCGACGTGGAGCGGCTGGTCCGCGACATGCAGGCCAGCATCGCCGAGGCCGACCGCTTCATCCAGCAGGCGAGCTGAGCCCGATCCTGATTCCGGAGCGGTGGGTGCGGCGCGGTAAAAGCGCGCTCACTTCTTCGGGATGCGGGCGCGCGCGTCGTCGAAGCCTGCCCACGGATCCTCGCGTAGCTGCTCCAGCCGTTGCTGCAGGTTCTGCACGTCGTACTGGGCGGGCCGCAGCTGCTCCAGCTCGCTCCAGGCCACCGGCACCGCCACCGGCGCGCCGGAGCGGGCGCGGGTGGAGAAGGAGCACACCGCCGTCGCGCCGCGCCCGTTGCGAAAGTAGTCGATGAAGATCTTGCCGCGGCGCTTGCTCTTGGTCATCGTCGCCACGTATTGCGCGGGCCGCGCGCTCACCAGCTGCTCGGCCACTCGCTGGGTGAATGCCTTGGCCTCATCCCACGGCGTCGTCGGCTGCACCGGCACCACCAGGTGCAGGCCCTTGCCGCCAGTGGAGCGCAGGAAGGGGGTGAGGCCGCGCTCTTCCAGCTGCTCGCGCAGCTGCTGCGCCGCCTCCAGCACCCGCTGCCAGGGCAGCCCCTCATCCGGATCCAGATCGAACACCAGCTGATCGGGGCACTCGAGCTGCGCTGCTCGGCAGCCCCAGGCGTGGATCTCCAGCGCGCCCATCTGCACCAGCCCCAGCAGGCCCTCCACGTCGGCGATCATCAGGTTCTCTTCCGGCCCCTTCTTCTGCGGCACCATCACCCGCTGCACCGCCTTCGGCATGCCCTGCGAGGGGTGCTTCTGGTGGAAGCAGTCGGCGCTCGCGCCCTCCGGGCAGCGCACCAGCATCAGCGGCCGCTGCACCACCTGCGGCAACATCCAGCGCGCCACCCGCGCGTAGTAGAGCAAGAGATCGCGCTTGGTCAGCCCCTGCTCGGGGAAGAGCACCCGATCGGGGTTGGTGATCTCCAGCCGCGAGGTGTCGAGCTCCAGCCGCGGCAAGGCGTCCGCCTGCTCCTTGCCCGCGCTGGCGCGCGCGGTCTTCTTGCCGGTAGCCTTCTTCTTCGCGGGCTTCTCGGCGGTGGCCTTCCTGGGGGCAGCCTTCTTGCTGCCAGCCTTCTTGCTGGCGGTCTTCTTGCCGGCGGCGCTCTTCTTCGCGCTCTTCTTGGTGGCGGTCTTGGCTGTACGGCGCTCTCGGGCGGCAGGCAGCGCCACCTCCTCCAGGGAGACCTCGCGCTCCACACTCACGTCTGCGCTCGGCTTGTCGTCGCGCAGGCCATGGAACGAGGCATGCCGGATCATCCCGTCGCGCGTGCGCTCCACGAACGCCACCTGCGCCACCAGCTCGGGTGCCACCCAGCGCACGTCGCGCGCGTCGGCGCCGCGCGGCGGGTTGGCAAACGGCGGCTCCTTCTGCTCCAGCGGCTTCAGCCGCTGTGCCAGCTCCGCCAGCGAAGCCTGCGTGAAGCCGGTGCCCACCTTGCCCGCGTACGAGAGCTTGCCGCCCTCGCGCACCCCCACGAGCAGCGCGCCCAGGTGCTGGCGCGAGCCCGCCGGGCGCGTGTACCCGCCCACGATCAGCTCCTGCTCCGACAGGCACTTCACCTTCAGCCAGGAGCGCTTGCGCCCGGAGACGTACGGCGCGTCCGCTTGCTTGCTGATGATGCCCTCCAGCCGCTTGCGGCACGCCTGCTCGTGGAAGGCCGGGCCGGAGCCGCGGATGTGATCGCTGAAGCGCAGCCGCGGCTGCTCGGCGGCCTCCAGCGTACCGCGCAGCAGCTCCTTGCGCTCGTGCAGGGGCAGCGCGCGCAGATCGTGCCCGTCCAGGTACAAGAGGTCGAAGGCGTAATACAGGCAGCGCGCGTCACGGCCTTCTTGCAGCGAGTTCTGCAGCAGCTGAAAGTCGCTCAGGCCCTGCTCGTTCAGCACCACCAGCTCGCCGTCGAGCAGCGCGCTCTGCACGGGCAAGGTGCCGAGCGCGCTGGCCAGCGAGGGTAGCCGCGCGCTCCAGTCGTGGCCGCGCCGCGAGTCGAGCCGGGTCTTGCCGCCCTCGATGCGCGCCAGGATGCGATAGCCGTCCAGCTTGATCTCGTGCAGCCAGTCGTCGCCCTCGGGGGCGGCGCTCACCAGCGTGGCGAGCTGCGGCTCGATGAAGTCGGGCAGCGGAGCGCGCCGCGCGCCGTCGCGCTCGGCGAGCTTGGTGACGTGCGGGGCCGTACGTCGCGCCGCTGCGGCGCGCGCTCCCCCCACTCTTGCCCCCGGGCTGCTGCGCGCTCTCTTCTTGCTGGCCCAGACGTGATCCGGGTCGGCGGCGATCTCGTCCAGCCCGCGGCCGCTGCTCACGCTCTCCGGGCGCTCCTCGAGCAGCTCGGCATCGGAGCCCGGGCGCGCGGCGGCGTCCTTGCTCTTGAACAACAGCCAGCTCTTGCCCGCGTCCTTTGCCTTCGTGCCGCGCGAGCTGGTGCGCACCAGGTGAAAGCTGCCGCGCAGCTTCTCGCCCTGCAGCTCGAAGCTGAGCCGCCCGCGCTGCAGCATCTCGCGCGCGTCCCCCTCGGGCTGCCAGGTGCCGCGATCCCAGAGCAGCACGGTGCCGCCACCGTATTCGCCCTCGGGGATGGTGCCCTCGAACTCGCCGTATTCGATCGGGTGATCTTCGGTCTGCATGGCCAGGCGCTTCACCCCGGGGTCGAGGCTGGGGCCCTTGGGCACGGCCCAGCTCAAGAGCACTCCGTCGAGCTCCAGGCGGAAGTCGTAATGGAGCCGGCGAGCGTCGTGTTTTTGCACCACAAAGCTGTAGCCGCTGCGGCGCTTTTGCCGGCCTCGAGGCTCGCTGGTGCGAGAGAAGTTGCGCTTTTTCCGGTATGTCTCGAGACCCATGCGCGGCTCCTGCCGGGCGCCGCGCCCAGCTCCAGGCCGCGCGTCTTGCACGGCTCGTGCGGGGTTTGTTGCACGGCCCATGCCCAGTCTCCGAGAGCGCCCCACCGTGCAGCACCCGCGCGCCACGGGGCGGAGCTCGTAGGTCCGGTGCGGCGCGGGCGTTTCTTGCTCCAGTCGCTGGGACAAGTTCCGTTTTTGCTGTCGAGATGACTAACGTCGCCAGGGTGGATGGGGGCGTCCTGACACGGGGGGAGTTCTTCGAGATCCGCAGCGAGGGGCGGGTGGTGCGCTGCTCCGTGCGGGTGCCCACGCGCACCGCGCCCGCCACCGGCGCCGCAGCAGGGCGCGACATGTGCGACTGGCTCATCCAGCATGCGCTGCAGCTGCGCAGCAGCTGGCTGGGCGTGATCATGGACACGCGTGATGGCCCGTCGGTCTTGGGGCCCGTGACCCGCTCCGCCGTGGAACGCCTGTTCCAGGCAGCGGAGCAAGCCAGGAAGCCGCTGGCCGTGCTGGTGAGCAGCCCGGCGGTGGCGCTGTTCGAGCAGTTCTCCGCGGTCTCGCGCAGCTGCGCGCCGGGTTGCTCGACGGTCACGGCGGATCCCGCCGCGGCAAACGCCTGGATGAGCCGCCTGATCCGCTGAGCGCGCGCCTGCTCGCCCCGCTGGCGGCCTGGGGCGCCGCACGGCGTTGCCCATTCGCGCACTGGGCTGCCCGAGAGCATGCCGTGGCGTCGCCCGTGGTGCTACGAATCCACTCCGGATCCGATGCTGGAGTGGCTCGAGCATGGCCTGAGGGCGGTCGTGAGCTTTCTGCTCGAGCCGCTCACGGTGGTGGCGCTCTCGCTATTTTCGCTGGCGTGTTTTCTGGCCAGCGTGGTGGTGGCGTCGTGGGCGGTGCGGCGCTTGCCGGCGGACTACCTGCTGCATCCGCTGGACACCACGGAGCCGTGCGGGCGCGGGGCGCTCATCGCGCGGAATCTGCTGGGCAGCGTGCTGCTCTTGCTGGGCTTTCTGATGCTGTTCTTGCCGGGCCAGGGCTTGCTGACGATCGTGGCGGCGCTGGCGGTGATGAGCTTTCGCAGCAAGCGGCGGCTGGAGCGCTGGCTGCTGCTGCGGCCGCAGCTGTTCGCGCTGGTCAACCAGCTGCGGCGGCGCAGCGGGCACCCGCCGCTGTTGCACCCGGCACCCGCGGATAGCCAGCGGCGCGTGCCGCTGGAGCACTGAGCCGCACTGAGCCGCAGCGAGCACGGTGGAGCACGCTGAGCCACGCTGGCGCGCCCGCTTGCGCTGCCTCCGGTGCGGGCGCATCATCGCGGCATGTGGGGGCGGCTATCAATCTCACTCTTGCTGGCGCTTGCCTGCCGCTCGCGCGGCACGGAGCCAGAGCGCGCACCGGTGTACCTGCAGCCTGCGCCCGGTGCGGCGGGCAGTGCCGCGCTGCCCGCTGCTGCGCCGCGCCCTGCTGCATGGCACGGCGCCGTGGGCGAGCGCCAGGCGCAGCGGCAGCTCATGGTGGAGCAGCAGCTGCGTGCGCGTGACATCGCTGACGAGCGGGTGCTGGCCGCGCTGGCCACGGTGCCGCGCCACCGCTTCGTGCCGGACAGCGTGCGGCCGCTGGCGTACCGCGATGGCCCGTTGCCCATCCCGGGCGAGCAGACCATCAGCCAGCCCTACATGGTGGCGGCCATGTCGGAGGCGGCGGAAATCAGCGCCGGTGAGCGCTGCCTGGAGATCGGCACCGGCAGCGGATACCAGGCTGCCGTGCTGGCAGAGCTGTGCGGCGAGACGTACAGCATCGAGTACCTGCCGGAGGTGGCGGCGTTTGGCCGCGCCAACCTGGAGGCGCTGGGCTACCTGGAGCGCGGCGTGTTCTTGCGGGTGGGCGATGGCTACCTCGGCTGGCCCGAGCGCGCGCCGTTTGATGCCATCCTGGTCACCGCGGCGCCGGAGCAGGTGCCCGAGCCTCTGCTCGAGCAGCTGGCGGTGGGCGGGCGCCTGGTCATCCCCGTGGGCTCGGAGCACGAGCAGCGGCTGGAGGTCTGGACCCGGCAGCGAGCGGGGCAAGACGAGGGCGCGTTCGAGCGGCGGCAGCTATTTGGCGTGCGCTTCGTGCCATTTCTGGGGCCCGGCGTTCAGAAACCCTGACCCCGCACCTGCGTGCTGGCCTGTGGCTTGCTTGATGACGAGCAGCCCCAGGTGCTCTCGGGGGAGCGCTGCCGCGGGGCAGTCAGGAGCTCTGCACGATGCACGCTGAAGCCCGCTCGAAGATGGTTGATTTGCAGCTGGTTCGCCGGGGCATTTCGCAGCAGCGGCTGCTCGATGCCTTCCGGACCGTCCCGCGCGAGGCGTTCCTGCCGCCGGAGCTGGCCGAGTTTGCGTACACGGATTCGCCCCTGCCGATCGCCGAGCAACAGACGATCTCGCAGCCGTACATCGTGGCGCTCACCGTGCAGTCGCTGCGCCTGGAGCCGCACGAGCGGGTGCTGGAGGTGGGCGCGGGCTCGGGCTACGCCGCCGCCATCCTGAGCCGCATGGCGCGCGAGGTGTACACGGTGGAGCGGCACGAGTCGCTGGCCGAGAGCGCGCGGCAGCGCCTGGCGGAGCTGGGCTTCGACAACGTGCGGGTGTTGCACGGTGATGGCACACTAGGCTGGCCCGAGTTCGCGCCATTCGACGCGATCGCCGTGGCCGCGGGCGGCCCCGACGTGCCCGAGGCGCTGCTCGAGCAGCTGGCGGTCGGCGGTCGGCTGGTGATCCCGATCGGCGGCGAAGACTCGGCGCAGGTGCTCACGCGCGTGATCCGCGAGGACCGCACGCGCTTTCGGCGCGAGGCCATCCTCAACGTGCGCTTCGTGCCGCTGATCGGCGAGCAGGGCTGGCCGGAGCAGCCCGCCGAGCAAGCACGGCCCGCCGCTCGCGAGGAGGCGCCCGGCGCGCTGGTGCTGGCAGACCCCAGCAGCCTGGAGCCCGCCAGCGGCAAGCCCATCGCGGGCGAGCCCGTGCTCCTGGAGCCGGGTGTGCTGGAGCGTGCCCGGCGCACGGCGGGCGCAGCGCGCGCGAGCAGCTCCACCCGCACCCTGGGCAAGCTGGTGCGCGAGTGCGCGGAGCCCATCCCGGAGCTGGGCGGCAGCTCGCTCGATCCGCTGCTGGAGCGCATCGGCAGCGCGCGCCTGGTGCTGCTCGGCGAGTGCACCCACGGCAGCAGCGAATTTTATCGACTGCGCGCGCAGATCAGCAAGGCGCTGATCGAGCGGCACGGCTTTGACTTCGTGGCGGTGGAGGCAGACTGGCCCGACGCCGCGCGGGTGGACGACTACGTGCTGGGTGAGCCCGCGCGCTCCGAGGTGCCGTTCGTGCCGTTCGCGCGCTTTCCCACCTGGATGTGGCGCAACCGCGAGACCTTGCGCTTCATCGACTGGATGTGCAAGCACAACGGCCGTCAGGAGGAGGGCAGGGTCGGCTTCCACGGCCTGGATCTGTACAGCATGTTCACGTCCATCGCGGTGGTGCTGGGCTACCTGGACGGGGTGGACCCCAACGCGGCGCGGGTGGCGCGCGCGCGCTACGGCTCACTCACTCCGTGGCAGAAGGACCCCGCCGCGTACGGTCACGCCGTGCTGGTGGGCAGCTACCAGAGCTCGGAGGACGCCGTGCTGCTCATGCTGCGCGAGCTGCTGGAGCAGCGGCTCACGTATGCCCAGAGTGACGGCAAGCGCTTCTTCGATGCCGCGCAGAACGCGCGGCTGGTGGCCGACGCGGAGAGCTACTACCGCGCGATGTACTACAGCTCTGCCGCCTCCTGGAACCTGCGCGACTCGCACATGTTCAGCACCCTCGAGTCCTTGCTCGACTTCTACGGCCCCAGCTCGCGCGGCGTGGTCTGGGCGCACAACTCGCACCTGGGCAACGCCGCGGCCACCGAGATGTCGCTGCGCGGCGAGCACAACATCGGGCAGCTGTGCCGGAGGCACTACGGCTCGCGCGTGTACTCCGTTGGCTTCGGCACGGATCATGGCACCGTGGCCGCGGCCGCGCACTGGGGCGAGCCGATGGAGCGCATGCGCGTGCGCCCCGCGCTCGACGACAGCTACGAGCGGGTGTGCCACGAGGCAGGGCACTCGGTGTTCCTGCTGCCGCTGCGCGAGCCGCGGCGCCCGGCGCTGCGGGACGAGCTGCTCGAGCCGCGGCTGGAGCGCGCGATCGGGGTCATCTACAGGCCCGAGAGCGAGCTGGCCAGCCACTACTTCTACGCCAGCTTGCCCCAGCAGTTCGACGAGTACATCTGGGTCGATGAAACACGCGCGCTGGAGCCCTTGCCCGTGCCCGGCCCGGAGCAGGCCTCGGCCGAGGGCCATCCGCTCGCGGTGCCTGCCATCGCCAGCGTGTAGCCCTCACTCCGGCGCGGGCGCCTTTGCTAGCAACCCGGCAAGGCCGGCGGTCGATACGCGCGAAGGAGGAGCATGGTGACTTCGCGACCCAAGATCGTGCTGGCCGGCATCGGTACCAAGGGCGACCTCTTTCCGCTCGTGGCGCTCGGGCGGGAGCTGGTGCGCCGCGGCTACCGGTGTGACCTGCTCAGCAATGAGGGGGCCGAAGACCACGCGCGCAGCGCGGGGCTCGGCTACCAGGCGGTGACGGTGGCGCAGACCAACAACATGGTCGACCTGTGGGAGAACCTCGAGGGGCACGTGTTCCCCTCGTATCAGCCCACGTTCGAGTACTTCGCGCGCGAGCTCGCCCGTGGCGAGCGGCTCGCGGTGGTGAACCTGGACGAGTGCTCCGCTTCCAACTTCATGTGCGAGCGCCATCAGCTGCCGCTCTGCCGGCTGGTGCTGGCGCCCAGCCGCTTCGACTCGATGTCGCGCCCGGCCTGGCCGTTTCACCAGCGCCCGGTCTGGCCGTTATCGTTGCTGCAGGAGCGAGCGCTGCGCAGGATGTACCAGCGCAAGGACATGGCGCCGCCCCTGCTGCGCCGCATGAATCAGCTGCGCGAGCCGCTGGGCTTGCCACCGCTCAGCCGCGTGGCGCAGATCAACGCCTGGGTGCAGCGCCAGATCTGCTGCTTCCCCGAGTGGTTCGGGCTGCCTCAGCCGGACTGGCCGAGCAACGTGGAGCTGGCGGGCTTCCTGCTGCCGGAGGCCACGGCGCCGCTCCCGGCGGAGCTGTTCGCCTTCCTCGAGCGCGCCGGCAAGCCGCTGGTGTTCACGCCGGGCACGGGGGTGGTGGACGTGGAGGGCTTCTTCGCCGACGCGCTCGGCTGCTGCGAGGCGCTGCAGCGCCCGGGGGTGTTTCTCAGCCCGCACTATCGCGGGCCAGGGCGCGCCGCCTCGGTGCCGGTGTTCCACGCGCCCTTTGTCGAGCTGCAGCCGCTGCTCGCGCGCAGCGCGCTCCTGGTGCACCACGGCGGCGCCGGCACCACGGCGCGCGCGCTGCAAGCCGGGGTGCCGCAGATCATCCGCGCCATGGCCTACGATCAGCCCGACAACGGCAGCCGCATCGAGGCGCTGGGCGTGGGTGAATACTTCGTGCCCGGCAGCTTCCGGCTGTCACGGCTGGTCAAGTGTGCGCGCGAGCTGCTGAGCAGCGCGGAGGTGAAGGCACGTCTGCAGGACCTGAGCCAGAAGCTCGCCGGTAGCCGCGCACTGTGCGCCGCCGCCGACTGCGTGGAGCGCACCTTCGCCGCCGAGCCGCGCAATCTGGCGCGCGAGGTGCCGAGCCGGGGCGCGGCTCAGCGTGCGGACGGCGTGGCCCCGTCCGGGCTGCAGCCCGCGCTGCAGCTCTGAGCTGCGAGCTGCCGTTGGTGCGCCGGGCTAGGCTCGGGCAGGCGGCCCTGCTACGAAGCCAACATGCCCGCCTCCGCCGACCTCACCTTCATCAGCTCCGTCTGGGACGAGAGCATCGTGCCCGCGCTGACGGAGTACATCCGCATCCCCAACCAGTCGCCCGCGTTTGATCCCGAGTGGCGCGCGCACGGCCACATGCAGCGCGCGGTGGTGCTGATCGCGGAGTGGTGCCGCCAGCAGCAGCTGCAGGGGCTGAAGGTGGAGGTGATCGAGCACCCCGGTCGCACCCCGCTGATCTGGGCGGAGGTGCCCGCCAGCTCCGGTTCGAGCAGCGGTTCGAGCAGCGCGGGCGCGAGCGGCGCGGACACGGTGCTGCTGTACGGCCATCTCGACAAGCAGCCGGCGATGACGGGCTGGTCCGAGGGGCTGGGGCCGTGGACGCCGGTGTTGCGCGGCGAGCGCCTGTACGGCCGCGGCGGAGCCGACGACGGCTACGCGGCGTTTGCGTCGCTCACGGCCGTTGCAGCACTGCAACGCGCAGGCCTGCCGCACGCGCGCATCGTGATGTTGATCGAGGCCACGGAGGAGAGCGGCAGCCCCGATCTGCCGCACTACGTCGACGCGCTCGCGGCGCGCCTGGGCGCGCCCAGCCTGGTCGTGTGCCTCGACTCCGGCTGCGGCAACTACGAGCAGCTGTGGACCACCACCTCGCTGCGCGGCATCATCAGCGGCACCCTGACCGTGCGCGTGCTGAAGGAGGGCGTGCACTCCGGCGATGCCGGCGGGGTCGTGCCCTCCAGCTTCCGCATCGCGCGCCAGCTGCTCGGCCGCATCGAGGCACTCGACAGCGGCGAGATCCTGCTGCCCGCGCTGCAGTGCCCCATCCCCGAGGCGCGCCGCGCGCAGGCGCGCGTTGCGGCGCAGGCGCTCGGCCCCGGCATGTGGCGCAAGTTTCCGTTTGCCGGTGGCACCCAGCCCACCAGCCACGACGACGTGGAGCTGATCCTCGCGCGCACCTGGCGCGCGGCGCTGGCCGTCACCGGCGCCAACGGCCTGCCCCCGGCAGAGAACGCCGGCAACGTGCTGCGCCCCTTCACGTCCCTGCAGCTCGCGCTGCGCGCGCCGCCCGCGGTGGACGCCGCTGCCGCTTGCCGCGAGCTGAAGCGCGCCCTGGAGGCGGACCCGCCGTACGGCGCCGAGGTCAGCTTCGAGGGCGACGGTGCCAGCGGCTGGGATGCGCCCGCGCTGGCGCCCTGGCTCGAGGGCGCGCTGGCGGCCGCCTCCCAGCGCCACTTCGGCAAGCCCGCGCTGGCCATGGGCGAGGGCGGCTCCATCCCCTTCATGGGCATGCTCGGCCAGCGCTTTCCCTCCGCGCAGTTCATGATCACCGGAGTGCTGGGGCCGGAGTCCAACGCTCACGGCCCCAACGAGTTCTTGCATCTGCCCACGGGCAAGCGCCTGACCGCCTGCGTCGCCGACGTGCTCGCCGCGCACGCCGCCCGCTGAGTCACTGCCCGGCTCGGCCTGGGCCCGTCACTCGTCACCCATCAGCGCGCCCAGGCCGATGCCGCCGAGCACCGAGCCTTCACCCACGCCGCCCCCCCGCTGCGGCGCCGCAGCCAGCATGCGCCCGGCCAGACGCGAGAACGGCAAGGACTGCAGCCATACCCGCCCCGGCCCCTGCAAGGTGGCCAGGAAGATACCCTCACCGCCGAACAGCATCGTCTTCACCCCGCCCACGCGCTCGATGTCGAACTCCACGCTGCGCTCGAAGGCCACCACACAGCCCGTGTCCACGTGCAAGGTCTCCCCGCTGCGCAGCACCCGCTCCACCACCGTGCCGCCCGCGTGCACGAACACCATGCCGTCGCCCTCCAGCTTTTGCATGATGAAACCCTCACCGCCGAACAGACCGGTCAGGATCTTCTGCTGGAAATGGATGCCCACGCTCACGCCCTTGGCCGCGCACAGGAAGCTATCCTTCTGACAGATCAGCACCCCGTCCACGCTGCTCAGCTCCACCGGGATGACCGTGCCCGGAAACGGTGCCGCAAACGCCACGTGCGCCTTGCCGCTGCCGTTGTGCGTGAACACCGTCATGAACAGACTCTCGCCCGTGAGCAGCCGCTTGCCCGCGCCCACCAGCTTGCTGAAGAAGCCGCCCGACTGCGCCGCCGAGCCATCCCCGAACACCGTCTGCAGCTCGATGCTCGGCGCCTTGTACATCATCGCCCCGGCCTCGGCGATCGCGCTCTCGCCCGGATCCAGCTCAATCTCGATGAACTGCGTGCTCTCCCCCACGATGCGATAGTCAATCTCGTCCGAGCGCCGAGCCCGATTCACCGGTGGCGGCGCCGCGCCGCCCACCGACGACAGCTCGTCCACCTTGCGGATCGGCACCCAGTTCGGCAACCCATCGTGCCACACCAGACCCAGCGGCTCCTTCCGAGCCTGCACCACCGCCTGCTCGTGATCGAGCGGTCCCACTCGCCTGCCATCATAGTCAAAGTACCACTGCTTCATCGACATCCTCCGCCGATGGCCATAACCCGCGAGCGCAAACACGGCAACACGCGCGGCGCCGAGCTGCGAGGAGCGAAGCGGCGCAGGCGGCGCCCGGGGCGAGCGAAGGGACCGGAACCTCCAGCTCGCAGGTACGGGTGAGAGGGGCCGGAACCTCCGCCGACCGTCGCAGGCGAAACCTCGGGGCGCGAAGCGAACGCTGCACGGCACGCCACACGCCACTGTGGCGAGATTCCTCAGCGGGCGACCACCTCAATCCGCGCAGCGCGGATCGCAGGCTTTTCGGCATGCTGCAGGGCGCTTCGGCGCGCTGCGCGGCGCTTCCACACGCAGCTGGCGCGTCACCCGTCTGCGCGCGATCGCCGTTGCTCGTGCCGTCGCCGGCGCGGGCGTCGTTGATTGCGCGCGAGCGTCTCCGCCGCGGGCGTCGGTGATGGGCGCGGGGCGGCGCCGGTGCGGCCGGCATTGCGCGTCGGCGCCGGATCCGCGAGGAGTTGTCGTCCGAAATGAGTGAAGCGCCCAGCCCGGCTGGGCTCGACGCTTCACTTCGGCACGGGTTAGCTCGTGGTTAGAGCGCGCCCTTCACGAAATCGAGCATCTTCTTGTTGAAGACGGCATAGCCGCCGCCCAGCCCGCAGGCGGAGGAGATGGTGCCTTCGACGGCGAAGCTCACGCCGTAGGTGGTCAGGTTGGAGGCGCTGGAGCCGCGCAGCAAGGGGCCGCCGGAGTCGCCGTAACAGGCGACGGACTCGCCGGGCAAGCCGCCCGCCAGCAGCTCGTATTTGTTCTCGAGCTTGTAGTCCTTCCACCACGCCTTTGCTTCAGCCTCGGTACGCTGCGCGCTCGGCGAGTCGTTGAAGTACCAGCTGCGGAAGGCGTCATACTTGCCGTTGAACAGCAGCTCGTACCACTTGCCGTTGATGGCTCGCGCGGTGGCCTTGCCCGCAAAGCGCTGGCCGTAGAAGAACTCGGCGTTGTTCACGCCGTAGCCGGCGATGTCGAACTTGCTGCCGATCATCTTGTCTTCCCACAATCCGAGGCGCGCCGGGGTCACGCCGACGGGGGCGCTCTCCAGGTGGGCCACCGCCACGTCGCGACCGCCGTCCATCAGCAGGCCCTTCTCCTTACCGGGGGCGGCAGGCGCGTTCACGTAGTCCGTGATGGGGAGCACCGCTGTCGGATTGAAGGCATCTGGACCGATGGCGAAGGCGGGCACCAGCCCGCTCTCGAACGCCAGATCGATGCTGGGAGTGCAGTGCCGCGCGGTGACGATGGCCTTCGACGCCACCAGTGTCCCGCTACAGAACGTGTCCAGAACACCCACCTCCGGGAAGTAGTACACCAGCGCTCCGACAGCAGCGTACGCGGCACCCGGCGCGGCGGAGCCGCCGATGATCGCCTGTGAGGATTCGCCGAAGGTGGGCTGCTCCTCTCCTGCTGGCTGCGCACACGCGGACAGAACCGCCGACGCAATCACTGCTGCAACACCAAGTGAGCTCTTTTGCTGGATCAAAACGTGTTCTCCTGTCGCCGAGTGCCACCGGCAGCGCGGCTTGGAGACAACATCCTTGCATCAAACTCACGGTCGACAAGCACTTCAGTTAAAAATTGTTAGCAACAGCGCTTGCGCCCTTTTCGCGCGAATTCACCACATCCGCGTGTGAGGATCGACTCCCGTTGCTGGACGCGCGGCAACGTGTCACCCGGCACGAGTGATGGCAGTGTTTCTCCGAGAAACATCCGCTTCGAGCTCGCTGCTCGCGTTGGTGCTCGTGTTCGTTGGCATCAATCCTTTCGCGGCTTCAGGCGGCGCTCGCTGCTTCCAAGCTCGCCTGCAGTTTCACATCACGCGCGCATGCCGAGCGCGCCGAAGGCGCGCCATGCCGAGCGTGCGCGATCCGTTCGCGTCCTGCGCCGAGCGCACGGCACTTAGCGCGCCCCATGCCGATTGCGCGCCGAGGGCGCGGCATACCGAGCGCGGGCGAGCCGTTCGCGTCCCACGCCGAGCGCACGGCATACGGGCCACGCCGATTGCGCGCCGAGCGCGCGCCACTTAGCACTACTGCCGGAAACT
>JAICQL010000170.1 GCA_025937895.1 Polyangiaceae bacterium | reverse complement strand
TGCGTGGCGGAAAGAAGCTGAGTGAAGGCGTCTTTCGCGTCGAGGGGCGGCTGCTGGGCATGACGCGCGAGCAGCGCGAGGCGCTGCTCGCGCAGCTGCCGCAGGGCTGAGCGCGAGCGAGCAACGCGCGTGCCCCACCCGTGCCGCACGGCGCGCACGCTGACGGCCCGGCAGCGTCACTCGGGCACGGGCAAGGCAACGCAGGCCTGGGTGCCAGTGCCCGTGCCGTTGCAGATGCCCAGCGCGTTGTTTGCGGTCCTGCAGGTCCGGGTCGAGGGCGCCGGTCGATCGTCGCAGCCGTTGAAGCGGCACAGTGTGTCGGCGCACTCCACGAACGGGCAGCTGGAGGTGTCTGTCCCGACGCACTCGACGCACTCGACCAGATCCGGGTGGCACACGGTACCGCCCGGGCACTGCAGGGTGGGCTGCAGCACACCGCTCAGACAGATGCGGCGTGCGTTCGTGCCCACGCACTGGGCCACGCAGGGCGGATTGGCGACGCAGGTGCCCTTCTGGCAGGTGCCACCGCCGCTGCGGCAGGACGTGCCGTCCGGCACGCTGGCGGCGTCGCACAGGCCGCTGGAGAGGTTGCAAGCCGTGGTCTGGCACTCGCCGGGATCCGGGCAGCTGATGGGCGTGCCCGGATTGCAGAAGCCCTTGCCGTCGCAGGTCTCGACCCCGTCGCACGGGTCGTTGTCGGCGCAGCTGGTGCCGGCGGGCTCGGGGCCGATGGTGCAGCCGATCGCCGGATCGCAGGCGCCGCCCGCGCACGGGTTGCGGTCGGTGTCGGGGCAGGTGACGGCGGCGGCGAGCTCGCCGTCGACGCAGGCGCGGAAATCGTCGCCGCTGCACTGGCCGACGCTGCAGCTCGCGCAGCGGTCCGCCACGCAGCCCTGCGGGCAGCTGGTGTTGACGAGCTGGCCGTCGACGCACTGCTGCTGGGTGGTGGGGTTGGCGCAGCTGGTGGCGTTGCCGGTGCAGCTGTTGCACTGCGTGGCCCCGGGGCTGCAGCCCTGGGCGCAGGGCTGATCCTGGAAGAAGCCGTTGACGCAGCGGCGCAGCGTGGTGCCCTCGATACACTGCACTCCGTTGCCCGTGCACTCGTTGCAGCCCCGGCCGTTGGTGCAGCCGTTCGGGCAGCTCTGCGTGGTGGCGCTGCCGCCATCGCAGACGCGCACCTGGCTGCCGCTGGCGCACTCCGTGCCGGAGGGGATGTTGCTGCGCGCGAAGCTGCGGCCGTCGGCGGCGCACTGGCGCAGCGAGCCCTCGCTGCAGCTGAACTCGCCGGCGCTGCAGGTGTTGCAGTCACCGGTGACGGCGTTGCACAGACCCGGGCCGCAGCTGGCGATGGTATCGAAGCCGGTCAGGCCCGCGTTGCAGCGCTGCAGCGTGTCGCCGTTGCAGCGCAGCTGGTTGGGCCGGCAAGCGCCGTCGCTACACTGACAGTCCTGGCCGTCGAGGCCCCGGCCGCAGCTCTGCAAGGTCTGCTGGCACAGCTCGTTCGTGTCGCAGAACTCGCTCTGCTCGAACTCGCCGCTGGGGCCCTGCTGGCACACGAACAGCTGGTTGTCGCTGCAGCGCGCGCTGCCGTCCGGGCCGCAGGCGAGGCAGCGCGTCTGCCCCGCCACGCTGGCGCAGCCCGCGGCGCAGGGCGTGCGCGTCTCGCTCTGGCCGCGCGTGTCGCACACCACCAGGGTGTTGCCCTCGCAGCGCCTGCTGTTGGGCTGGCACGCGTCACACTCGTCGTTCGGCGCGTCGCACAGCTCGCCCGGGTCACAGCTGGTCACGACGTCGAAGCTGTCACGGCCCGGCGAGCACTGCGTGATCACCGGGCTCTCGTCGCGCGTCTCGCAGCGCCGCTGGCCGGCGACGGGGCATACCGGATCGCGACAGGTGCGGTTCTCGGCGTCGCACAGCGCCAGGCTCGCGCAGTCGCCGATGGTCTGCCAGCCGACGAGCGGATCCACGCACTCCTCCAGATCGCCGCTGGTGTTGTTGCAGCGCACGGCGCCCGGCTCACAGGGGTCCGCGCAGCGCCCCTGGTTGGCGTCACACGCCGCCTGTGAGCCGCAGTTCTCCACCTCGTCGAAGCCGGTCTGCTCGACGTTGCACACCTGCAGAAAGCCGTCGCGGCAGGCGTGATCGCCCGGCTGACACGCCGGCTGCTGACAGCCGTCGAAGCGCTGGCTCGCGTCACACAGCCCGGCGCTGACGCAGCTGTCGATGGTCTCGTAGTCGGTGAGCGACTCGTTGCAGCGCTGCAGCGCGGCACCCTCACAGCGGAACTCGTCAGCGCTGGTCGCGCCGCGCCGGCAGGCGGGCTCCTCGCAGAAGGCGTTCAGCGGATCCTCGGCGTTGCACAGCTCGGCGCTCTCACACACCGTGCCGGTATCGTCGAGGCCGGTGCGGTCCTCGCGGCACTGCTGGAGCTGCGCGCCGTTGCACTGCATGTGCCCCGCTTCACAGGGCGCAGCAGTGCAGCCCTTCTGGCCCTGGTTGGCCAGGGCCGCGTTGCAGAAGGCGGGGCCCAGACAGGCCTGGATCACCCGGAAGCCCATGCGATCCTCGTTGCAGACCTGCAGCACGCCCGCCTCCGTGCACTGGTGCTCGCTGGCCGCGCACACCGGCGGCAAGCACGCCGGCACGCCGCCGGGCGTGACGTTCATCAGGCTGGCCTGGCACAGCGCGGCCGTGGCGCACTCCTCGGCGCTGGTGAAGCCCGTGCGGCCCTCGCTGCAATACTGCAGCTGCAAGCCCTCGCAGCGCACCTCACCCTGCGCGCACGCCGGCAGGAGGCAGCGGGTCACCTCGCTCGTGGTGGTCGGGCCCTGCACCTGGGGAATGCCGTCCGAGCCGATCACGATGCCGCCCCCCGAGGCGCTGGCCAGCGTCTGATCACACAGCTCGCGGGTGACGCAGGCGTCCAGTTGCTCCCAGCCACTGCGATCGGCGCGACAGCTCTCCAGCACTGGCGACTGATCCGCCTCGCTGCGACCGCAGCGGCGTTCCCCCGGGGTGCAGGCCTCGGTCATGCAGGCGCGGCGGTCGGCGTTGCAGTGCGCGGGCGAGGCGCAGGTGGCAAAGATGTCCCAGCCGGTGCGGTCGGCGTTGCACTTCTGCAGCACGGCCCCGGCGCAGGTCATCTCGTCCTCGCCGCAGGCGGCGGTCAGGCACATCGCGGGCTCGGTCTGGCAGAGCGCGGCCGCCGCGCAGCGCTGCAGGGTGATCCAGCTGGTCCCGTCGTCCGAGCAGGTCTGCAAGAGCGCGCCGTTGCACTGGAGCTGGTCCTCCGTGCAGGCAGCCGGATTCAACATGCCGCCAGCCACGGGCTGGGGAGCGAGCGTGTTGTCGCGATCCGTGCCGAACAGCTGCGTGCAGGCGACGCCCGCGAGCAGCAGATATCCGGCCACCCCGATTCTTCGGCCTAGTCCAGTCACGTGGGTCCCCCCCCGGGAGGGCGCCAGCCATCGCGTCTGTCAGGGCACCCACGGGAGCGAGACAGGAGGGCGACGGAGAGCGCGTGGATTTACACCAGGGGTACCTTTTTCCTTTATCAACGTCCAGCTCTGGTCGCCTGCTGGTACGATATATAACGATGGTGCAACGGAGCTGAGACAGGCCTCCGCTGGCGGCGTGGGCGGGGGCGGGGCGCGCCCCGAGGTGCCGCCCGTCGGCGTGAGGTGCAGGCCCGGCCCAAGACCCATGGCTGGGCATGATGCAGACAGCAGCGCGCCACGAGAGCACGCACCAGCTGGCGCACGAGCGCATAGCTCGGAGTGTTGCATCAGTGTCTCACTGACAGCCGAGCGCGCGGCTCACGCCACGGAGTGCCTGTGCTGCAGGCATGAAAGTAGTGAAGCATGTGTCTATATAATGTGAGCACGGGGGCCGAGGTAATGTCGTGTGCGCTCGCCACGAAACGCGTCTGAACCTATAAGGCGACTCCCTCCGCCGCTGACGTTCATGACGCGCAAGAAGGAAGAACCCACCAGTCCCACCGCTGCCGAGCGCATCACTCGCCGTGGCCTGGGCAACACGCCCGTGCCGCGGAGCCTGTCGGCGACCGGCGAGTTTCCGCTCACCTGGCCTCAGCTGCCGGAGTCGCCGGAGCCGCCCGAGGCCGCCGCGCGCGCTGCGGGCGAGCAGGATGGTCTGGACTGGGGGGATGATCCGCGGCCTGTGCGGCAGAGCGCGCGCGTGCCGCGCGACGTGGACGAGGTGACCAGCTCCTGGCAGCGGCCGCAGTCGCGGGGTCCGGAGTACCATCCGCCGATCCTGCCGGCAGCGCCGCGTGAGCGTGCGCCCGCGCTCAGCACGGGCACCGGTACCTTTCGGGTGGGCTCGCCGCCATCGCCCGCGCTGCCCTCGTTTCCGCTGGAGGGCGAGAGCCGCCGCCCGTCGAGCGTGCCGCCCTTCGAGCGCTCGGCGGGGCGCAGCACGGCCTTGCCCTCGCGCGCAAGGCTGGCGGGGCGCCGGCTGGGCTGGCCGATCGCGGCGGGGCTGGTGGTGGGCAGCGTGCTGGCGCTGGCCCTGGTGCGGGTGCCCGTGCGCGCCTGGGGCGTGTTGCGCGCCGCTGGCGTGGCCGAGTCGCTGAGCGCGCCGCTGCCGGGCATCGTGGCGAAGCTGCGGGTCAACGCCGGCGATCGGGTGGAGAGCGGCGACGTCATCCTGGAGCTGCGCTCGCCGGAGCTGGAGTGGAGCCTGCAGAGCCGGCGCGCCGAGCTCGAGCGGCTGCGTAGCGAGGCGGAGCTGGCGAGCAAGGAGGAGCAGGCGGCGCTGGCGAGCAATTTGACGACGCTCGCGCGGCGGCGCAGCCTGCTCGAGCAGCGGCTGGCGCTCAAGGATGCGGAGCTCGCAGAGCGCAAGGCGCTGCTGGATGAGCTGACGGCGCTCACCGGCGCGGGCCAGGCGCAGCCGGGCGCGCTGCGCGAGCCGAGCGCTGCGTATCAGGCCAGCAGAGAGGCGCGCCTGGGCATCGTGGATGAGCTGTCGCAGCTGGAGCTCGCGCTGCAAGATCGCCGCTCGGCGCAGCAAGCGAGCGAGCGCCAGCGCCGCGCGCGCCTGGCACAGGCGGAGGCCCAGGTGCTGCAGGCGCAGAGCGCGCTCGAGGCTGCCACGGTGCGCGCGCCTGCCGCCGGCTGGGTCGAGTCGCGGGGGGTAGCAGTGGGCAGCGCCGTGTCGCCCGGGCTGGAGCTGGCCCGGCTCGTCCCCGGCGCTCCGCCGCGCAGCGTGGTGGCGCTGCTGGCCTCGGAGGACGTGGCGGGCGTGAGCGCGGGCAGCACGGCCATGGTCGAGCTGGCGGCGCCCTACCAGCAGGCGGGGGCGGAGTTGCCCGCCGCCATTCGCTACGTCTCGCGCGAGATCGCGCCGCCCGCGCGGGTTCAGGCCTTGCTCGGCCGGGCGCCGCAGCAGGGCTTCGTGCAGCTGGAGCTGGACCTGGTGGACTCTGCCGAGCTGCGCGCCCACGAGCCCGAGCTGCGCAGCGGCTCGCACGCGCTGGTGCGCTTGCCTGCGCCGCAGCGCCGGCTGGGCAGCGTGCTGTTCAATGCCGCCCGGCAGTGGTGGAGCTTCGGTAGCTGGAGCTAGCTCGGCAGGAGCGGGGGAGCGTCGAGCTACCTCGGCCAAATGGCCCGCCGTGGCTGCGCCGTCTCATGCTAAAACTGGCGCCTCATGCTCGGTAAAGAGAAGATCATGGCCTTCGCTGCCACCCAGGATGGCGCGCGGGCTCGCGAGTTCTACGAGAAGGTCCTGGGGCTCACGGTCATCTCGGAGGATAACTTCGCGATCGTGCTCGACGCCAATGGCACGATGCTGCGTCTGCAGAAGGTGGAGAGCTTCACGCCCAGCCCCTTCACCGCGCTCGGCTGGGAGGTGTCGGACATCCGGGCAGCGGTGAGCGGGCTGGTCGAGCGGGGCGTGACCTTCCAGAAGTATCCCTGGATGGATCAGGATGAGCTGGGCATCTGGCGCGCGCCGAGCGGCGCGAGCGTGGCCTGGTTTCGCGATCCCGACGGCAACACGCTGTCCCTGGCCGAGTTCTGAGAGGGGCGAGGGGGTTTACCGGGGGAGCGCGGCGATCCAGCGCCGCACCAGTTCGAGGCCCTCGAGGTCCACGGTCTCGGTCGCCAGGGGTGGCATCTGCTCCTTCGGGCCGCGCACGTTCATGCGCGCGACCAGCGCGCTCGCGTCCGGCGCTCCGGGCGTGACGCGCAAGGTGCCTGGCTCCGCCCGGTAGTACTGTAGCTCCTGACCGACGATGCTCTGGTACAGCCGCGTCTCCTCCGGGCTGCTGCTCGGCAGATCGAGGCGCAGCAGCATCTGCGTGTCGGGCCAGGAGGTGCCGCGCGGGTTGTGGCAGTGGCCGCAGTTGGCGTGCAGATAGCCGAGCGCTGCCGCCGTGCTCTCATCGCCCGGCGGCGCGTAGCGCACCTCAGGCTCGGGCGGCGCCGTCAAGCGCTGCTCCTCTGCCAGCGCCGTCAGGCTCCAGCCCTCGCCGGCGCTGCCGCCGCCGAGCTGCAGCGCGGAGAAGCCCAGCACACGCCCGGGCTCTCCGTTGTGGCAGGCGGTGCAGCGATCTTGCGCCGGCGCGTCGTGCGTGGTCCCGAGCACGTCTTCTGCGCCCGCCTCGACGAAGCTCGCGTCGCTCTGCTCCTGGTTCCAGACGAAGGCGCCCATCCAGTAGTCGCTCGAGCCGAGCCCGTAGCGCTCGACCAGCCGCGTCTCCAGCGCCACGCCGTCGCGCGAGAACGTCTTCCACACCCGGGTGCCAACGGGAAACACCCAGCGATCCATGTCGCTGGTGTCGATCTGCGTGCCCGCCGGCAGCTCGATCCAGCGCTGCTTGCTGGCGCCGTCCGACCACAACACGAAGCTGGGCTCGAAGGCGCGCACCCTGGGGCTCAGCTCGCCGCCGGGCAGATCGGAGTACAGACCGGTCTCGGCCAGCGACGTGTAAGCAGGGCGAGGATAGGGCGCGGGGGGCGTGGCCGCCTCACTCGCGGTGGAGTCCGATCCACAGCAGAGCAGGAGGCCCGCCCCGGCGAGGGCTGTACCGAGGTGGTACGCCACGGACTGGAACTGGAGAGAGAAACACTCGCTACGGCTCACGCCCTTTTGTCCTAGCAGAAGCGCGCGCCCTTCACATCGGCGGCGGCAGGGGGGGAAACACGCAGACGTCGTCGATCTGGTTCGCGATGGGCGGGAGCGATTTGATGTAGTGCGCGATGTCGAGCGCGTCCTGGTCGAGCAGGTTGCCGAAGCCGACCATGGGCCCCACGGGCATCGGCGGACAGATGCCGGCCCCCATCTTGTCCGTGCCCTCCTTCATGGCCTTCACCACGTCGTCCACCGTCCAGCTGCCGAGGCCCGTGTCCATGTCCGAGGTCAGGTTCTTGGAGACGGGCACGGTGGGCAGACCGATTTCGTACACCTCGCCGCCGGCGAACAGGCCTGCGTAGTCGAGCACGTTGGGGTCACCCATGATGTGCTTGGTGTGACACTCGAGGCAGATGCCGACCTCTGCCGCCAGATAACGCCCGCGCGCGGCCGCTGCCTGGTCGGGATATTCGCTCATCGGCTGCGGGATCAAGCTGGGATCCAGGTAGTTGGCCGGTGCCGGCAGGTCGAACTCCACGCCCCGGCGCGGGATGGCCTTGTCCACCCCCGGCACGGTGCGCAGGTACGCGACGATCGCGTCCAGATCCGCGTCGCTGATGTTGTGAAACACGTAGTAGGGCATCACCGGGAAGAGCGCCTCATCCCCGGTGGCCGCGGGGCGCACGCCGTCGCGGATCATGCGCTTGATCTCGTCGTCGCTGCGGTTGAGCAGGCCTGTCTCGTGGTTGGTCAGGTTGCGGGCGTTGAGGCAGCTATCGTTGGGCAGCCGCACGAAGCACTCGGCGCCGGCCAGGTACTCCTCCATGATCGGCGCGCCCATCGCGTTGCGCGGGGTGTGACAGTCCGAGCAGGCCGCCACGGTGTCGACCAGGTATTTGCCGCGCGCCACTTGCGCTTCGTTATCGGTGTCGCCATTGCCGTTGCCGTCGCCAGGCATCTCCTCCCCGTCAGGAGGGAGCACGTTGACGACGTCATCGTCGGAGCAAGCGAGAGCACAGAAGCTGAGCAGAAAGATAGGAAAGGTGAGCTTGGCAGAGAACATGGTGAATTCCTCGGCTGCGAACACACGGAACACGGCGCCCTGCCGATCTGGCAACCAGTCGGACCCCGCGCGCAGCATGGTGTCTGATGGACGCTCGTTCGGGCAAGCTGTCGCTGGTGCCGGCGCCGGTAGATGGCCGTGGCGTTTCTGCCAACAGCTATGGAAGGGCGGTACGGAGTCGAGGTGTGAGCGCCGGGCGCGGCTACGGCTCTGCGTCCCCCAGCGAGAAGCTCTCCACCAGCCTGTCGAGCGCCAGCGCGAGCGGAGGGCGCAGGGAAGTGCCGGCGAAGGAGTCTGCCAGGGTGCGCGCCACCAGGCTGGTGCGGCGATAGTTGCGGCCGCCGCCCAGCGCGAACAGCTCGGCGCACAGCCTGGTGGCCTCCTGACTCACGTAGGTCTTGGTGCGCAACACCCGCGCCGCGCAGGCAGCACCCGCGTGAGCGTGAAAGCCTGAGGCGGTCTGCAGCAAGTAGGCGCGCATCGCCTCGTAGCGCATGGTCGCCTCGGACAGCCGCAGCCGCAGCGCGGGCGATTGCGGCGCGGGCGTGCCGGTGGCCCGCAGCATGGCGCGGGCACAGCCGAGCGGGATGGCCGCGAACAAGCAGAACCAGTACTCCAGCGGCTGGACCAGGTTGATGAAGTCGGGAAAGCCCACGAGCTCGCGCGCTCGCGCGCCGTCGTAGCGTACCGTATGGCTCTCGGTGGAGCGCATACCGAAGCCGTCCCAGTCATCGAGCACGTGGACTCCCGGCGAGGCGAGGTCCACCAGGAAGAACTCGACGACACCGGCCCCTGGCAGCTCCTCCGCACTCACCTTGGCGGTGGAGAAGAAGGTGGCCGCGTTACGTCCGGCGGACGCCAGGATCTTCTCGCCCGTGAGCGCGAAGGCGCCGTCCGCTTGCCGCCGTGCCTCGGTGCGAGTGGCGGCGAGCGAGCCGCCCGCGCCCTTCTCGCTGTTGCAGGCGGCGTAGATGCGGCCCGCGCGGTAGTCCGCCGCGACCCGCGCCGCCTGCTCGCTGAACGCGCTGCGCTGCGCCTCGGGCACGACCTCGGCGCCCAGCCCGTACACCCCGGCGAGCCCCAGCGGCATGCTGGCGATCAGCGCCAGCGACGGTGAGACGGAGGCCAGCGCCTCGATCACCTCCACCGCCTGGACCAGCTGCATGCCGCTGCCGCCCAGCGCGGGTGCAAACGGACCCGCGATGATGCCGGCGTCAAACAGCGCCTGCACGCTGCTCTGGGGATAGGCGTCGGGAGCGCGTTGCTCGCGCTCTGCGATGACGGGCAACAGGTCAGTGAGCGCGGAGCTCCAGGAGTTGGCCATCGTTTATTTGGGAGACGCCGGCACGGGCTGTCAAGTCGCGCCGGATGGTGCCCCGGCGTTGCCGAATGCCCCCGCCGCGCGGGACCAGCAAGAGCAGCCGAGCCCGTGCCGTCGCCGACACCGCGCAGGGGACGATCCAGCGCGCATCGATATCGCCGTGCCGCCCGAGCGCGTGTTCCGCGCGTTGACCACCGAGGAGCTGAGCAAGTGGTGGGGCTCGGCGGAGCTGCCGTGTACTGACGCGCGCTCGCGGCGCTCGCCAGCCGGCTCAGCGCGCGAGCAGGCGCACGCGCAGCGGGCGCTCCGGCGCCAGGGTGATGCGCGGCCGCGGGAACACCGGGCGGTGATCGACGAGCTCCAGCCGGTGCTGCTGCAGCAGCGCGGCGAGCACCAGGGTGGCCTCCAGGGTGGCGAAGCCGCGGCCGATGCAGCTGCGCAGCCCGGCGCCGAAGGGCAGGTACGCGCGCGGGCTGCGCGCGGCCTCGCCGCCCGGCAAGAAGCGATCGGGATCGAAGCGCTCGGGGCGCGCAAACCAGCGCGCGTCGTGGTGCATGAAGTAGATCCACAGCCACAGCTCGTCACCCTTGCGCACCGGGTAGGGGCCGATGCGCACGTCTTCCGTGCACACGCGCGGGATGACGTACACGGGCGGGTACAGGCGTGAGGCCTCGGACAGCACGCGCTGGGTGAGCTCCAGGCCAGCGAAGTGCTCGGCGCTGACGGGCTTGCCGCCGGTGACCCGGGCCAGCTCGGCCTGCAGCGCGGGATCGAGCTCCGGGTGCCGTGCGACGAGATAGCAGGCCCAGGTGAGCGCGAGCGCGGTCGTCTCGTGTCCGGCGAGCAGCAGGGTGACCACCTCGTCGCGCAGCTCGCGCGCGGCGTCGGCGCGGCTCGCGCCCTCTTGATCCAGGCTGGCGCGCAGCGCGGCGAGCAAGGAGCCAGGCGCGCCCTCGGCGCGCTCGATGATGCGATACACCTCGCGGTCGACCAGCGCGCTCATGCGCCGGTGCTGCAGGTGGGCCGGGGTGGGCGCCCACGGTGGCAGGAGCTTGGGGCGCAGCACCGCCTCCTGCAGCACCCGGGTGGCGCGGCCCAGGCGCTCGGCGCTACCCGGAAACTCCTGCCCGAACAGCGCGCGGCACACCACGCGCAGGGTGAGCTCGCGCATGCTGGCGTGTAGATCCAGCACGGCGCCGGGGCGCTGGGCGGCGAGCAGGCGCTCGCTCTCCTGCCGGATCAGCGCGCCGTAGCTCAGGATGCTGTCGTGGCGGAAGGAGGGCTGCAGCCGGCGGCGCTTGCGCCGCCACTCTTCGCCCGAGCTGGTGAGCACGCCGTCGCCCAGGAACTCCAGATCGATGGTGCGGCGGCGGAAGGCGCGCGCCTCGCTCACCAGCACGGCGTGGATGAACTCGGGATCCATCGCCGAGAACACGCCCATGCCGCGGATGCGCCCGTAGTACACGTCGCCGTACGTGGCGAAGCGCTGCGCGATGGTGCCCAGCACGTCGCGCTTCAGATCGCGAAAGTACAGGAGCTCGTCCCACAGGTGCCGTGGCGGCGGCGGTCCAGGAGGTAGGTGCACGGCGGCCGAGGTCACCGCGGGGATCTAGTCGACCCCGGGCGGCACCGCCAGGCACCCGGGGGCGTGGGGAACTGGCGCAAGTGGGCTGCGCGGCGGCGGCCCCCAAGCGAAGAGATCCGCCGAGGAGCGCGCCCCGCGAGTGGCAGGGCCAGTGAGCTGCGCGGCAGCTGCCCGGCGAGGCGCGTCGATCCGGGGCGGGGGCGATTCTCGATGAAACACCTGGACGGAGCACTGCTCTGCTGTGATCGAAAGTTTTGCGCAGGGGCGGCCCATGCCTCATGTCTAAAGCATGCGTAGACGTTGGGGCTTGTTGCTCGGAATGAGCGCGTGCGCGTGGGCGTGCGGCAGCGATCCTGGAGGCTCGCGGGGCAGCGGCGGGAGCGATGGCGGAGAAGCGGGCGCGGGCGGCAGCGTGGATGGCCCGATCCTGCACGGCAGCGCGGGCACGGGCTTCGAGTTTCCAACGGGCGGCAGCGGCGGCAGCGGCGGTGAGCTTCCGCAGGAGCAGAACCTGATCGCGCTGCGCATCGAGCCCGCGGACGCGGCGCTCAGCGTGGGGCTGGGTGAGACAGCGTCGCTCGAGTATCGCGCGTACGGGCGCCTGGCGAGCGCTCCGGACACGGAGATCGAGCTGACCGAGCGCACGGTGTTCTACGTGCCGGATAACCACCTGGTGGCGCGCTTCCCCGCGGACGGGCAGGGGACCTTGACGACCCGTCTGCCCGAGTCCGGCAGTGATCCAGCGGCGCGCGGCGGTCTGCTCACGGTGCGCGCGCAGGCCGCCAACAGCGACGGCACGGTCAGCACGGCCACCACCACCCTGACGGTGAAGCTGGATGGCCAGCTCACCCCCGCGCCGGACTCGAACGAGGCTTCGCCGGCGCTGCCGGCGGTGCCCGCTGCGGAGTTCTCGGGCACGGTCCTGGGCGAGCGCGCGCCGCTGTTGGTCTACCCCAACGACGGCGTGCTCTTGCCGCCGAACCTCGGGCGCCTCGAGGTGCACTTTCGGCGCGGCGCGCCCGAAAACAGCCTGTTCGAGCTGCACTTCAGCAGCGAGAGCTCCGACCTGCGCTACTACACACGCTGCTACTCCGATCCGGACGAGTTCGTGAACCCGCCCTCCGGCGCGCCGGGAGCGAACGATAGCTGCGCGCTTGCCATCACCGGGGCCGCGTTCGACTCGCTGGCGAGCTCGAACCAGGGCGCGGGCCCGGTGAGCTTGACGGTGCGCGCCAGCGACGAGGCGGGGCAGCTCGGGGTCTCGGAGACCTTGACGTTGGAGTTTGCCGCCGAGCGGGTGGCGGGCGCGGTGTATTACTGGACCGCGACGAGCCCGGCCAGCATCGTGCGCTTCGATTTTGGCTCCGGCCAGAGCGAGCCGGAGACGTTCGTGGCGCCGGCGGATGTGCCGGGCAACGACGGCTCGTGTGTGGGCTGCCACACGCTCTCGCGTCAGGGCGACAAGATCGCCTTCAGTCTGGGCAACTCCTCCGACGGCGAGCTGATGTTCGTGAACGACATGAGCCGCAGCCAGTCGGACGCGGAGTTCTATGCGTACAACGGCGCGCAGCTCGATCAGGAGTTGCCCGCCGCGGACCGGCAGAACCGGGTGCTCAACACCTCCTTCGATCCCACCGGCAGCGAGCTGGTGGCCGTTGCACCCGTGAATGACTCGGAGCTGGAGACCAAGCTGTTCTTCCATGACGGCGACACGGGCCAGCGCACGGGCTCGCTCACCTTGCCCGTGGTCGCCAGTCACCCGGACTGGTCACCGGACGGCAACGCCATCGCCTTCACGGCGATCGACACCGGTGGACTGGGCAAGAACGCCACCACGATCGAGTTTCTGGGCGGCGGCATCAGCCTGATCCGCAAGCAGGAGGGCGACTGGGACCCGACTCCTATCAGCCTGATTCCGGCCGTGGCCGGCAAGAACCGCTACAACCCGAGCTTCCTGCCCGGCTCCGCGGCGCTGCTGTTCTCCGAGACGGACCAGGCGGCATATGGCGGCAGCCACGCCAGCGCGTGCAACGCGGGCAGCGTCGGCAGCGGCGACTACTGCGACGGCTACTCCGATCCCGCAGCCAAGACCTGGGCCATCCTGGCGCAGGCGGGCGCCACGCCGGTGCTGCTGGCGAAGGCAGCTGCGTCCGGGGTCGCCGACGCGCTGTACCCGCCGCCGCAGGACGACACGGACGAGACGTCGTTGATGGACACCTTCCCCAAGCCGACCCCGTTCGTCACCAGCCACCGCGGCAAGCAGCTCGGCTGGTTCACTGTGAGCTCACAGCGCCGCGCCGGTCTGCGCAAGGCCTTCCCCAATGACAGTGCAGTGGGGGACGAGGACACGCAGGCGCTGCTCTGGATGTTCGCGCTGGAGCCCGAGCGCATCCCCGCGGGCGAGGACCCGAGCTACGCGGGCTTCTTCCTGCCCTTCCAGGATCTGTCGACCAGCAATCACATGGCGCAGTGGACGGAGCGCATCGTCAGCGACGATCCGCCGCCGCCCGCGCCGGCGCCACCGCCGCCGCCCGCTCCTCCGCCGGCGCCGCCGCCGGTGGTGCTGCGCTGACGGTAGTCTCTGTCGGGTGCTGCAGCGGCGGGCTCAGGCCCGCCGCTGGCCTTGCTGGCGCGCCCGCGCTCAGGTATGCATGCGCACGGCCAGATCGAGCAGCTTGCTCGAGTAGCCCCACTCGTTGTCGTACCAGGCGATCAGCTTGACGAAGGTGGGATCGAGCTGGATGCCCGCCCTGGCGTCGAACACGGACGTACACGCCTCGCCGCGCAGGTCGCTCGACACGACCTCCTCCTCGGTGTAGCCGAGCACGCCCTGCAGGGGCCCGCGCGAGGCGCGCAGCATGGCGTCGCAGATCTCCTGGTAGCTGGCGGGGCGCTCGAGCTGGCAGGTCAGATCGACCACCGAGACGTCCGACACGGGCACGCGGAACGACATGCCGGTGAGCTTGCCCTTCAAGGAGGGGAGCACGCGGGTGACGGCCTGGGCCGCACCGGTGCTGGCGGGGATGATGTTGTCCAGGATGCCGCGGCCAAAGCGCCAGTCTTTGCCCGAGGTGCCGTCGACCGTCTTCTGGGTCGCCGTGGTGGCGTGCACGGTGGTCATCAAGCCGCGCACGAGCCCAAACGACTCATCCACGACCTTGGCGATGGGCGCCAGGCAGTTGGTGGTGCACGACGCCGCTGAGACCACGGCTTCCCCCGCGTAGCCGTCGGTGTTCACTCCGTAAACATAGGTGGGCGTGTCGTCCTTGGCGGGCGCGGAGAGGATCACCTTGCGGGCGCCGGCTGCGAGGTGAGCCTGGGCCTGCTTCTGCGTGAGGAACACGCCCGTCGACTCGATCACCACGTCTGCCCCGACCTCGCCCCAGGCGGACTGCGCCGGCTCCTTCACGGAGCTGACCCGCATCTTCTGCTCGCCGACCCAGAGCGCGCCTGCCTCGATCCGGACGCCGTGCGCGAACTTGCCGTGCACGGAGTCATGGCGGAGCAAGTAGGCCAGATGGGGTAGCTCCAGCAGGTCATTGATGGCGACGATCTGCACGTCGTCCCGCTCACAGGCGGCCCGTAGCGCCATGCGGCCGATGCGGCCGAAGCCATTGATACCAATTCGAATCATCGCTGCACTCCCACGTTCTGAACGGTCCTGCAGCTGGCTTAGCGCCGCGCGGCGCTGGCTCAAAGGACAATGTTCTTGCAAATTGAGCCAGCGCGCCCAGACTGTCGAGGATGGCGTCAGGTAGCAAGCGGGTGTGGTTCGCGCTCGTGCCCGGTACCGGGCTGTTGAACATCGCCGGGCCCTGGGAGGTGCTCGGTCACACCAATGACGTGCTGGGGCGCACCGCGTACGAGCTCGAGCTGATGGGGCCCCGTGGGCCTTCGGCGCTCACCGGGCATGGCCTCACGTTGAGCGGGGTCCGGCCGCTGCCGCGCAGCTTGCCGCGCCCGCCCGACGTGCTGGTGATCGCCGGCGCCCCCGTGCGCCGCTCACCGGAGCTCACCGAGGAGCTGGTGACCTGGGTCGCGCGCTTCTCGGCACGCATCCCCAGTGTCGTGTCGATCTGCACGGGCGCCTTCGTGCTGGCCGCGGCGGGGTTGCTGGACGGCAGGCGCGCGACCACTCACTGGAGCTTCCTGGAGGAGCTGCGCGCGCGCTTTCCAAAGGTCAATGTCGTGGATGAGGGCATCTACGTGCGCGATGGCAAGCTCTGGACTTCGGCGGGGGTCACCGCGGGCATCGATCTCGCTCTGGCACTGGTCGAGCGAGACCACGGGCACGAGGTCGCGATGACCGTGGCCAAGCGTCTGGTGCTGTTCTTCCGACGCTCGGGTAACCAGGCACAGTTCAGCGGTGCCTTGCAGCGTCAGGAGTGCGAGCCGCCACGGCTGAAGAACATCTCCGGCTTCGTGCTGGAGCACCTGGCGGAGCCGCTGCCGGTGCAGCGGCTGGCCCGCGCGCTCTCGATGAGCTCGCGTTCGCTCAGCCGCCTGTGCAGCGCGCATCTCGGCGAGTCGCCCGCCGCGCTCGTGCGGCGCTTGCGGATGGAGGAGGCGCGGCGCCTGCTGGAAGAGACGGCGCTGCCGCTGAAGGAGATCACGGCTCGCACCGGCATCGGCGATGAGAGCACGTTCTGGCGCTTGTTCACCCGCCGTCTGGGGGTGACGCCGGCGGCATACCGCGAGCGCTTCCAGAGCCGCGCGGCGAGCTAGCTGAGCTTGTATTGCGCCAGCTTCTTGTACAGGGTGGTGCGATCGATGCCCAGGATGCGCGCGGCCGTGGACTTGTTGCCGCCCACCGCGGACAGCACGCGGGCGATGTAGCGCTTCTCCACCTCGGCCAGGTTCACCAGTTCCTCCGGATCCTGACTGGCGACGAGCACGTGCGAGACCTTGTACGCGCGGATGCGCTCGGGCAAATCGTCGACGGTGAGGTTCTCGTGGCGGGTCAGGGCCACCGCCCGCTCGATGGCGTTGCGCAGCTCGCGCACGTTGCCCGGCCAGGCGTAGGACGAGAGGCGCTCGGCGGCCTCCGGCGAGAGGCCGCGCACGGGCTTGCCGGTCTGCTGGGCAAAGGCCTGGATGAAGGACTGCGCGAGCAAGAGCACGTCATTGCCGCGCGCGCGCAGCGGGGGCAAAGCGACCTGGATCACGTTCAGGCGGAAGTACAGATCCTCGCGGAACTGGCCCTGCGCGATGGCGTCCTCCAGGTCGCGGTGGGTGGCCGAGAGCAGCCGCACGTCGAAGGGCACCTCCTTGCCGCCGCCCACCGGGCGCAGCTTGCGCTCTTCCAGCACGCGCAGCAGCTTGGGCTGCAGGCTCTGCGGCATGTCACCGATCTCGTCCAGGAACAACGTGCCCTGGTGCGCCTGCACCAGCAGCCCCACCTTGTCGCTGCGCGCGTCGGTGAAGGCGCCGCGGACGTGCCCGAACAGCTCGCTCTCGATCAGGTGCTCGGGCATGGCGGCGCAGTTGAGCGCGATGAAGGGGTGAGCGGCGCGCGGCCCGTGCTCGTGCAGCAGGCGCGCCACCACCTCCTTGCCCGTGCCGCTCTCCCCCGTGATCAGCACGGAGGCCTGCGAGCTCGCGACCCGCCCGAGCAGCTCCTTCAGCTCGCGCATCACCGGGCTCTCACCCAGGAGCTCCCCGCCCATGGCGCGCGCGGTGTCCACGAGGTTGCGCAGGCGCTTGACCTCGTGGCGCAGCGCGCGGTGCTCGAGCGCGCGCTCCAGCGCGATGCTGAGCACGTCGATCTCGAACGGCTTGGTGATGAAGTCGTACGCGCCGGCGCGGATGGCGGCCACGGCCGTGTCCAGGCTGCCGAAGGCGGTGAGCACGATCACCGGAGTGTCCGCGCGATTGGTGGCGACCCACTCGCACAGCTGGATGCCGCTCTGCCCCGGCATGTTCAGGTCCGTCACCACCACGTCGGGCGCGAGCGCGTCGAACTCCACGCGCGCCTGGGCCGCGCCGCTGGCCGTGGCCACCTCGAACTGCCGCTTCTTCAGGCGCTCGGAGAGCAGCTCCGTCATGCTGGCGTCGTCATCCACGACCAGGATCTTGCCCTTCATGTCTCCGCCTCGAGGGGTAGTAGCACCGTGAACTTGGTCCCGCGCCCGAGCGCAGAGTCTACCTCGATGGTGCCGCCGTGCTCCTGCACGATGCCCTGCACGACCGAGAGGCCGAGCCCCGTGCCCTCGCCCACGCTCTTGGTGGTGAAGAACGGCTCGAAGATGCGCGGCAGGTGCTCCGGAGCGATGCCGCTGCCCTGATCTTCCACCTCGATCGCCCAGTGCCCTGCGCGCTCGCGCACCCGCAGCCAGATCTGGCCCGGGCCGGGCATGGCCTGCAGGGCGTTCATCACCAGGTTCATCAGCACCTGGCGGATCTGCGCGCCGTCGAGCAGCGCGCGCGCCTGCGGCGGCACGTCACAGCGCAGCTCGATCGACTTCTTGGCGGCTAGCGGCACCAGCAGGTCTCGCGTGGACTCGAGCAGGCTGCTCAGGTTCAGCTGCGTGCGGTTGGGCGGCTGCTGGCGCGCCAGATCCAGCACCTGACGGATGGTGCTGGCGATGCGCGCGGCCTGCTCGATGATGATG
>JAICQL010000123.1 GCA_025937895.1 Polyangiaceae bacterium | reverse complement strand
TGGGCGCCACCGGGCCGCTGCTCGGCCCCTTCATCCTGGGGCTCGATCTGGGCGCTGCCGGGACCATCGGCACCCTGGCGGGCTGCCAGATCTTCCAGCACGCGAGCAAGGTGCTGCTGTTTGAAGCCGGCGGCTTCGGCTTCGGTGCGTACCTGCCCTGGACCCTGGCGCTGTGCACGGCGGCGCTCGCCGGCACCGCCGTGGCCACGCGCTGGCTAGCGGGGGTGAGCGCGCAGACCTTCCAGGTGATGATTCGCCTGCTGATCAGCGCGCTCGCCCTGCAGCTCATCGGCTCGGGGCTGTGGGACCTGAGCCGCTGAGCTCAGCGGCCCCTCACTGGTACTCGCAGCCGGTGAGCGCGTCGTAGATGCCCCACCAGGCGGGCTTGCGCGCGTAGGTGTCGCCGAAGGCCAGCGGCGCCGGCTGCGTCTCGAGGGTGATCATGCCCTGCGTGCAGCCGTTGTCGTTGAGCCAGGAGTTGGCATCCCCCACGCCCCACAGGGTGACCGAGCGACACGCCGGTGACTCGAGGCAGGCGGTCAGGATGCGGTTGTAGCGGTAGCGCTGCAGCTCCTGGCCGAGCACGTTGCCGCCGATGGCACACAGAGACACGTCCATCTCCGTGATCTCCACCTGCAGGCCCAGCCCCGCGTAGCGCGCGATGTTGGCGGCAAAGTCGGCCGCGCCCGGGCCCTGATCGAGCGGGCCCGTGTGCATCTGAAAGCCCATGCCGTGGATGGGCACGCCCGCCGCAACCAGGCCGCTCACCATGTCGAAGGTGCCGGTGGATTTGGCGCCGTTCACGCCCTCCACGCCGAAGTCATTGTAGAAGAGCAGCGCATCCGGATCGGTGGCGCTGGCGATCTGAAAGGCTTCGGCGATGAAGCCCTCGCCCAGCTCGCGATAGAAGACGCTGTCACGGAAGATGGCCGTGCCGCCCATCGGCCCCTGCTGCACGTTCAGGGCCTCGTTCACCACGTCCCACGCCACCACCACGCCCGGGAAGTTGTCGCGGTAGTGCGCGACCACGGTCTGGATGTGGTTGGTCAGCGCGGCGCGCACGGCGTCGGCGCCGGTCAGCTCATCCACCCAGGTCGGCAGCTGCGAGTGCCAGACCAGGGTGTGGCCGCGCACCTTCATGCCGTTCTGCTGCGCAAACGTCACCAGCGCGTCGGCAGCCGTGAAATCGAACACGCCGGGCTCCGGCTCGATCGACTCCCACTTCATCTCGTTTTCGGCGGTGAGCTGGTTGAACTGCGCGGCGATGGTGGGGCCGTACTGCTCGTCTTCCGCCAGGCGCCACGCGGCCACGGCGGCGCCCACCGTGCGCCCCGTCTCGCGGAAGCTCTGCGCCTCGCTCGCCACGGCTCCCGGCGGCGTGCTCTTGCGTGCTGGATCCTGGCGGCACTCGTACGAGATCAGCTGCGCAGGCTCCTCCGGCTGCAGTGACTCCACGCCGGTCTGGGCTCCGCTGGACTCGCTGCCCGCAGGCGCCCTGTCCTCATCTCCACAACCCAAGCCGCCGCTCATGCTGGCGGCCAACCCCATAACCCACAGCCGGCTTCTCATCATGGCGCTCAGCCCTGCAGCATTTGTCAGGCTGCTACAACCCCCAGCTGGGGCTGCAGGCTACAAAACTGGAAACGATTCCAGCTTTGCCGCATTTTAGCTGCAAGCGCGATCTCGCCGCGCTGCGGCGGCAGCATCGCTAGGATGCGCTTCGTGATTCCCGCTCGTCTCTCGCGCGCGCTCGCCGGTGCCTCCCAGCACGGCTTGCACCTGGCACCCAGCCTGCACGCGCTCGCCGCTCGCCCCCTCTTCGCATGGAGCACGCTCGCTCGCAGCCTGCCCGCTTGCAGCCTGCTTGCCTGCAGCATGCTTGCCTGCAGCAGCGCGCCCGTGACGTCAGCGGCCCCGCCCGCTGCGCTGACCACTCCCGATGTGTCCGCTGCAACAGAAGCCGGGCATGCCACCAGCTCTCCCCTGCCGGAAGCCGCGCCAGCTCCACGCCCCCCCGATGCAGCCCGCGGCGGCCGCCTGTATGACAGCTGGCGCACGGAGCGCAAGCTGAGCAGCACCATCAGCTTTGACGCTGCGTCCACCCCGGAGCTCGATGGCAAGGGCGGCCCCAACGGCAACGGCACCTTGAACGACGGCAGCGGCCGGCCCCTGCCCAACACCGGGCACGACTACCGGCTGCGCAGCTTCTTCGGCTGGGACCTGCGCGGCAAGCAAGGCCTGAGCGGCCCCGACTACCAGGGCGAGAGCCACGTGCTGGAGCGCAACCTGCTGGCGGACGAGCGCTCTGCCGAGGAGCTGCGCGCCTGGCTGGCCAGCGGCGACGAGCAGCTCCCCGCTTACGGCGAGGTGCTGAACGCGCAGGATCTCGATGATTTGACCGCGTTCCTAGTGCAGTCGCGCGAGGGCAAGCTGGCGCGCCCGGAGCAGGTGTTTCAGCTAGATACGAAGGCCCCCGGCAACTACCGCCTGCGCGATGGGGCCGACCCGGAGCGCGGAGCGGAGCTGTTTACCTTCGTGTGCTCCGACTGCCACGGCAATGATGGGCGCAAGCTGCCGTTCGATGCCGGGCACACGCTCGGCACCTTCGCGCGCGCGCGCGGCTACGAGGCCTGGTTCAAGATCCAGAACGGGCTCGCCGGCAGCCCGATGAAAGGGCAAATCGTGGCGCAATCCGGCGCCGACGCGGCGCAGACGGTGCTCGATCTGCTGGCCGCGCTGTGCGACCGCAAGCAGTTTCCCGGGCGTGATTTCGTCGGAGTACAGGACGTGCCCGACGGTGATCCACGCTGTGGCAAGTACCTGAAGTGAGCTGCTCCGGCAGGAGGGCCGCAGGAGGGCCGCCATGAGGCGGGCCAGTCCGCTCGCTGTGGCGAAGCCGCACGCCGCTCCAGCGCCCCCATTTTCCCGCGAGCGCAGGTCGTCGCCAAGGGCTCGCTCGCTCCCCCGCGACTGAACGTGAGTTACCTCTGGCAGTGACAGCGTCACTGTTGAGAGCTGCCCCACGGCACGGGGCCTGCAAGCTCAGAGGGCTCCTACAATCGGAAGGAGCCTCATGCCCAACTCAGTGGAGAATATCGCCGCAAAGACCGCCGGCAAGGCAGCGGGTCTGCGCGCTCGCGCCCGCGGCCTGACAGGAGTCTTCAACCTGCTCGCGCAGCAGCACGAGGAGGCGGCCACCCTGCTCAAGCGCGCCAAGCAGGCGCGCGAGCCCGAGAAGCGCCGCGAGCACTGGCTGGCAGTCCGTAACGAGCTCATCTGCCACGAGCGGGCCGAGCTCACCACCCTCTACCCCATGTTGCACGAGAACGAGGCGCTGGCCGCGAGCGAGATCGAGCGCATGCACGCGGAAGACGCCGAGAAGCTGGAGGCGGCCATCTCGCGCGTCGATACCGCTGGCTTCGAGACCAGCCGCTGGCCAGACCTGCTGGAGGATCTGATCCAGCTGGTGGCACGGCACGCCGAGCAGGAGGAGAACGACTTTTTTCCGCGCGCGTTGCAGGCCATCGGCAAGGACGCCGCCGCGGCGCTGGAGCGGCCGTTCCTGGCTGCCCGCGAGCAGTGCCTGCGTCCGCCTGCGTGAGGGTGCCAGCCCGCCGCGGCGCGAGGGGTGCTGTGCCCACTCGGCCGCGGTCTTGCGCTGGCCGGCCGCGGCCTTCATCGGCTGGCCGCGGCCCCTCTGCGTTTGCTCGAGGTTTGCTCGAGGTTTGCTCGAGCTGAGCTGCTCAGGGTGAGCTGCCGCTCGAGCTGCCCTGGCTACCCTGGCTGCCCGTCTTGCTACTGCCGTCGCTTCCGCCCTTGCTCCGCGAGCGCTCGTCCAGCGCCGGGTTGCCACCCGGGCTGTTGGTGCTCAACTCCTGCTGCAGGCGCTGCGCCTGCGCCAGGTGCGACTCCACCCTCGGCCGGATCTCTTCCAGATAGCTCACCACCGTCTTGTCCTTGGCGGCCGGCATGAGCTCGCGGTTGATCTTGTCCAGCAGGCGGCGGTGCTCCTCCACCTGCAGCTCCATGTACTCGCGATCGAACTCGGCACCCTTCTTGTCGCGCAAGGTGTCGAGGCGCTGCTTGCCCTCGCGCTGCATGTTCAGCACGTCCGCCCCCGGCTCCGGCGAGATCTTCAGCTTCTGCTGGTTCTGCAGGGCCTCGGTGTGATGGCTCACCATCATCGCGGCGAAGTCACGCACCCGTGGATCCTTGGCGCGCTCGCGAGCCAGGCGGCCTTGCTCCACCTCGGCCTGATTGGCCGCGCTGGTGAAGGCGAGGATGCGCGGATCGTCCAGCTGAGCCGACGCCTCGTCGCGGCCGGCGACGGGCGAGCGCTCGCTCGCGCTGATGTCACCGGCGGACGGGCTGCTCCTCGCGCGCTCCGCGGCCGAGCTGGAATTGCCCGTGGCGTAGGGACCCGTGCCGGGGCTGCTTGCCGCTGGGCCCTGCCCGGCTCCCTCGCTCGGCTCATCTGGCGTCTCGCCAGTGGCCGTGCTGCCGGAGATAGAGACGTCGTCCGCCGACTTGCTCGGTGAGCTCGAGCTCGAGCACGCCAGACCCAAGATCGCCGCGGCGCTCGTGTATTGCCACCATCGAATGGTCGAGAACATGCAACTTGCCTTTCTTTTTCCCCCACGAATCGCAGGGCTCTCGTTTCGCCTCACGATGGCGGGGCAAGTGCAAGGCTCGTGCCCTCGGGGCACGAGCTGCTGCTCACAGCACCGGCATCATGCGGTCCTGCTCGCGGCTGGAGCGCGGCACGTAGTGATACGTGGCGGGCATGCGCAGCGGCAGCAGCGGGTGCTCCTCCGGCCGTAGCGGAGGCTCGATCTCGGGCACCTTCTCGCCGTCCACAAAGTCGCGCGGGCGGATCACGAACACTCCGCATGTTGCGCGGCGCAACACCTCCTGCGCCACCGACCCCAGCAACACCCGCTCCAGCCCGTGACGGCTGTGGGTGCCCAGCACGATCAGGTCAGCGTCCAGGCCCGAGGCGAGCGCCACGATGCGCTCCGAGGGATTGCCCCCCACGACGTACACAGCCACATGCTGCAGGGAGACCCGGTTGCCCTGCGCGAGGTAGTCATCGAGCAACAGGGCAACGTGCTGGCGCGCGTACTCCTGCGCCTCGATGTTGCTCAGCACCTGCGCGGCTTGGCCCGGCAGCAGCAAGCCTCGCGCGTGCTCTGCCGCGACACTGACGATATGCAATTCCGCCCCCGGGCGTGTCTCACAGAGGCGCAATGCCTCGATGACCACTCGATTGCCCAGCTCCGTGAAGTCGCAGGCAGCCAGCACGCGGTATCCTGGCTGCTGCACGGCCTGGCCTGAATCCTCGCCGGAATCCGCCGCGATAGGGGTCCGTGTTGCATCTGCTGCCGCCATGATCCTCCCATCCAGCTCGCCAGAGCTGCGAATGTCTGCGGGCGGGTGCAGCAGATCTCGTGCCAGCAGAGGAATTTTTCAGTGCCGTTTTCATCGCGCAACCGCTGGCGCAGCAACGAGGCAGCGCAGCAACGAGGCAGCGCAGCAACGAGGCAGCGCAGCAACGAGCCAGCGCAGCAACGAGCCAGCGCGCACCGCTCAGCGCGGCGCCACCGGCGTGTCCGGCTCGTCCGTGACCCGCTCGCCCGCTTGCTCGATCGGGGCCACCTGGTTGTAGCAACGCAGGGCCATGCCCGGCCGCCCCTGGTCGTCGCGCTGGAACTGGTACTCCGTCACCGCGCAGTTGGCCACATCGCCCGCCGCGTCGATGCTCAGGATCTGCTCCTCCGTCATGCGCTCGATCAGGTAGCGCATGCACAGCACCACGATCTCGTGCGCGACCACCAGCACCCGCTCACACTGAAACTGCAGCTGGATGGTGTCGAGCACGCTGCGCAGGCGCAGGATCACGTCGCACCAGCTCTCCCCGCCGGGAGGGCGGTAGTAGAACTTGCCCACGTGATCGCGCAGCCGTGCCTCCTCCGGATAGCGCGAGCGGATGCCGGCCTTCGTCAGCTGGTGAAAGGCGCCGAACTCCTTCTCGCGCAGGCGCTCGTCGGTCAGCTCCAGCAGCCCCGTGTGCGAGCCGACACCGGCTCCGCCGATCACGAGCTGGCTGGTCTGCCTGGCGCGCACGTACGGGGACGACAGCACCACGGACGGGCGCTCCGACAGCGGCTTGCGCCCGAACCAGCGCCCCAGGGCCAGCGCCTGCTGGCGGCCAAGCCCCGAGAGCGGCACGTCCATGTCGCGGTCCGCGATGTCGATCATCGCCAGACCGCCCGCCTCCGCCAGCGAGCGCGCGACGTTACCCGAGCTCTCCCCGTGCCGGACCAGCCAGAGTCGTGACGGCCAGTTCTGCACGTGCGCGCGCATCGGAGTTCCACCCGCCAGCGAGCGGCGGCTGCTTGCCCGATCTAGGTCGAGCCCGCGCGCTGTCAAGCGTGGGGCCAGTTGCACTACAGGTCAAAGGAGACCGGGGTGCCGTCCACCGGCAGTGGCTCCGCGCAGTCTTCCGCCGTGATCGTGAACTGATCGATGAGCGAGCTGCGCTTGTCGCGGTACACGTTGGTGAAACTGCCACCGTGGTTCATCACGCCCCGCGCACCGCCGTCGGCGCACAGCTTGTTGACCACCTCGGCCCGCAGCGCGCGCAGCCCTTCGGCCAGCACCTCCTCCACCGTCACGTCGTGCATGGCGTACTCCAGCACCACGTCGCAGCCGTACGCCACCACGCGCGTGGCGCTGGTGTCGCGATCCAGCCGCTTCGGCAAGCCGGCGTGCGTTTCACGAGCCTGTTGCTCCACCTGACGGCAGTACACGTGCGCCTCATCGACGGCGTCCCGCTCGGGCTGCGGAGCGGGCAGCTCATCGGGTGCGGCCTCGCCGGCAGCCTCGACCATGGCGCTGGTGTCGACGAAGTGCTCCGCCGCCGGTCTGACCATCTGCACCTCGGTCACGACGTTGGCTTCACTCGTCAGAGTGGCCAGCGCTCGTTCGGAGCGGCACCCGCTCAGCGCCAGCAGCAGAGCAGCGGCGCTCCACCAGCTCATCGCACGCGAGGCGGTGCGGATCGACCCGAGCGTCCTGCATCCTGACGGAGTCACCATGCGACGGCTTACCTGTGCCTACATGTAGCCGAAAAGGCCGCCGAGCGCGACTGTCGGCCCGGCAAAATCCTTGGCCACCAGCCAAAACGCCGGCCAAAACGGGCCACTTCGTGCCGGAGCGAGACGCCGCCGCGGGCTGCCCCGCGATGCTAGGGTGCCCGGGTGTTCCATCCCGCCGTCGAAAACTGGTTCCGCGCCACACACGGCACGCCCTCCGAGCCACAGCGCCGCGGCTGGCCCGAGATTCGCGCTCGCCGGCACACCTTGATCGCCGCGCCCACCGGCTCCGGCAAGACCCTGGCCGCGTTCCTGGCCGCCATCGATGAGCTGGTGGAGAGCGGCCTGCGCGGCACGCTGCGGGACGAGGTGCGGGTGCTGTATGTCTCACCGCTGAAGGCGCTGAGCAACGACATCGAAAAGAACCTGCAGCAGCCGCTGCAGGGCATCCGCGCGCAGCTGGCAGCGCTGGGCCTGCCGGAGCTCGCGCTGCGCTCGCTGGTGCGCACCGGCGACACCTCCGCCGCCGACCGCAACCAGCTGCGCAAGGCGCCGCCGCACATCTTGGTCACCACCCCCGAGTCGCTGTACATCCTGCTCACCAGCGAGAGCGGGCGCGAGGCCCTGAAGAGCGTGCGCACGGTGATCGTGGACGAGATCCACGCCATGGTCACCAACAAGCGCGGCGCACACCTGGCGCTCTCGCTGGAGCGCCTGAGCGCGCTCACCCGCGAGCCGCTGACCCGGGTGGGTCTGAGCGCCACGCAGAAGCCGATCGAAGAAGTTGCACGGTTCCTGGTGGGCTCGGCAGCAAACGACCCTGCCGCTCTCCAGGAGTGCTCGATCGTCGACTGCGGCCACCAGCGGCATATGCGGCTCAGCCTGGAGCTGCCGGAGTCGCCGCTCGAGGCGGTGATGTCGGCGGAGGTCTGGGGCGAGGTGTACGATCGCATCGCGCAGCTGGTGCAGCGCAACACCACCACCCTGGTGTTCGTGGGCAACCGGCGCCTGGCCGAGCGCCTGTGCGCGCAGCTGGGCGAGCGGGTGGGTCCGGAGCTGGTGGCCGCTCATCACGGCAGCCTGTCGAAGGAGACGCGGCTGGCGGCCGAGCAGAAGCTGAAGGCGGGCGAGCTGAAGGCGCTGGTGGCCACCGCCTCGCTGGAGCTGGGCATCGACATCGGCACGGTGGATCTGGTCTGCCAGATCGGCTCCACCCGCTCCATCGCGCGGCTGTTGCAGCGGGTGGGCCGCGCCGGCCACCAGCTGGGCGGCACCCCCGACGGCAAGGTCTTCCCGCTCAGCCGCAACGATCTGGTCGAGTGCGCCGCGCTGGTCGACAGCGTGCGCCGCGGAGAGCTGGATGCGGTGACGGTGCCGCCCGCGCCGCTCGACGTGCTCGCCCAGCAGGTGGTGGCCATGGCCGCCTGCGAGAGCTGGGACGAAGACGCGCTGTTCGAGCGGGTGCGCCGCGCGTATCCGTACCGCGCGCTGCCGCGCGAGCGCTTCGACGCCGTGCTCACCATGCTGGCGGACGGCTTCAACACCAGCCGCGGCCGGCGCAGCGCGCTGATCCGACGCGACCCCGTCACTCGCCAGCTACAGGGGCGCAAGGCGGCGCGCCTGGTAGCGCTGACCAACGGCGGCGCCATCCCCGACAACGCCGACTATCGCGTGGTGCTCGAGCCGGACAACACCCACGTGGGCAGCGTGGGCGAAGACTTCGCCATCGAGAGCATGGGCGGTGACATCTTCCAGCTGGGCAACGCCTCCTGGCGCATCCTCAAGGTGGAGCCGGGCCTGGTGCGGGTGGCGGACGCGCAGGGCCAGCCGCCGACGATCCCGTTCTGGCTCGGTGAAGGGCCAGCGCGCAGCGACGAGCTGTCGGGCAGCGTGTCACGGCTGCGCAGCGAGCTGACGCAGCGGCTGGAAGAGCGCGCGGACGAGGGCAGTGACGGCGCGCATTTGACAGCGACCGTGCGCTGGCTGTGCGAGGAGCGCGGCATGCCGCAGCCCGCCGCCGAGCAGCTGGTGGACTACCTGGCGGCGGCGCAGCGCACTCTCGGCGCGCTGCCCACCCGCCAGCGAGTGGTGATGGAGCGCTTCTTCGACGAGGCGCAGAACACGCACCTGGTCATCCACTCCAGCTTCGGGGCGCGGGTGAACCGCGCCTGGGGCCTGGCGCTGCGCAAGCGCTTCTGCAAGACGTTCAACTTCGAGCTGCAGGCCGCCGCCACGGAGGACGCCATCATCCTCTCGCTCGGCCCGACCCACAGCTTCGAGCTGCACACCGTGGGCTCTTTCCTGCGCAGCACCACGGCAGAGGGCGTGTTGATCCAGGCGCTGCTGGACGCGCCGATGTTCGAGATCCGCTGGCGCCACAACGCAACCCGCGCGCTGGCCACGCCACGCTTTCAGTCCGGCAAGAAGGTGCCCGCCGCCCTGCTGCGCATCCGCGCCAACGATCTGCTCGCCACCACGTTCCCCGATCAGCAGGCGTGCCTCGAGAACCTGCCGGGCGAGCGCGAGATCCCCGATCACCCGCTGGTGGCGCAGACCATCTCCGACTGCCTGACGGAGGCCATGGATTGCGAGGCCTTCCTGAACGTGCTGCGCGGCATCGAGCAAGGCGAGATCGAGGTCCTGTACCGCGATCTCACCGAGCCCTCGCCGCTGGCGCACGAGATCCTGAACGCCAACCCGTACGCCTTCCTGGATCCGGCGCCGCTGGAGGAGCGCCGCACCCAGGCGGTGATCACGCGCCGCTTCTTCGACCCCAAGAGCGCGAGCGATCTGGGCGCGCTCGACGCGGACGCCATCGAGCGGGTGCGGCGCGAGGCGTGGCCCGAGTTCTCGAGCGCGGACGAGCTGGCGGACGCGCTGTACCTGTGCGGCTTCCATGCCCGGAGCGATCTGGAGCAACGCGTGCTGCAGCCGTCACCCGCGCGCGCGCAGGAACTGTTCGACGAGCTGCGAAGCCAGGGCCGCGCGACCCGGCTGCTGTTGCCGTCGGGAGCCGGGTTGTGGGTGTCTGCCGAGCGGCTACCGCAGCTGCTCGCGGTAGTGCCCGGCGCGCGCCCCGAGCCCGAGCTCTCGCTGCCGGCAGCGCTCTCGGCGCCGGTGGCAGCGGAAGACGCCTGGCGCGAGCTGGTGCGGGCGCGCCTCGAGTCGCTGGGGCCGGTGACGGTGCGCGCGCTCGTGGAGCCGCTGTTCCCGGAGGGCAACGAGGCCGCGCTGCGCGCCGCCGAGCAGGCGCTGGCTGCGCTGGAGAGCCAGGGCTCGGCCATGGTCGGGCGCTTCACTCCGGGCAGCCTCGCGGGCGGCAGTGCCGACAGCGAGTGGTGCGAGCGCGGGCTGCTGGCGCGCATCCATCGCTATACCCTCGAGCGCCTGCGCCGCGAGATCGAGCCGGTCACGACCGCAGTGTTCCTGCGCTTCCTGTTCGCCTGGCAGCGGGTCTCGCCGGAGCACCGCCAGCTCGGTCAGGCCGCGCTGCCCGCCGTGCTGGCGCAGCTCGAGGGCTTCGAGGCGGCAGCGGGCTCGTGGGAGTCCGCGCTGCTGCCGGCGCGCATCGGCGACTACGATCCGGCGTGGCTCGATGGGCTGTGCCTCTCGGGGCAGATCGTGTGGGGGCGGGCCCATCCGCCCAGCAGCAGCAAGGCGCTGCGCTCACTCGCCACCACGCCCATCGTGCTGGCGCAGCGCGAGGACTGGGGCTGGCTGTGCCGCGACGGCGTGGAGCACGGCGCCGAGGCCGAGCCCGCTGGCAACGATGGCGAGACTCTGTCTCCCTCGGCGCTGTCACTCTCGAGCCTGGGACGACAGATCGAGGAGCAGCTGCGGCGCGGGCCGCGCTTCTTCCACGACCTGCGCCGCACGGTGCCGACCAGCACCGAGCTGGAGCTCGGGCTCTCGGAGCTGGTCGCCGCGGGCCGCATCAGCTCCGACAGCTTCAGCGGCATGCGCGGGCTGCTGCCCAACAAGCGGCGCATGCGCCCGGGGCGGCGCCCGCAGCGGCGTGCGCCCGCGGGGCTGGAGAGCGCGGGGCGCTGGGCGCTGCTGGAGCAGCTGGAGCCGCCGCCGCCCGATCACGTGGAGCGCTGGGCGCGGCTGCTGCTACGCCGCTACGGCGTGGTGTTCCGCGCGCTGCTGGAGCGCGAGCACGCGCCGCCCTGGCGCGACCTGCTGCGCGAATATCGCAGGCTGGAGGCGCGCGGCGAGGTGCGCGGCGGCCGCTTCGTGCAGCGCCACGCGGGCGAGCAGTTTGCGCTGCCCGAGGCGGTGCCCCTGCTGCGCAGCGAGCGCCGCAGCGCGGCCCAGGCCAGCCCCGGGCAGGAGGTCTGCCTGAGCGCATGTGACCCGCTGAACTTGCTGGGCACCTTGTTGCCGGGCGAGCGGATCACCGCAGCGCCCAGCAACCTGGTGCTATTCCGTGACGGCTTGCCGATCGCCGCGCTGGAGGGCGGCAAGGTGCGCGTGTTCGAGAGCCTGGAGGAAGGCGCCGCCGAGCGCATCGGCGCTCGCTTGCGGCGCGGCCTCGCTGCGTTTGCCCGCAGCGAGGAGCGCGAGGCCGCCGTGGTGCCCCTTGGTTCCCGGCGGGCTTCGTGAGAAAACGCCCGCATGCTCGACACCACCATCGCCGGCAGCCTGCCCAAGCCCGCCTGGCTCGCGGAACCCGAGAAGCTGTGGGCTGCCTGGCGGCTCGGCGGTGAGGAGCTGGAGCGCGCCAAGGAGCGCGCGGCGCGCTTCTGGCTGGAGGCGCAGGAGCGCGCCGGCATCGACGTGCTGACCGACGGCGAGCAGTTCCGGGTGCACTTCGTGCACGGCTTTCTGGAGTCGCTGGAGGGCATCGACTGGCAGAAGAAGACGCGCATGGGCATCCGCAATGATCGCTACTTCGTCGACGTGCCCACCGTCACGGCAAAGGTCGCGCGCACGCGCTCCGTGCACACCAGCGAGGTCAAGTTCACCCGCGCACAGACCAGCCGCAAGCTGAAGTTCACCCTGCCGGGGCCGATGACCATCTGCGACACCATCGCCGACGGCTTCTACGGGCGCCGCGCGGATCTGGCCATGGCGTTCGCTGACGTGCTGAATGAAGAGGCGCGCGAGCTCGAGGCGCTCGGGGTGGACACCATCCAGCTCGATGAGCCGGCGTTCAACGTGTTCCTGTCCGACGTGAAGGAGTGGGGCATCGAGGCGCTGCACCGCGCCACCGCCGGGCTGAAGTGCACGACCGCCGTGCACATCTGCTACGGCTACGGCATCGACGCCAACATCCAGTGGAAGAAGACGCTCGGCAGCGAGTGGCGCCAGTACGAAGAGATCTTCCCGGCCCTGAACCAGAGCCGCATCGATCAGGTGTCGCTGGAGGCCGCCAACTCGCGGGTGCCGCCCGCGCTGATGCGGCTGCTGAAGGACAAGCAGCTGATGGTCGGCGTGATCGACGTGGCCACGCAGGAGGTGGAGTCCGCGGAGCAAGTGCAGGCACGCATCGAGGCCGCGCTGGAGCACGTGGACGCCGCGCGACTGCTGCCCTGCACCAACTGTGGCCTCGCGCCGCTGCCCCAGGCCGTCGCCGTGGGCAAGCTCGAGGCGCTGGGCATGGGCGCAGCGCTGGCCCGGCAGCGGCTGGGCATCCGCTGAGCAGTCCACTGGGCATCCACTGAGCAGTCCACTGAGCCGCGGGCTAGATAAAAACGCCGGGGCTGCATTGCAGGCGCGACCCCCTCGGGGCCCCGGCATCATCTACACGACTTAGTTTCTCAGCTCGGCTTCCAGCCGGTTCAGCTCGGCCTCGAGGTGCCTCGAGGTGATGCCCGAGGGCCTGGCGCTCTCTGACGGGGCGGGCGCAGGCTGGCCTGCTGCGCCGCCGGCGGCGGGCGCAGTGCTCGCTGCGGACTCACTGCTGCCAGCGGCACTCTGAGGGGAGGAGCTGGCCTCGCGCAGAGGCTCCACTCGGCTCACGACCTGCTGGGGCCGGGCAGACTCCACCTGGACCGCGAGCCGCTGGCCGGGCTCCGCGCTGGAGGGGCTGGCAGCGGAAGGACTGGTGGAGGAGGTGCTGCCGGACGAGCTGCTACAGGCCATGCAGAGCAGCAAGCCAAGCCCCAGACCAAGCAGCAAGCCAGGTGACTGCCCGAGCGACAATCCCGGCCTCACCCCAGCCTGCCTGCCGTTTGCCGCTTCGCTACCGCCCTCTCCTCTCTTGCGCATCCAGCTCGACATAACACGAAGCCTCCAGGGGCAGAATAGCGGGACATCCTCAGCCAATCGGTCAGTGGCCCCTCCCGTTTCGTGCCGGTGTGCTAGTACGACGCCCCCCGCTCCGGAATCCCTCACGAACAGTCTTTTTTCCCAGTTTTTTTGCAGTAGCTCTCGCCCAGCGACCGAGAACCGATTCGTGACCATGCAACCGCAGGAACAGAAAACCGCTGGCGAGCTCGAATGGCCGCTGCTGCTCGAGCGCATCGCAGCGGGCTGCCAGAGTGAGGCCGCGGCTCAGGCCCTGCGGCGTCTCACTCCGGAAGCATCTCTGGCCGCTGCCCAGGCGCGCATGCAGCGCACGCGCGAGGCGCTGCGCTTGCAGGCAGAGGCGCCGCTGCCCGCCGCGCGCATCGAGGATCAGGGCGAGGCGCTGGAGCAGCTGGCCAAGGGCTCCGGAGTCGAGGCGCAGCAGCTGCATGCGCTCGGGGTCACGCTGGAGCTGAGCCATCGCATCCGTGCTTATCTGGAGCGCCACGCCAGCGCGGCACCGGCGCTCTCGGAGTGGCTGGCCACGTCACCGTCGCTGGCGGAGCTGCAGCAGCTGCTCGCGCGCTCGCTCGGGCCCGATGGTGCCATTCTGGATGGCGCGTCGCCCGGCCTGCGGCGGGCGCGGCAGCGCGCGGCCGAGCACCGGCAGGAGCTGCGGCAGAAGCTGACGGGCTTGCTCGGGCGCTTCGCGGAGGTGCTGCAGGGCCAGTACATCGCCGAGCGAGACGGGCGCTACGTGCTGCCCATCCGCGCCGATGCGCCGTTCCGGGTCGAGGGCCTCGTGCTGGGCTCGAGCGCATCGGGCGGCACGCTGTACGTGGAGCCGAAGGACACGCACGAGCTCGGCAATCAGGTGGCGGTGGCCGAGGCGGAGGTGCGCGCAGAGGAAGCGCGGGTGCTGAGTGAGCTCAACGGGGCCGTTGCCGCTCAGCTGGAGGAGGTGCGCCGCGCGCAGCAGGTCTGCATCGAGGTGGATTGCCTGCGCGCGCTGGCCGACTATGCCCGGCGCTGCGAGGCCATCGCCTTCGAGCCGCAGGCAGAGGCGCGGCTGGAGCTGAAGGCCATGCGCCACCCGCTGCTGCTGAGCGACCCGGGCAAGGTGGTGGCCAACGATCTCGCGCTGTGCGCCGGGCAGGCGCTGGTGCTCTCCGGTCCCAACGCGGGCGGCAAGACGGTGGCCCTCAAGTGCCTGGGCCTGGCTGCCTGGATGGCACGCGCGGGCATCCCCATCCCCGCCGCCGAGGGCTCCTTCGTGGGCTGGTTCGAGGAGGTGCTGACGGACATGGGCGACAACCAGTCGCTGATGCACTCGCTCAGCACCTTCAGCGCGCACATGGCCAACGTCAACGCGTGCCTGAGCCGCGCCGGCGCCAGCACCTTGGTCTTGATCGACGAGCTGAGCGGCGGCACCGATCCGGACGAGGGCGCGGCGCTGGCGTGTGCGGTGGTGCTGGCCTTGATCGAGCGCGGCTCCGCCGTGTGCGTCACCACGCACTACGAGCGGCTCAAGTCGCTCGCCGCGAGCGACGAGCGGCTGTGCAACGCCGCAGTGGGCTTCGATCGCGAGCGGCTGCTGCCCACGTTCCGCATCGAATACGGCGTACCCGGCGCCTCCAGCGCGCTCCTGGTGGCGCAGCGCTTCGGCATCGCGGCCCCGGTGATCGCGCGCGCGGAGTCGCTGCTGCCCGAGGGCGTGGTCGATCAGCGCGCGCTCGCGCGCCAGCTGGAGGAGCAGCGCACCCGCCTGGAGGCGGCCACCGCCGAGGTCGAGGCCGAGCGGCGCAAGGCTGCCCAGCTCTCACACGAGCTGGAGAAGGAGCGCGAGCGGCGGCTGCGCGAGGAGCGCGGGCGGCTCACGCAGGAGACGCAGCACGTGCTGGACGAGGTGCGCGAGGCGCGCTCCCGGCTGCGCCTGGCCGAGGCGCGGCTGAGCCAGACGGACGCTGGCGCGGGCTCGCTCGAGCAGGCGCACCGCGCCGTCAACGACGTGGCGCAGTTCGTGGCCATCGGCGGCAAGCTGCGCCGCGCGTCGGCCGCGCTGGAGCCAGCGGCGCCGGCGCCGGTGCGCCTGAGCTGGGATGCACTGGCACCCGGCATGCGGGTGACGCTGACCGGCCTGGGCACGGTGGGCAACGTGGTGGCCAAGCCCAAGCGCGATCAGGTCACCGTTGCGGTGGGCGCGATGAAGACGACGGTCAGCATCGACGCGCTGAGCCTGGCAGGCCCGGGAGAGGCGCGCAGCGCCCCCGCGGCCAAGCTCGCGCCGCGCCCGCCCGAGCGCAAGCGCCGGAGCGAGCCGGAAGAGGAGCCGCGCGTGGCCAGCGTCGGCGCGCTGCGCACGCCGGCCAACACCGTCAACCTGGTGGGGCAGCGGGTGGAGCCCGCGCTGGAGCGCCTGGACGGCTTCATCGACACCCTGCTGCGCAGCGGCGAGCAGGTGGGCTTCGTGTTGCACGGCCACGGCACGGGCGCGCTGCGCAGCGCCGTGCGCTCCCACCTGGCCCAGCACTCCTGCGTGCTGCGCGCAGAAGCAGCGGACCGTGAAGACGGCGGCGAGGCCTTCACGGTGCTGTGGTTGCGCTGAGCGCGGAGCGCGCGGGTGGTTGCGCTGAGCGCGGAGCGCGCGGGTGGTTGCGCTGAGCGCGGGCGGCTGGCACTGAGCGCGAGGCGCGGGCGCTTCAGCGCAACGGTGGCGCGTAGCGCGGGCTGAGGTGGGTGCCATTCAGCGCGGCGGCTGCGCGTAGCGGCCCGGGAAGGGGTCGGCGCTGCTGCGCAGGTACGTGTCGTCTTCCCACGGCCGCACCGGGTAGCGCGGCGCGTACACCACGGCCTGCCGCTCGGCGAACAGCGCAAACCCGATCACCCCCACGTTGCGCGCCTTGCCCTTGCTCGCGGCATACGAGCGCGCCACGTCGCCCAGGCGAAAGGCGGCCACCTCCGCCTCGCTGCGCCGGAAGCCGTCGATCTCCACCGTGGAGAAGGCGTTGAGCAGATAGCCACGCTTGGCGTAGCTGCCGTCCTTGCCATCGAGCACGTCCAGCCCGTCGACGCTGGCCACCACCTCGTAGCGCTGGCCGGTGCGGTTCTCGATCGCGAGCGAGTAGCGCTCGCCGGGGTTGCCCATGCTCACCACCCGCCCGTTCGCGCATAGCGCGGAGAAGGGCCGCCCGCTGCCGTCCAGCATGCGCGCGCGCAGCGCGCCCCCCAGCAAGCTCACCTCGCTCTGGCACCAGTACCCGCCCGGCACGAGCCGCCGCGCGCCTTCGGGGTCATTGTAGTGCAGCTCCGCGCTGGCCGCGGGCACGCTGCTCTCGCGCTCGAAGCTGACCTCATGCGCGGGGCTGTGACGGGTCTCGCCCCAGTGCGTGGCCAGCCCCGGGCGCTCGCGGCGCGGCTCGCGCTGCAGCGGTGCGCCGGCGCCGCGCGACGAAGAGCGCGCCTGCGCATCATCGGGAGAGCTCCCACTCTTGCTCTTTGCGCTGCCCAGCCCGCCATACGTTGGGGCAGCCTCCTCGCTCGCGGGCGGCGCGGCCCTGGAGGGCGCCGGTGGAACGGCCGCCGAGGGAGCCGGAGCGTGAGGCTCCGGTAGGTCACGCTCCTCACCATGAACGTCATCCCTCTCCGCCTCGCCGGGGGGTGGTTGCGCGAAGCGCCCGCCAGGCGAGTCGTCCCGTTGCTGCACGGTCTCGCCATCGGGGTGACGCGGTGGCGGGTCGAGCAACCCACCGCTCTCACAGCCAAGACCCAGGACCAACCAGACCGCGGACAGGACGGCAACCAGCTTGCGCATGACGAGAAACTCCGAGGCGCCGGGCAGCCGTGCTGCCACGAGCCAGCCAGCCCGAAATGGACCGGCAAAGCAGGCGCTCGAGGAGAGAACGTGGCGGGCTCGCCGGCGCTTACACTCGCGCGAGCTCGAAGCAGCGAAAGGCCGTGGCGGCGCCGACGGCACGCGCCACCGCGGCCCCCAGACGGCACTCGGCCCTGCCCCGCTGCGATACAAACACCCTTGACGCTCGCCGGGCCTGGGAGCACTGCTAGGGCGATGGGGGTTCAGTCGAGCGACGTCATCGTGCTCGTGCCGGGCTTGCTCGGCTTCGGCAGCTTCGGTCGCAAAGATGCGCCGGTCATCTCCTACTTCCGTCACGTGCAGCTGGAGCTGGAGCGTATCTTGCGCGCAGAGCTGGGGCTGGCGGCGCTGCCGCGCTTCCACGTGCACGAGCCGCCGCCCACGGGGCCGCTGGAGCTGCGGGTGGCCTCGCTGGCGCGCGCCCTCGTGCAGCTGCAGAGCGAGAGCAGCAGCCGCGCGCGCTTCCATCTGATCGGGCACTCCACGGGCGGGCTGGACGCTCGCCTGCTGGTCAACCTGGAGTACCAGCACCCCGCGGCTCCCTCGCGTGAGGAGCGCGAGCAGCTGCGCGCGCAGGTCGCCAGCGTGGTGGCCATCGCCGCGCCGCAGCAGGGCGCCGCCTTTGCCGAAAATTTCGGGCCCCTCGTGCCGCTGCTGGTGGCGGGCCCCGTCAGCAACCTGCTCAGCGCCCTGTACCTGCTCAGCATCCTCAACGCTGCCCGCGCCCAGCACCAGGTCAGCGACGAGCGCTACTTCGCTGGTGCTGTCGCGGCGCTGCTCAAGAGCCTGGTGGCGCCCGTTGCCGGCTCGCGCCAGCTGGTGCAGCTGACAGCGGTGCTCGATCCCGAGGTGGCGGCGCAGGTGCAGCGCTTCCTGCAGAAGATCGTGGACGATCACCGCCTGGTCGACGATCTGCACCCGAACGCCATGCGCGCGCTGAACGAGCGCGTGGCCAGCGGTGACACCTTCCCCGTACGCAGCTTCGTCACTGTCTCTCCGGAGCCCCGCTGGTCGCTGGAGCCCACCCGCCTGCTGTATGCCTCTGCGTATCACTGGGCCTCGCCGCGACGCGGGCGCGGTGCCCCCTTCCCCGCGGGCGAGTGGCTGGGCTCACCGCTGCCCGGCCACGACACGCCGATCGCCAACGACGGGGTGGTGCCCTGCGCGTCACAGCCGCACATGCCGAGCGGAGGCGGCGCCACGCCGACCCTGGTGGCCGCCGATCACCTCGATGTGGTGGGCCACTTCGACGGGGTCGGGGAGACGCTGTTCAAATCCGGCTCCGAGTTCACCCCGGCTCGCTTCAGCGAGCTGTGGCGCCGGGTGGCGCACTCGCTGTAGCGCGAGCTCGCTGCTGGCGCGCCGCGCAGCCGGGTGGAGGCTACTTCTCCCAGGGGCGGGAGATGACGCAGGCGTTGATGCCGCCGACCCCCATGCTGAGCTTGCCCACCGGGCGGCAGGGGAACGGCAGCGGGCGGTTGAAGACCAGCTGCTGGCCGAGCTCGCGGATCGTGTCGTGCACCTCGGACGGCTCGAGCGGCGTCGGGAACAGCACGCCGCGCTCGTAGCCCAGGTACTGCGCCGTCAGCTCCCAGCCACCGCCCACGCCCATGCCGTGACCGAACGTGCCCTTGCGCGCGGTGACCAGCACGTCCGCCGGGATCACCGTCTGCAGGTTCTGTACCTCCTGGAAGTCACCGGGAGTGGCGGTGGCGTGCAGATCCCACGAGCCCAGGTCCGACGGCGCGAGCCCCGCTGCCTCGATGGCGGCGTGCATGGCCTCCCGCGGGCCCTCCTTCGAGGGCGTGATGATGTGATCGGCGTCCGCCGAGACCCCGACCGACAGCGGCTCCAGCCCGAGCGGCTTGAAGCCCTTCACGCGAGCGTACTCCAGATCTCCCACGATCCAGATCGCGGCGCCGCCGGACACGTGGGTGCCCTTCAGCCCTGACAGCGGCTTGGAGGGCGCACCATCCGCCGAGAGCACGCGCGCATTGTAGAAGCCACCAACGGTGAGCGGATGTGGCGGCGGATCGGCGCAGCCGATCACCACCAGCTTCGCCTCCTGCCGATCGATGGCATCGAGCGCCAGCTTCAGACACACGCTGAACGTGGAGCACGCCGCCACCGGCGCAAACACGAAGCCGGTGATCTTGCCCAGCATCGAGATCTGCGCGCTCGGCGTGTTGGCAATGTTCCACAGCACGTTCGAGGTGACCTCGTTCCACGGCGGCTGCGGCGCGGCCCAGCGCTCCTGCAGCTGGGTCAGCCGCCGGCGCTTGTCGCGGATCATGCGCAGCTTGCCGCTCTCCACGTCGCCCTGCACCTGGGTGGACTCGATCTCGCGCAGCTCATCCAGGAACACCGCGAGCTGATCCGAGCGCTCTGCCCAGTACGCGAACCAGGCGTCTTCCAGCTCTTCACGCCGATCGGCGTCGAGCGCGTCGCGCGGATCCTCGATCGGCGGGCGCGGGCCACCATGCGCCAGGTACTCGCGCAGCGGCGAGTTGCGCGCGGGATCAGCCCAGAAGCGGTTCCAGCGGCGCTGGGCGCGGTGATACTGCAGCGACGCCGCGTGCAACGTTGGAAACGCGCCGATCGCTGTGGAAGCGTACACGTGCGCGGCGCCACCCAGCTCCTGCAGCTCCTGCTCGATGCCCGGGTTCTGCCCCAGCGCCTGGATGAAGGCACCGATGGCCATCAAGCTGGTGGGGTCCATCTTGTCGCGCAGCTGGTTGAACCGGCTTGGCGGGAAGCGCTGCTCAATCCACGGCTGGTAGTCGCGGAAGTCGAACTTGGGCTGCCCGACGAGGAAGCTGTCGCGACCGAAGCCGTGGAATGGAGATAGCCAGCTCTCCGCGTTCTGGAGATTCGCGCCAAACTCGTCGATATTGGCGCTCTTGGGGGCGACGACCCCCCAACCCAGGATGGCTTTCCTACGCATGTAACGGCCGCCCCAATGTGCCAGTGGCCGCGGGGGAGTCAATCGAACTGACTAGCGACTGCTCTGGCCACTTGTGGCCGGAGCATGGTCGACCAGCCGACCCCTGACCTCGCATCCACATCTATATCCTGCAAGGTACTTTGTCCCTCTCTTCCTCGCCACTGCTCGCCGCCCTGCAAGGTCACGCCGGCTCCCGCCGCACTGCCCTGCTCGATGGGCTGGGCGCCACCAGCTTCGAAGCCACCGCCCGGCGCGCGCACCAGCTCGCCGCGCAGCTACGGGCAGCAGGGCTGAGCGGTGGTCGGGTAGCGCTCTCCAGCTTGCCCGATCGCAGCTGGCTCGAGGGCTTCTGGGCCATCTTGCTGAGCGGCGGCACCGTGGTGCCGATCAGCCCGCTGCACCCGCCGCCCGAGCGCGCGCAGCTGCTGCGCCAGAGCGCGGCGCGCGCGCACCTGGTCAGCGCCGGACTGCCGGGCGACTTCGCGCAGGGTCCGCTGCACCGGCTGGTGTTCGAGCAGGGCCAGCTGCTGCACCCGCCTGCCCTGCTCGCGAGTGAGCCTGACCCGCAGGCTCTGCGAGCCCGGGGTCTGCCGCCCGCGCTGCTGCTGTTCATCAGCGGCACCACTGGCCGGCCCAAGGGCGTACCGCTCAGCCACGAGCAGGTCTGGGCCAGCGTGGACACGCTCGGCCAGGCCTGGGAGATGTCAGCCGCCGATCGCCTGCTGCACGTGCTGCCCCTGCACCACGTGCACGGCATCTGCGTGGCGCTGCTCAACGCCTTCTGCGCCGGCGCCTGCACCGAGCTCTTGCCGCGGTACGAGCCCGCGCGGGTGCTCGAGTCCCTGGGCGAGTGCAGCGTGCTGATGAGCGTGCCCACCCAGCACAAGCGCCTGGTCGACCACCTGGAGCAGCTGCCCGCGGCCGAGCAGGCGGAGGCTGCCACGCGCCTGCGCCAGCTGCGCCTGATCACCAGCGGCAGCGCCAAGCTGCCCGAGACCCTGGGGCGCCGGCTGGAGCAGCTGAGCGGACAGTATCCGCTCGAGCGCTACGGCATGACCGAGGTGGGCATCGTGATCGGCAATCCGCTGCACGGCCCCCGCACCCCCGGCAGCTGCGGCAGGCCGCTACCCGGGTGCGAGATCCGCATCGTGGATGAAAGCGGCACAGATGTGGCGCCCGGGGAGCCGGGCGAGCTCTGGATCCGCGGCGCGAGCGTGTTCAGTGGCTACGACGGCGACGAGGCCGCCACCCGGGCCGCCTTCAGCGCGGGCTTCTTCAAGTCGGGTGACACCGCGCAGTGGTTGCCGGACGGCTTCATCCAGATCCTCGGCCGAACCAGCGTGGATATCATCAAGAGCGGCGGCTACAAGCTCAGCGCCGTCGAGATCGAGGAGCAGCTGGGCGGACACGCCTGGGTGCACGACGTGGCGGTCGTCGGGTTGCCGGACGAGGAGTGGGGCGAGCGGGCCGTGGCCGTGGTCATCGCGACCGCGGAGGCACGTGCACGCGTCGAGAGTGACCCACCTGCGGCCTCCGCCGAGCTGCGAGAGTGGCTGAAGCAGCGGGTGGCCGGCTATCAGGTGCCCAGAGCCGTGACGTGGTGGCCGGAGCTGCCGCGCAACGCCATGGGCAAGGTGCAGAAGCCAGAGCTGATTCGTCTGCTCCAGGCGTAGCGCTCATCGCACGCTGCCGCTGCAGCAACAGCCAGCAGCGATTTCAGCGAACCAAGAATGCGGGCGCGCACTGTTTCAAAAGGAAGCGCACCCAACACGAAGCTGGATCGTTGCTTCAGCTGACACGACGCGACATATCGCGTCATGTTCGAGGGCGATGCGTTGCACGCAAACAATGCCGAGGCAGCCGTGCGTGGAGGCCCTCTGCTAGCGGCACGACGCCACGTTCAGCCGTCTGAGCAGCTGCGTTCAGCGCGGCGAGCCCGCGCTTTTTGCTCCCCTTGCAGTGGCTGCTCGAACTACACTCGAGCACATGACGAACGCGCGCGCGCGCGGCTTCGGGCGTGCTTCGCGAGTGAAGCGCCCGGTCTGCGTTGCCTCGAGTCTTTGCTTTGTTGCCGGTGCTGCTCTGGCGCTGGCGGCCTGTTCTTCGGAAGACAAATCCGAGCCCCCTCCGGTCGACGTCAACACGCCGCCGCTGCTGCCCGACGACGTGGGCGGCGATATCATCTTCGATGATGAGGATGATCCCTCCGGCGAGGGGCTCGATCCCTCGCAGGTATGTGTCGGGCAGGAGGCAGGCACCGAGCTCGCGCCCGCCATCGTTGAGCTGCTGGTCGACACCAGCCTCTCGATGGACGAGCAAGCCCCCGGCTCCCGCCGCTCCAAGTGGCTCGAGACGCGCGACGTGATCCTCGAGGGCATCGACCTGATGCCCGCCACCACCTCGCTCGGCGTCGTCTTCTATCCCGACGTCGAGGTCGGCGACATGCCCTGCTTCGACAGCGAAGCAGACATCCCGATCGACGGGCTCGGCGGTGACACCTCCCGCCAGCGCAACCAGATCCGCGAAGTCTTCGCCAGCAAGGGCCCACGCGGCAGCACCCCCACGCACGACGCCTATCGCTACGCGCTCGAGCAGCTCGCCGCCTCCACCCGCCCCGGCGAACGCTTCCTCGTCCTCATCACCGACGGCATCCCCACCTACGCCCTCGGCTGCCAGGGCTCCGGCAACCAGCAAGATCCCGCCGACCCCACCCCCCTCATCCCCGAGGCCGCCAGCGCCCTCGGCCGCGGCATCAAAACCTTCGTCATCGGCTCCCCCGGCAGTGAAGACGCCCGCCGCAGCCTCTCCCAGATGGCAGAAGCCGGCGGCACCGCCACCGACGGCTGCTCACACACCGGCACCCCCCGCTACTGCCACTTCGACATGACCGAGGAGCCCAACTTCACCGTCGCCCTGCGCGACGCCCTCGCCTCCATCTCCGGCCTCGCCCTCTCCTGCGCCTACGACATCCCCCCGCCCCCCAGCGGCAGCGTCCTCGACCGCAACCGAGTCAACGTCCTCTTCACCCCCGAAAACGGCGAACGCGAGACCCTGGGGCGGAGCGCAAACGGCTGCACAGAGGGCTGGCAGTTCTCCGGCGATGGCAGCCAGATCCTGCTCTGCGGCGACACTTGCGACCGGGTGCGCTCGTCGAGCGGGCAGGTGACCTTGCAGTTTGGGTGCAGTACGCAGGCGATTGATGTGAGGTAGCGCGGGGCGAGGTACGCGCGGTTGCGCGCTCGCGATGTGGAGCTCCGAGGTGAGTAGTGCCCTTCGGGGTGTCCACCAAAGCCGGGCCCACATTTTGGTGGGGAGCACTGAGATGGCCGAGTTAGCCTGCTCCGGTCGGACATGTCGCAAATTTCTGCCGTGCATCTGCGGGTCAGCGCACTCGGTGAAGCCCTGCCTCAAGCCTGCGTCTGTTCCGCCTCAGTCGAACGTGACCTCGCCGGGGCTCCTATGAGAGGAGATCCCGGAGCCCATGAGCAAGACGTCCCGTCGTCATTTCACCGCTGAGCAGAAGGCCACTATCGTCCGCCGACATCTCGTCGACAAGGTGCCCGTTTCGAACCTCTGCGCTCTGCGACGAATACAAGATCCAGCCGAGCATGCTCTACACCTGGCAGAAAACGGTCGTGGAGGGGGCTGCTCGAGCGTTTGAGGGTCCAGGCGCTCGTTCACAGGGAAACACTCGCGAGGCTGAACTCGTCAAACGCATGGAGCACCTCGAAGCGAAGCTGGTGGCATTGATCGGAGGTATAATCTCGGGCTTGCCCGCGTGCGTCTCCCAAGTCATCGTTTGTCTCCCGTGGTCGCGACAGAACATCGGCTCGTGACGGACCGTTTGGTGCTCAGACGCTGGAAGACCGAAGATGTCCAGCCGTACGCAGCACTCTGCTCGGATCCGGAGGTGATGCGCTGGATCGGAGATGGGCGTACGTCGACATTCGATGAGAGTCAGCAAGCCATCGAGCGCTTCGAACGCTTCTGGGTCCAGAACGGC
>JAICQL010000344.1 GCA_025937895.1 Polyangiaceae bacterium | reverse complement strand
GCCAATTACGGATTCTCCGGAAGTCATGGCTCGCTTCCGCGAGGGGTTGCCAGCGGTCAAGCCAATCGCCGTCCGGCTGAAGCGCAGCCTCGGGCGCGTGGCCGAGCTCGATGATCTGATCAGCTATGGCCAGGGTGGGCTGCTGGCCGCGGCGCGGCGTTACGATCCGGAGCGCGGCGTACCCTTTCGCGCGTTCGCCAATTTTCGCATCCGCGGCGCCATGCTGGACGGAGTGCGGCAGCTCTCGCACTTGCCGCGGCGCGTTCACGAGCGGCTGAAGGCCTTCGAGAGCGCGGCCAATTTCTCCGAGGGTGCGGCGGAGGATCTGAGCTCGCCGCCCCCTCCCGGGCAGACGGCGCAAGATCGCGAGCGGCGCCTGGTGGATCACCTGGCGGGCATGGCCACGGCGATTGCGATCGGGCTGATCTCGGAGTCGGCCACCGACGAGCAAGGTGCGGCCACCGCGGTCGCCCCGTGGGAGCTTTCGCCCGAGGAGCACTCCAGCCGGCAGCAGCTGCTCGAGCTGGTGGAGCGCGCCATCGAGGGGCTGCCCGAGCAGGAGGCGGTGTTGATTCGGCGCCACTACCTGGAGGGCGAGCGCTTCGATCAGGTGGCAGCGGATCTCGGTCTGAGTAAATCCTGGGCCAGCCGCCTGCACACGCGCGCGATAGGCCGGTTGACGAAGCGCCTGGCCGGCGCCGTCGCTTAACGCATAAGCTCTCGAAGAGTCATGTCCCTTCGCGTGCTGTGCGCCATGAGCGGCGGAGTCGATTCCTCCGTGGCCGCGGCACGCCTGGTCTCCCAGGGGCACGAGGTGATCGGGGTCACCCTGCACCTCTGGGACTACCCGGATGACGGCTCGGTGAAGGGGCGCTGCTGCGCCCCCGAGGATCTGCACGACGCGCGGCGGGTCGCCGACAAGCTCGGGATCTTTCACTACACCTACGATCGGCGGGCGGAGTTCGAGCAGACCGTCGTCGGGCCGTTCGTGGAGGCGTACCTGAAGGGCGTCACCCCCAGCCCCTGCGTCAGCTGCAACCGCGGGGTCAAGCTGCGCGAGCTGCTGCAGGTGGCGGACGACCTCGGGGCTGACCTGATCGCCACGGGTCACTACGCGCGGGTGGAGCGCGAGCTCGAGCCGCCGCGCTTGTTGCGTGCGCGCGACCTGCGCAAGGACCAGAGTTACTTCTTGCACATGCTGCCGCCCGAGACGCTGCGCCGGCTGGTCTTTCCCCTGGGAGACGCCAGCAAGGACGAGGTGCGGCAGCATGCGCTGGCTCTGGGGCTGCCCGGAGCGAGCAAGGGCGAGAGCCAGGAGCTGTGCTTCGTGCCCAGCGGCCGCTACGACGAGCTCGTCAGCCAGCGCGCCGCGGAGCGCATCCGGCCGGGCCTGATCGTGGACGAAGCGGGGCGCACCCTGGGCGAGCATGGCGGCATCCACCGCTTCACCCTGGGGCAGCGCCGCAACCTGGGCGTGGCCACCGGGCAGCGCTCGTACGTGGTGCGGGTCGATCCGGAGTCTCACCAGGTGCAACTCGGGCCGCGCGAGCGGCTGCTGGCGCACGGCGCGCAGGTGCCACTGGCCACGCTGGCGCCGGACGTGCAGCTGCCCCTGCGCTGCGAGGTGGCCGTGCGCTACCGCGGCACGCCCGTGCGGGCATACGTCGAGCGCTGGGGTGAGAGCGGGCTCAGCTTGCGCTTCGCCGAGCCAGTGCTGGCAGTGGTGCCGGGGCAATACGCGGTGCTGTACGACGGTGATCGCGTGCTGGGCGGCGGCGCCATCGCCGAGGCGCTGCTCGAGGACGGAGCACCGACGCAGGCGGCCCAGCACGAGGCTGCGACCCAGCGCGAGGCTGCGACCCAGCGCGAGGCTGCGGCCCAGCATGAGGCATCAGGGCCATGACCGCTCGCCTCGACCAGAGCCGCGCGCCGCGGGCAGTCGCGCACGGCGCGGGCCGGCGCACGCTGCGACTGGCGCTGGTGCTGCTGCCGTGCGCCTGCTCCGTGGGCCAGGGCGATGGCTACGTGCGCAGCGAGCTACTGCGGGTGCGCGAGTGCTACGAGGGCAGGTTCGATCTCGACCCGAACTTCTTCGCGGCGAACCCGTTCAAGGACACGCTCACCATCCGCATCCAGCGCGGCGAGCAGGACGTCCAGGTCTCCGACGGGCTCACGTTGCTGGTGAACGACGTGCCCGGCATCCGCCGCGAGCGGCTGGGAGTGCCACTGCCGCTGGGGCTGCCGGTGGGCGTGGCCCCACTCGGCTTTCCCCTGCCGGACGCGCCCAGTCCCCCCGCGGCGAGCCTGAGCTTGTACCTCAACAACAGCTGCCGCAGTCAGAACTCGCTGCTCATGGCCTACGAGGGCGAGGTCACCTTCACCAATCTTTTCAGCGGCGATCTGAACGAGGAAAATTCGGTAGATCGCCTGACGGAGGGCACGCTCTGGGCACGGGTGATCGACCCGCGCGAAGCGCTGCCGGCAACACCCGGCCAGCCCGGGCCGGCGTTCGTCTTTCCGGAGGAGCGAGCGAGCTACATCGACGCGGGGTTCAATTTCGTGTTCCACCGTGGCACGCCGGCGCAGCCGTTTCCATGACCCGCGCCTCGCACCCGCCGGCGTTGCTGCGGCGGACGGAGCGTACCCTGCGCGAGGAGACGCCGCTCGGCGCGGGGCAGCGCGTGCTGGTGGCGCTCTCCGGCGGGGGCGACTCGATGGCGCTGCTGCACGTGCTGGCGCGGCTGGCGCCACGGCTTGGCATCACGCTCGCTGCGCACGGTGTCGATCATGGGCTGCGGCCTGCCGCGGCTGCCGAGCTGGAGCTCGCCGCGCAGCTGGCGAGCGAGCTGGGAGTGCCGTTCAGCCGTACCACCTTGCAACTGGCCGCGGGCGGTAACCTGCAAGCGCGCGCCCGCGCAGCGCGCTACGCGGCGCTCGATGCTGCGGCCGAGGAGTGCGCAGCGGACTGGGTGGCCACCGCGCACCACGCCGACGATCGCGCGGAGACGCTGCTGCTACGCTTGCTGCGCGGCGCCAGCCCGAGCGCGCTGGGCGTATTGCCGGCAGCGGCGGAGCGCCGCTTGCGCCCCTTCATCCGCGCGCCCAAGAGCGCGATCCTGCAGCATCTCGAGCGGCACCAGCTGCCGCACGCCAGCGATCCCTCGAACCGCGATCCGCGCTTCCTGCGTACGCGCGTCCGCGAGGAGCTCTTGCCGCTGCTCGAGCGCCTCACGCCAGGGGCCGCGCGGCGCCTGAATCTACTGGCCGACGAGTGTCTGGAGCTGCAAGCGCCACCGCTCGTGACGGATGCTCAGGGGCACCCCGTGCGCTTGACTCGCACCCAGGTCGCTCAAATCCGTCGTGCACACAAATTGAGACAACCGGGCGTCCGAATTTGGCTCTCTGGAGGGCTCGAGCTGGAGCTGCCCCAAGGGGGTGGCTCAGCCATCGCGGAAACACCTAGCGAAACGCCATACAGGTTGTATGTCGGGGGAAATCACGGTCGAACACGCAAAAAGCCCCGTAGCGTCCGCCAAAAGCCGGCCGAGAGGGGTGCCAAACCCACCAAAAGTGATTAGCTCCATACAGAAAGGAATATCGGTGGCATCGACCCCGCCGTTATTCTCTACAGGTACAGCTTTGCGAGCGCAGGTGGCAGCCTATACTCGCAGTAGTGATGCCAGATTGGGCTCTCCAGAGCCCGTGATTCCACCAGTCCTCTGGGTGAAGGGTTACTAAGTGAAGCAACCGCACAAGACGCTGCTCATCTGGGTCGTTCTCATCGTAGCGTTCCTGGCCATTTGGCAATTCTTGGTGCCAGCGAGCCAACCGAAGAAAGCGCGCCCGTTCAGCGAGTTCCTGGAATTGCTGCAGGCCCCGGACGACAAGCCGCACGTCGAGTCGGTGGAGATTCGCGATCGCGAGTACACGTTCACGATCAAGCGTCCTGGCACGCAGGGCGCGCCCGAGCGCGGCGTCACGATCGGCCCCGAGTCGAGCCCCAAGCTGGACGAGGCGCTGTACTCGAACCCCAACCGCCGGGTGGAGTTCCAGCAGGAAGACACCAACCCTTACATCGCATCGACGCTGACCATCCTGCTGCCGATGCTGTTCCTGCTGGTGATGTTCTACTTGTTCATGCGCCAGCTGCAGGCTGGTGGCGGCAAGGCGATGAGCTTCGGCAAGAGCCGCGCGCGCCTGCTGAATGAGTCACAGAACAAGATCACCTTCGCCGACGTGGCGGGTGCAGATGAGGCCAAGGATGATCTGGAGGAGATCATCGCCTTCCTCAAGGACCCGAAGAAGTTTCAGAAGCTCGGCGGGCGCATCCCCAAGGGCGTGCTGATGATGGGTCCGCCCGGCACGGGCAAGACGCTGCTGGCTCGCGCCATCGCGGGTGAAGCAGGGGTGCCCTTCTTCAGCATCTCCGGCTCCGACTTCGTCGAGATGTTCGTGGGCGTGGGCGCCAGCCGCGTGCGCGACCTGTTCGAACAGGGCAAGAAGCACGCGCCGTGCATCATCTTCATCGACGAGATCGACGCCGTCGGCCGGCACCGCGGTGCGGGCCTCGGTGGCGGACATGACGAGCGCGAGCAGACGCTCAACCAGCTGCTGGTGGAGATGGACGGCTTCGAGTCCAACGAGGGCGTGATCATGATCGCCGCCACCAACCGCCCCGACGTGCTGGATCCCGCGATCCTGCGTCCCGGTCGCTTCGATCGCCGCATCACCGTGCCGCGTCCCGACATCCGTGGCCGCCAGGGCATCCTCGGCGTGCACACGAAGAAGGTGCCGCTCGCGAGCGACGTGCAGCTCGACGTGATCGCCGCCGGCACGCCCGGCTTCGTCGGCGCCGACCTGGAGAACCTGGTGAACGAGGCCGCGCTGCTCGCGGCTCGTCAGGACAAGGACTGCGTCACCATGGGCGACTTCGAGCTCGCCAAGGACAAGGTCCTGATGGGCGCCGAGCGCCGCAGCCTGGTGATGAGCGACGCCGAGCGCCGCGTCTCCGCCTGGCACGAGGCGGGGCACACGCTGGTGGGCAAGCTGGTGGAGGGCAATGACTCCGTCCACAAGGTGTCCATCATCCCGCGTGGCGCCGCGCTGGGCGTGACCATGTTCCTGCCCACCGAGGACCGTCACACCATGACCAAGCGCCAGACCTTGGCGCGCATCGCCATGGCGCTCGGCGGCCGTGCCGCGGAGAAGATCGTCTTCAACGAGGTGACCAGCGGCGCGAGCGACGACATCAAGCGCGCCACCAACCTGGCCCGCGCGATGATCTGCGAGCTGGGCATGAGCGACAAGATGGGCCCCATCAGCTACACGGAGAACGAGGGCAGCGTGTTCCTGGGCCGTGAGATGGGCCAGCGCCGCGAGAACTACTCGGAGGAGACGGCGCGCGAGATCGATCGCGAGCTGCGCGAGATCGTCGACACGCAATACGCCCTGGCGGTGCGCGTGCTGGAGGAGAACCGCGACAAGCTCGATCGCCTGGCGTACGCCCTGCTCGAGCGCGAGACGCTCGACTCGGAGGAGATCCAGGCCGCGATCGAGGGCCAGGAGCTGCCGGCACGGCAGAAGGTGCTCATCCCGACCTACGCCGAGCAGCGCAAGGAGCAGAAAGAGAAGAAGCGCCCCGCCAGCATCTTCGGAGCGCCGAAGCCCGCGCCCAGCACCTGACGGTGCGACGCGAGGGCCCGCGCCCAGCACCTGACGGTGCGACGCGAAGGGCCCGCGCCCAGCGCCTGAGCGCGCTCCACACCCCGCCGAGTTGCTGAAGGCAGCGCTCG
>JAICQL010000032.1 GCA_025937895.1 Polyangiaceae bacterium | reverse complement strand
TGCTGATCATCATCCCGGATGGGGTGCCGAAGGAGGTAGTGCAGGCCACCACCTGGAGCGGTCGCGCGCTGCCCGTTGCCACGCGCATTCTCCACGAGAAGGAGTTGCTGGGGCTCGAGCCCCTGCGTGCCCGCGTGCCAGGGTGGTTCACACAGCAGCTCGTCAAGCTTGCGGCGGCAGACTACCTGGCCTCGGACTTCTACATCACGCTGGACGCGGACGTGCTGCTCACGCGGCCCACGCGCTACGAAGATCTGGTCCACGAGGGGCGCGCTGCCACCGTCTTCTACAGCCGCCAGGTGCATCGCAGCTGGTGGCAGGCCTCTGCGCAACTCCTCGACATGGAGGTCGACTGGAGCAGCGATGGGATGGGGGTCACGCCCGCGATTCTGTCCACCCAGGTCGCTCGGGCTCTGCTCCGGCACCTCGAATCGCAGGGGGAGGGGCTTTGGTACCGCCCGATCGTGGAGTACCTGGACGACCAACGGGCCAGAGGGCTCTATGCGCCGACGGCGGGCTCGCCGGTGCCCACCGAATACACGCTCTACTATCTGTTCGCCGAGCGGCAGGGCTGGGTCCAGCGTTACCATGTGAAGAGTGACGCGCTCTGGTGCGAGCAGCAGATCTTCTCTCGCGATGAGCTGCTGCAACTGCCGCAACACCTGAGAGCCGCCAGTGCTGGTTCCGGGCGCTTCCTGGTGCTGCAGAGCGCGCTGGGACTGACTCCCGAGCAGGTCTGGCGGGTGGTGTCTCCCGCCCTGGGGCTTCGGGGCGCTCACGGCCGGACAGGCGCGGCGGATTTGTCGCAACCCGCCATGAGCTTGGGCCGATCAGCGCTCATGGCTCCCAAGTTCGTCTTCAGCGGCACGGGCACGCGCGGCGACCTGATCCCGATGCTCGCCATTGCCGCGGAGCTGCAGGGCCGCGGGCACGAGTGTCACGTGCTGGCAAACGAGCCCACGGGAGAGCTGGCGCGGAGCTTCGGCGTGCCCTTCACCTCCACGGCTCCGGCCCAGCTGGACAACCTCACGGGGGTCGAGGGCGCCTTTGGCAACCACGTCTTCCCGTCCTATCGGCCCAGCTTCGAGCTCATCGAGGCGGAGCTCGCCTGTGGCAAAGAGCTCGTGATCGTCAACACCGAGCACTACGCCGGGTCCACGCTGATGGCCGAGCGGCATGGTCTGCCCCTGTGCCGGCTGACGCTGACCCCCTATCGGATCTTCTCGCTGGAGCAGCCCTTCTATCCGCTGAGCGAGAAGGTGCGGGGCCCGTTCGCGCACACGTATCGCCGCTACGTTCTGCCTCGACTGAGAGAGCGGCGCCATTGCCATCCATTCATCCTTTCCGGCGTCAATGCGTTCCGGGTGGAGCTCGGCCTGGCACCGCTCGAGTCGCTGCGCGAGCTCGACCGCCTCGTGAGCTTTCAGCTCTGCATGTTTCCGGAGTGGTACTGTGCGCCCGCGGCGGATTGGCCTGAGGCGCTACGCTGCGTCGGCTTTCCGTTGCCGCCTGCGAGGGGCGAGCTGCCGCAGGGCCTGGCTCGCTTCATCGCCGAGCACGGCGCGCCGATCGTGTTCACGCCGGGCACGGGCGTGGTCGATGTGGCCGCGTTTCATGCTGCGGCGCGAGAGTGCTGCGCGCAGCTCGGGCGCCCGGGAGTGTTCCTGAGCCCGAATGTGCCGCTGTCCAGCGGAGTGGCCGAGGGCCTGCTCTACCAGCTCGACTATGTCGACCTCGCGCTGGTCCTGCCGAGCGCGGCGTTGCTCGTGCATCACGGCGGCATCGGCACGACAGCCCGCGCGCTGGAGGCCGGTATCCCGCAGATCATCAGCCCGCAGGCCTTCGATCAGCCGGACAACGGTGATCGAGTCACGAGGCTCGGTGTAGGCACCATGATACCGAGGCCGAAGCTGACCGGGGCGAGCCTGGCAGAGGCCGCGCGTGGCCTGCTGGAGCGTGTAAAGGTGCGGGCCGCGCTGCTGGAAGTGTCGCGTCGCGTGCGAGCCAGCGATGGTGTCGCGCTGGCTGCGGACAGCCTCGAGCGCCAATTCGTCAGTCAGCGCCCGTGCTCTGTTGAGCCCCGTGCGAGCGACACGGTGGCGCTGCCTCCCGGCTCCAGCCGGGCGCGCGCGGCCTGAGCCGGCGCGAGAGCCAACCCTTCAGATGGAGAACGCCATGTCGAACGAACACGCATCCGAACGGCTGCTTGCCGCCTCGCGCGTCACGGGGGCGGACGTCCTGTTCTTGCAAGTGGTGGAGCACATCGCGGCCAGACACGGCTTGCGAAAGCTCCCCGGGCAAACGCGCGAGCGGATCGAGGAGGTGCATGCGGAGTTCCGGCGCGCCTGCGCGGAGAGCTTTGAACGCCGGCTGGGGCACGAGCAGGCGCTGCAATCGATCGCCGTGCTGGAGAGCGCGCCACTGCAGCGCTTCCTGGCGGCACGCCAGGCCATGGCACCGGCCTTCAGTCAACAGCTCGGCGAGCTGCAGAAGCGGATGGGCGACCTGGAGATCTGAGGCGTTCGAGCGGTACGGGCGCAACGATGTGTGACATGGAAACAGCAACGGGTCTCAGACCCAAGGTCGTCCTGGCGGGGATCGGCACGAAGGGTGATCTGTTCCCGCTGCTGGGGCTCGGGCAAGAGCTCCGCCGCCGCGGCTATGCGTGTGACCTGCTGAGCAATCGAGGCTACGAGGCGCTGGCGCAGAGCCGTGGCCTGGGCTTTCGGGCCGTCACCGTCGCGCAGACCAACAATCTGGTGGGCGGCCGTGAGAACCTCGATGGGCACGTTTTCCCCTCCTACCTGCCCACCTTCGAATATTTCGCCGAGCAGATGCGGCGCGGCGAGCGACTGGCCGTGGTGAACCTGGATGAGTGCTCGGCGACCAACATGATCTGTGAGCGCTTTGCGCTGCCGCTGTGCCGGGTGACCCTGGCGCCCTCCGCCTTTCGCTCCGTTTATTGCCCGCCGTATCCGTTGAACCAGAAGCTGCAGGGCGCCTTCGCCAACACGTACCGGCTGTATCGCCTGCCGCAGATCTACGCTCGCATGGATGCGGCGCCGTTCGTCCTCGGACGGATCAATCCGTTCCGTGAGCGGCTCGGACTGCCGCCGCTGGCGCGCCTCTCCGATATCAATGCGCCGATCCGCCAGCGCCTGGGCTTCTTTCCCTCGTGGTTCGGTACACCTCAGCCCGATTGGCCGCAGAATCTGCGCCTCGTGGGCTTTCCGCTGGAAGCGTCGCGAGCCGGCCTGCCGTCGGAGCTCGAGGCGTTCATCCTGCGCGAGGGCAAGCCGCTGGTGTTTACGCCCGGCACCGGTGTGGTGGACGTCGAGCGCTTCTTCGCCGAAGCGCGCGCTTGCTGTGAGCGCCTGGGGTTGCCCGGCGTGTTCCTGAGCCCCCACTATCGCGCCGGGGGCGAGGGGGCTGGCGCACGCTTTTTTCACGCCGCTTTCGTCGAGCTGGGCGCGTTGCTGAAGCACAGCGCGCTGCTCGTGCACCACGGCGGCATCGGCACGACGGCGCGCGCGCTCGAGGCTGGCATCCCGCAAATCATCCGCTCTGCCGCGTACGATCAGCCCGACAACGGCGATCGCGTGCGGGCGCTCGGCGTGGGAGCGTTCTTCGCACCGGGCACGGGCGACGTCGAGGGCCTGGTGCGGGAAGCCGGGATCCTGCTGGCGAGCACGCAGGTGCGGGAGCGCCTGAGCGCGCTGAGCAGCGACATACGCCAGACCGATGCGCTGAAAGCCGCCGCGGATGCCTTCGAGCTGGCTCTGGAGCAGCGGGGCTCGCGACCGCGCTCGGATCAGCTCTGAGCCGGCGGGCTCAGGATCGCCTCGAGCCGAGCGATGCAGCCGCGCAGGGCGGTGTCCACGTCACCTGCGATCCGATCGGAGACGGCCAGATAGGCCTGCACCGACGGGTCTTCCAGCGCCTGGACGACGACGGAGCTGGCGGTGCCCAGGTATTGCTTCAGCAGCCCGGCATACATCCTGTCGAACTCGGGCCGAAACTGCCGCTCCAGGGTGGCACGCAGAGCTGCGAACTCCTGCTCCACCTCGGGCTCCGCCTCGTCGGGAACGCCCATGGCACGGCGCAGGCTCAGTACCAGGCCGTCGGCAGCGCGCGCGAAGATGGGCGCCACATGGCTCGAGCGAACGGCCCGGGTCTCGGGCGCCTCCGGGGCGACTTCATTCATGATGGCTCACTCCTGGCGTGTGCTGTCTCCAGCCGAGCTTTGCTCCCATCGTCCACCACCGCTGGTGGATTGCTGACAATCGGCGCCAGCGCGCAACCACCGGCGTGTGCCAGCCGATGGGGCTGGAGCTGACCAACCCCCGCGTTCGTTCTCGTTGGAGGCAGGGCCATGAACATCGCCACCCGAATCAATGACATCATCGCCCTGGCAGGGCCGCTGGACACGTCGCCAGGAGCCGCCTCCACGGTGCCTGGCCGCGTGCCCGCACCTCAGGCAGCGGCTACGCCTGCTGGCGGTACCACTCGTGCAGCGAGCAGCGCTCCTGCGTCGCCCTCAGCGAGCCCCGCCGCGTGCGGCCCCTCCGCCCACGCGCAGCGCCGCTGACTGGCCCTGGCAGTGGCTGAGCCCCATCGCTGCTCCAGGCTACCCGGTACGCCGCCAGGATCACCCGTGTCGCAGGCCCTGCTACCTCGTTGCTGGCAGGGGCAAGGGTGCTCGCGTCTGCTCGCTCCTGCCGTGGCCTGAGCGCAGCAGCGAGCCCGGTGCACTTAGGCAAGCACGTGGCCGTTCCGTTGCCTGAAACAGGCGATGTTTCGAACTCCGCTGGCGTTGATCGTTGGGCTCGCGCTGCTTGCGTGCGGCTCGCCGCCGCCGCCGGCAGCTGCTCTGCCGCCGGAACCGCCACCGGCAGAGGAGCCCGAGCTCTCGCAGCAGGCGGATCTGGACGATCCGGCGCCTGCGCAGCGCTTGCCGGTGCAGGCAGGCGCTTACCGTCTGCGCATGACCGCCAGCTGCCCGCAGCAAGAGCGCTCCGCGAAGGGGCGACTCACTCTGAAACGCATCTCTGCGTCGGAGCTGCCCGGCGGGGCGGGGCAAGACCTGGATCCGGGTCAGCGGCTGCTGTGGGGACAGACGGACCTGGACGTCGAGAGCCTGGAGGCCTGTCTGGGCGTGCGACCCGATGCCGCCGCGAAGCGCGAGCCGATCCACCCGAACCTGCTGGTCGAGGTGCTGCAGTGGAACGGCCAGTCGCAGCGCCAGCTGCTGCTGGTGGCGGCGGAGCCGAAGAAGCTCAAAGGCCGGCGCAGTGCCCCGGGTGGTGGCGTGGCGATGTGGGTCGAGCAGTCTGGCGAAGGGCGTCTCGCCGGCGTGTGGTGCCGCTGGGAGGTCATGAACGCGGGCGAGGGCCGCTGGGAAGCAGAGCTCGAGCGCGCCGAGCCACAGTGAAACGCCGGTGAGAAAACGGTGGCCAGCGCCGCGGGCAGAGCACTAAGGTGCCCGCGTGCTGGCGGCCCATCGCGGACGTTGCTGCGGTCGCGTCTTCGGGCTCGCGCTGAGCGCATGGCTCTGCGCAGCGCCAGCCGCAGCGCAGAGCACGAGCGCGCCCGAGCCAGCCGGCGGAGCTGAAGCAGCCAGCGCCGAGCCTGCCACGAGCGCAGCCAGCGCGGCAGCCGTCGAGGCGCTGCTCTTCGATCTGCAGCGCATCGTCGAGGCCGAGTCCGACGGCAGCTGGCTGATCGACGAGCTGGAGCAGACCGCCATTCAGCCCGACGTGATGGAGTCGGTGTGTCGCGCCACGCCCGAGGTGCGCGCCCAAGCACTGGCGCAGCTGGAGCAAAAGCAAGCGCGCGCCGGTGACCCGCGCCAGCTGTTCGAGCGCGCCGGCGGCGAGCTGACGAGCGAGGTGAAAGCGGCCCTCGCGCTCGGTCGCGAGCTGGAGGCGCTGCGCCGCGGCCTCGCGCGGGCCGGCGCTTGCCCCTTCTGGGTGCGACCCGCAGCGGGCTTCCGCGGCCTGCAGAGCACACGCGAGCGCTGGATCATCAACTTCGACACCGGCGGCACCGCACAGCTGCGTCGCACCCGAGGTGATTGGGCCGTGGGCGCGGGCGGCTTTGGCCGCGTGCTGGGCGGCTACAGCTTCACCCATGTGAGCTTGCTCGCCGGGCTGGAGTTTGGCGGGGGTGCGCTGGTGGAGCCCAATCAGCAGCCCACCAGCCTGGTAGTGAACTACATCCCCGCGCTGCCGCTGCTCGTGCGCCTGCACCTCGATCGCTGGAACGTGGATCTCGAGGCCGCCTCCGTCGGGCTCTTCCAGGCCTCCAACACCAGCCTCAGCTACGGCGTACGCGGCGGCGCGACCATTGGCGTCTCCGCGCTCCGCCTGCGCGGCGTGCTCCCCTGGGTCGGCCTCGCCGTCGCCACCGAGTACCACTTCGCAAACTCGGCCCGTCCCGAAGCCTGGTATCTGCGCGGCGGCTTGCGCGTCGGCGGCGTCTGGGATCCGTAAGGCTCCTAGCCCTAGGCTCCTAGGCTCCTAGGCTCCTCGAATCCTTCTGAAACCACTCCCCCAGCAAAGGATTCCGCCCCCGACGCCAGAAAACCCCATCCAACAGGTAATGCGTGATCTGCGGCACTGCCAACAACGGCACCAGCCACACGTGCACGTCATCCAGCTGCAATCCGCTGCCGAAGAGCTCGGGCCGTTCGTGCCACACGCTGCGATCCCAGAGCAGCTCTTCCAGCACTGCGAGCAGCCACAGGCAGCCGACGAAGCGCAGCAGCGCGGCGCCGGGGCTGCCGCCGATCAGGCGGGCGGCCAGGCTGCGTTCGGGCTGCTGCCGGGCTCCGGCGACGTGGCGGCCATAGCTGAAGATCAGCGCCGCGTAGGGGATGCCGTGTACCAGCACGTTGCACAGGGTGAAGGCGTAGTCGGCGTCGGTGGCCACGATGCCGGCGTACCAGGTGGCGGCGGTGCTGCCGACCAGCAGGTGCTTGCCCCAGGCTACGCGCCGCCCGCTCTGCCACTGCCACAGCGCGCGCAGCACGTAGCCGCCCAGGGCGAGCAGGTAAGGTAGCAACGCTGCGCGAGCCACCAGCTGGGGCAGGCCACTGGCGAAATCACCGGGCAAGAACCAGTCGAAGCGCCGCGGCAAGTGGGCGTGCCAGTGAAGCAGCGGATACAGGGTCGCGGCGTAGATGGCCGCGCCGTCGAGCAGCGCGCCCAGCCGGCTCTGGTCGCGCTCGCGCGCGCGGTACAACGCCAGCCAGCCGTATTGCTGGCGCACGAAGTGAAACACGGCCAGGTACGCCAGGCAGCGCCAGAACAGCGCCGCGCCGCCGCTGGCGTACAGCGCCACTCCGCCCACCCAGCCCAGCGCCGGCAGCAGCGCGTAGCGCGCGGGATGGCGCGCCAGCTCCGCGCGATCGAGGTAAGTGACGAACAGCGTGGACCACACGTGGCCGACGTCGACCAGCAGCACGCCGAGCCACCATACCCACTCGGGGCTCTGGCCCGAGCGCGCCTCGGGGCTGAGCGCCACCACGCCCAGTGCAAACAGCGCCGGCAGGGTGAACAGCAGCAGGTCCGCGCGCGCGGAGAAGATCCAGAGCTGCCGAGCCACGGCGGCGCGCGAGGTCAGTGCGGCGTAGCTCTGCTCCGAGCTGCTGGTCACGCCGCACGCCCCAGCGCGGCGAGCACCTCCTGCGCGGCGCGCACCCCGTGATCCAGCGCCTCCTCGAACAGTGACATGCCGCTCAGCTCGCTGGCGGCAAAGTGCACGGCGCCGAGCGGCGCGCGCGCCGCCTCCAGCGCCGGATCAAAGACGCAGCCCACCCGCGGGCGCGCCATGCCGTGGCCCCAGTACGCCACGTCGATGCGCGTGCACAGCCGCCGCAGATCGGGGTGCGCTCGGCTCAGATCCGCCAGCGCTGCTGCCGCCCACTCCTCGCGCCCGGCGCCGTCCAGCGTCTGGCGCGCCGCGGCGCCGTCGCCGGTGAACGGATAGTACCAGGTGAACACGCTGGGGCCGTAGTCCAGCCCCTGCTGGTGGGTGGCCACCACGTAGCCGAGGCTGGGGCTGTCGTGCAGCACGTTATCCCAGCTGAGCGGGGCGTCGCCCGGGCGCAGCCGGGGGCGCCCGCTCAGGTGCAAGTTGGCCACGGCCCAGGCCCCGCGATCGAGCGACACTCGCGCCACGGGCCGCTGCTCGAGCCCCGCGACGATGCGCCGGCTGACGTGAGCGGGAGTGGCGACGATGGCGCGACGGGCCGAGATGCGCAGCCCGCTCGTGCCATGCACGGCGGAGAGCTCCACTCCCGCCGCGCTCGGCCGCACCCCGGTCACGAGGTGCCCCAGCAGCAGGCGTGGCCCGAGCGAGCGCCCGAGCTGCGCGATCAGCCTGCCGTTGCCCTCCGGCCAGGTGAGCACGGGCTGGGGCTCGCTGCCCGCCTGGGCGATGCGTGAGGCAAAATACGCGATGCCCGCCCAGGCGCTGGTGTCCTCCGGCAAGAGGCCGTAGTCGTCCCGACAGGCGTAGCTCATCAGCCAGCGCAGGCGCGGCGAGTGAAGCTCGTGGCGGTCGAGCCAGCTCGCAAACGAAATGCGATCCAGCTCGCGCACCTCGGCCGCGCTGGACGCGGCGGACGCGGGCAACGCGAAGGCGCGGCGCCCCGCTTCATCTCGCAGCTCCACCCAGCGCGCGATCTCGCTCTGGAAGCGCGCCAGCTGCTCCTGGTCCGTGTGCGACGCGCCGGCGTGCAGGAACAGCCCCTCGTACCAGCGGCCGCGATAGAACACGCGCTCCTCGGGATCGCGACACGCGGCTTGCTCGGTCAGCGCTGGCTGTGCGCTCTCGCGCTCCAGCGCGCCCAGCTCGTGCAACAGGGCGATCAGGCTGGCCTGATGCGCCTGCGGCGCCACGATGTAGTGTGCGCCCCACGGATACGCGGTGAGCGACGAGCGGGCTGCCTGCGAGGTGCCGCCCGGCACGTCGTCCAGCTCCAGCACCAGCACGTCCTCCACCCCCGCGCGCAGCAGCCACCATGCCGCGGCGAGCCCCGCGGCGCCGGCGCCGATGATCGCCACCTCCACCTCCACGGGGCGCGTGGCCGTGGCCGCGGGCAACACGGGCAAGCCGTCGCGCAGGCGATGGCCCGCGCGCTTGCCGGGCAGCAGCAGCTCACCGTCGGGCAGCTCTGGCTTGCCGCCACGGCAAGCCCAGCTGCTGGCCAGCGGCGCGCCGAGCAGCGCCGCGATGAACTCGCGCCGCGTGCTCATTGCCAGCGCCGCCACTCCGATTCGTAGTAGCGCACCAGCCGCTGGCTATCGAGGCGGTTGATCTCGACCTCGAGCGGGCCCATGTCCTCCGGAAAGTGGAACATGCTCGCCAGCGCTTCACGATTGAGAAAGCGCAAGGGCAGGGCCGGCGGCTCGCGCGGCGCCTCGAACGGCTGCCGCCTGGCCAGCGCAAAGCCCCACTCGCCGAAGGAGGGCACCGCCACGTGATAGGGGTGCACCACGAAACCGGACGCGCGCAACGTCTCCACGATGCACCAGTACGACTTGCGCGCGAACAGCGGCGAGGTGGCCTGCACGGAGAGCGCTGCATCGGGGCTCAGGTGCTGCCCGAGCAGCTGGAAGAAGCGACGGGTGAACAGCTTGCCCAGCGCGAAGGTGTTGGGATCCGGAAAGTCCACGATCGCCGCGTCGTAGCCGCGCGGCGCGCTCTCCAGCCAGATCATCGCGTCGGCGTTCACGACCTCGCTGCGCGGATCCTCGAAGGCGTGACGGTTGAGCGCGGCGAGCGGCGCAAACTCGCGGCCCAGCTCCGTCATCGCCGGATCCAGATCGACCAGGGTCACGTGCTCCACCGTCGGGTGCGCCAGCACCTCGCGCAGCGCCAGCCCGTCGCCCCCACCCAGGATCAGCACCCTGCGCGGGGGCGCCCCCTGCGCGCGCTCCGCAGCGAGCAGCGCCGGGTGCACCAGCGCCTCGTGGTAGCGGTACTCGTCGGCGGCGGCAAACTGCAGGTTGCCGTTCAGGAACAGCTGAAAGCCGTCGCGGCTCTGGGTGACCACGATGCGCTGGTAGTGGCTGGTGCGCGTCACCACGATCTCGTCGGGATACACGCGGCTCTCGGCCAGGGTGGTCAACTGCGGCGCGAAGCCCAGGCCCGCCACCAGCAGCGCGATCACCAGCCCTGCGCGCAAGCGCAGGCCGGCGACCGGCAGCTCGCCGCGAAACAGAAACGTGCCCCACAGCGCGACGGCGGCGTTCCCCAGGCCCACCAGCAGCGAGGTGCGGATCAGCCCCAGCTCCGGCACCAGCACCAGCGGAAACAACAGCGACGCGGCGAGCGCGCCGGCATAGTCGAAGGTGAGCACGTGCGAGACCAGATCCTTGAACGCGACCTGGCTCTGCAAGAGGCGCATCAACAGCGGCAGCTCCAGCCCCACCAGGGTGCCGATGGTGAAGACAAAGCCCAGCAACACCAGCTGGAAGTGGCGCACCTCTGCGTACGCGAAGTACAACACGGGCGACGACAGGCCGCCGATCAGCGCCACCAGCAGCTCAATCTCGATGAAGCGCCGGATCAGGTTGCCCTCCAGGTGGCGGCTGAGCCAGGAGCCCACCCCCATCGCCGACAGGTACAGGCCGATCACCAGGGAAAACTGCGTGACGGAGTCGCCCAGCAGGTAGCTGCCGAGCGTGCCCGCCAGGAGCTCGTAGATGAGCCCGCAGGTGGCGATCAAGAGGACGTTGACGTACAGCAGGCGGGGGCTGGTCGTGTTGCCCGCGCCCGCGCTGGGGCTGCTCATGGGGGCGAGCTCTCAGCCGGACACGGCTGCGGACACGATCAGCGCGATGCCCAGGATGACCGACGACACCAGGATCGCCAGCGCCGTGTTGTGATCCTCCTCGATCTCCTTGCGGATGGAGAACGGCGTGACCTTGACGATCAGCCAGAAGGTAAATCCAAATACGGCCACGCCCAGCAGCGCCATCGCCCCCGACGCGAGCAGGGCATTGCCGATCTGTTCGAGCTTCATCACTTTCCTCCTTGGTAGCCCCTGTGCCAGAAGCTGTATCCTCGATAGCCGCCAGGCGCCTGGCGCACGCTGCCGGGCAGGGCAGAGCGCTGCTCCGAGTGCCACGTCCAGCCGCGCAGCCCCGCCACCAGATACAGCGAGACCACGGCAGCGCCGAATAGCCCGTACAGCCAGACGCCCAGCGAGGGCTTGCCGCCAGGCGGCGGCGGCAGCGGTGCGCCCGACCTGGCGCCGGGGTCGAGCGGCTCAGTCATCGTCGTCCTCAGAGCCGCCGCTGGCGTAGAGCGCCGGGGCAAAGTCGCTGTTGCTCCAGCGCTGGCGCTCGAAGCCGTGTTGCACCAGCGCGAGCACCACGGCAGGCAGCCCCAGCGCCAGCAACGCCAGCAGCAACGTGCCGCCCACGAACACGCCCTGGCGCAGCCCGAGCGTCAGGCGGCCGCTGCTGGCCGGCGTCTGCAGCTCCACCCGCAGCACGTGGCTGCCCGAGTTGCGGACGGAGATCAGCCGCTCCACGCTGGTCGCGTCTTCACTCCAGGCCTGGCCCTCCTCCACGCCGGAGTACTGCGAGAGCTCCATGCCCAGGGTGGAGAGCTCGCCGCTGCCCTCGTCGATCAGGTCGATGCCGGCGTACGCCCAGGAGTTGCGCAGTGGCAGCTGCAGCTGCAGCTGCAGGTTGCTGCCGCCCTCGAGCTCGAAGCTCGGGGAGAAGTACACGTACACATGCTGCGCCAGGCTGGAGCTCTCTTTCGCTTCGGGAAACTCCTCGCTGCCGAGCGCCAGGCTCGTCGAGAACACCTTCTGCCCGCTGCTGAGCAGCGCCAGCAGGCCCGCGCAGAGCACCAGCGCCGCCAGCGCCAGCGCGGCCACCCGCGGCCAGTGGCGATGCGGAAACGGCTGATGGGGACCCACCTCTCGCCGGCGATCGGGCAGCTGCGCCAGCCCGAACGCCCTGCGCACCTGCTCCACGCTCTGGTACACGCCGAGCGACCAGTGCAGCTCGCCCTGCGAGAGCTCGCGCGACAACATCAGCGGCGGCGCCACGTAATCGCGGCTCTGCACGGTCTCGCCTGCTTGCACGCGCCAGTAGAACTCGCCGTGCGCCTCCAGCACCCGCACCTCGGCGCGCTCGAACAGCTGAAACGTCTGGTCCTGGTAGCGCACCTGGTGCTCACCCCGCGTCTGCACGGCGCCGGCGGGGACCTCGCTCACGAAGCTGTAGTGCCCGCCGGAGCACACCAGCCAGCGGTAGCCCACGGCCGGCGCATGCAGCAGGTACTCGTCCCACTCGAAGCACTGGCCCTGGTAGCTGACTGCGCGCACCAGGCGGCCCGTGACCGTGTAGCGTACCCCGGCGAAATCGCCCTGCGCGCCCAGCGGGATGGGCGGCCTCTGCTGCTGAGAGCGCTGCTGCAGGCGGCTCAGGATGGTGAGCGGCCCCTCGCAGTCGAGCATGGACGCGCAATACGGGCAGACCACGGCGAGCGAGCTGCCCGGCAAGCGCAGCTCCACGCTGCCGCCGCAGTTGGGGCACGCCAGGCGCTGGGCGCTGCTGCCCGGCAAAGGCGGCGTTTCACGCGCCCCGGGCTCGCGCAGGCGCAGGCCCAGCTGTGCCAGGCTGGTGTAGCTGCCCACGTACAGCTGCGGCGCGCCGTCATCGGCGGGCGAGCCCTGGGGCGAGCCATAGTCCAGGGTCGCGAAGCGCTCCTGGGCGTCGCTCAGATCGACGAAGCGACTGGTGCTGCCCAGCTGGAAAGCAAAGGGGAGCTCGCCCTCGGCGTTGAGCAACTCCGCCTCGCCGCGCTCGCCCACGGTGAAGGCCAGGCGAGCGGCGAGCGGTAGTTGCACGTGCGCTCCCGGCAACAGCTCGGAGAAGGCGGGCAGGGCAGAGCTGGTGGCGGCCTCGGCGATGCGCGCTTCGAAAGTGATGGCCCAGCGCCCCTCTGCCTGGCTCAGCCAGCCCCAGCGTCCATCCTCGAAGTGCAGGTACCACTCGTCCCAGCTGCCGCCGGCGCCATGGCCATACTGGGTGCGCCCCACCAGCTCGAAGCCCACGCCTTGCCAGCGCCCGCGCTGCCCCAGCGCCAGACCGGTGGTGGAGGGCGCCAGGTCGCTGAACTGCCCCAGGCTATCGATGCCGCGATCCGTGCGCAGCAGCGCCGAGTGGCACGCCTCGCACACGCGCACGAAGCTGTCATCGTAGCGAAACTCGACTGCGCTGCCGCAGCTGGGACAGAACAGCTTCACTTCCCGCTACCGGGTTGTGCCCAGGCCCGGGCAGAGTCCGCCGGCTCGCGAGCGCGGGCAGCGCCGGCGCCGAGCCCGCGCCGTACGCTCGCCACCTCCACCCGTCCGGCGCCGAGCGCTGCGCCGAGCAGCGCGGGCCAGTCGAGCGGTGGCCGCGCGCGGCAACAATACAGATTGAAGGTGGCCAGCTCCGCCTCGGGATACGTGTGCCAGGCCCAGTGCGACTCCGAGAGCAGGTACAGGCCGGTGACGCCACCGGGCGGAGGAAACTGATGCACCACCGGAGCGCCCAGGACCCGCAAGCCCAGGATCGCGATCACCCCGTCGCTCAGCGCACGCAGGGCTGCGGGGCTGGCGAGCCGGACCGGGTCGCAGCCAAAGGCGTCCACCAGCCACTCCGTGCCGCCCGACATGTGCCGCACCTCCACGCTCCGACCTCATGCCACCAGAGGGGCGCTGGCGGCCAGCCCTTTCGCTTTGCGCTGCCCGCCGCGCTCTGACGCCGCGGATGCCTGCCGGCGCGCCTCGCGCCTCCATGCGCCGCGCAGCCGCCGGCCGCTTCCGCGTTGCCGCGCCCGCGGGCTCGGTCTAGCCTCGAGCACTGGAGGTCAGATCGAGATGGGGCTCTTTGACAGGCTGCGCGGCGAGTTCGTCGACATCGTGGAGTGGGTGGATGACAGCCAGCACACGCTGGTCTGGCGCTTTCCTCGCTACAACAACGAGATCAAGAACGGCGCGCAGCTGGTGGTGCGCCCCGGGCAGTGCGCCATCTTCGTGGATCAGGGCGAGATCGCCGATGTGTTCGAGCCCGGTCAATACGAGCTGACCACCGACAACCTGCCCTTGCTCAGCACCCTGCGCGGCTGGAAGCACGGCTTCCAGAGCCCCTTCAAGAGCGAGGTGTATTTCGTCAGCACCCGCCAGCTCACCGACTTGAAGTGGGGCACGCCCAACCCGGTGATGCTGCGCGATGCGGACTTTGGCCCGCTGCGCATCCGCGCGTTCGGTACCTATTCGTTGCGCGCCATCGAGCCCAAGCTGCTCCTGAAGGAGCTGGTCGGCACCAACGCCACGTTCGCCGCGGATGAGCTGGGAGAGCTGATGCGCTCGGTGATCGTCGAGGCGTTCACGGATCTGATCGGCCGCGCCAAGATCGCCGCGCTCGATCTGGCCTCGCGCTATCGCGAGCTGTCCGAGCAGCTGCGGCTGCTGGTGCGCGAGCGCATCGACGATGAATACGGGCTGGACGTGCCGGCGCTGTTCATCCTGAACGTGTCGCTGCCGCCCGAGGTGGAAAAGGCGCTGGATACGCGCACGCAGATGAGCGTGCTGGGGGACATGCAGCGCTACCAGCAGTTTCAGCTGGGCCAGGCCATCGGCGCTGGCGGCGGAGTGGGCAGTGGGCTGGGCGAGGGGGTGGGCCTGGGCGCGGGGCTCGCGCTCGGTCAACAGCTGGCGCAGGGCGCGCTGGCACCCCCCGCGGGTGTATCCCCTGCGGCTGCCGCCCCGCCGCCGCTGCCCGGGCTCGGCGCCGCCGCGCCGATGTTCCACGTGTCGCACAATGGCCAGTCGCAGGGGCCCTTTGCGCTGCCGCAGCTCCAGGCCGCCATCGCGCAGGGCCAGCTCACCGCAGCTACTCTGGTCTGGTCGCCGGGAATGGCTGGCTGGCAACCGGCGGGGCAGGTGCCGGCGCTGGCCGCGTATTTTGCGCCGCCGCCTCCTCCTCCACCGCCGCGCTAGCTGCCAGCCACTTCAGCCGCTGGCCTTGCGCAGCACCGCGACCATGCGCCAAGCCGAGCGTGATCCATCGCTGGCTCACTCCGCACCACGCCGATTCCCGGATCACTCCGCTGGCGTTGCGGGCGCGGCCTGTAGCGCGTCGCGCAGCGCCTCGATCGGATGGCGCGGCACGAAGCCGGCGAAGCGCTTGACCTGGCTGCGGCAGGAGTGGCCGGGCGCCACCACGCTCTGCTGCGCCGCCGGCTCGCGCGAGAGGCGCGCCGCCCAGCTCAGCTCGAACACACCGCGCGATACCTCGTAGTGATCCGCCTCGTGCCCGAAGACGCCGCACATGCCGCAGCAGCCGGTGGTCTGCGGCTCCAGCCTCAGGCCGAAGGCGCGGAACACCGCCTGCCACTGCTTCTGCGACTCCACCTCTTCGGTGCGCTCGGTGCAGTGCCCGAAAAGGAGCAGCGGCTTGGCGCTGTCCGGGCTCAGCTGCGGCGCAGAGAGCTCGGTCAGCTTCTGCGCCAGGTACTCCTGCAGCAGCTGGATGCGGTACGGCCCGGGCTCGTCACCGGGGCGGATGCTGCCGCTGCTGCGATGCAGGGCGGCGCGATATTCATCGCGATACGTCAAGGTGACCGCAGGCTCGATGCCCACGATGGGAATGCCCAGCTCGGCCACCCGCGCATAGAAGCGGCTGTTCTGCCGCACCAGGCGCTGAAAGCGATCCAGGAAGCCCTTGATGTGTAGTGACTTGCCGTTCTGCCGGAAGGGCAGGAACACCACGCTCAGGCCCAGGCGGGTGAGCACGTCGTACACGGCCAGCGCCACATTGGTCTCGTAGAAGGTGGTGAAGGCGTCCTGCGCCACCAGCACGGTGCGCTCCTTCTCCGCGCCCTCCAGCTTGCGCAGCTCCTTGAGGTCGAAGCGCGCGGCGCCGCGCGCCAGCAGCCCCGCCTCCAGGCGCTGCTCGCTCAGGAGCGGCGGATCCACGATGCCGCCCCAGCGTGCCAGCGCCGCGCGGAACCAGCGCTGCCCCAGGAACCAGTTGGCAAAGCGCGGCCAGCGGCCGAGCAGGGTCAACATGCCCTCCAGCCCCGCCACCAGGTGGTCCTTGAGCGGGCGCCGGTAGCGCATGTGGTAGTGCGAGAGAAACTCCGCGCGCAGCTCGGGGATGTCCACCCGGATCGGGCACTGCGTGGCGCACGCCTTGCACGCCAGGCAGCCATCCATGGCGTCGTAGACCTGGTGGGAGAAGTCGCCGGCCGCATCTCCGCGGCCCTGCCGCCCGCCGCGACCCGTGCCCTGGTTCGCGCCCGGGTCAAAGTTGGCGTTCGAGGCCAGGCGCAGCCACTCGCGCATCACCCCCGCGCGGCCCTTGGGCGAGTGAATGCGATCGCGCGTGCCCTTGAACGACGGACACATCACGTGATCGTGGTGGTAGTCGAAGCACTGCCCGTTGCCGTTGCAGTGCACGGCCACATCGTATTTGGCCTGGGCGGCCTTGCTGATCTCGCGATCGAAGTCGCCGCGCTTCTTGGCGTCCACGCTGATCAGCCGCTCACCGCTGGTGGGCGGCGTGGCTAGCTTGCCCGGGTTGAGCTGGTTGTACGGATCGAAGGCACCCTTGACCTTGCGCAGCTCCTGGTACAGCTCCGGACCGAAGAAGGTGGGGCTGTATTCGCTGCGGAAGCCCTTGCCGTGCTCGGCCCAGAGCACGCCGCCGTAGCTCTTGACCAGCGCCACCACCTCGTCGCTGATCTCGCGCAGCTTCTGCGCATCGAGCGGATCGCGCAGGTTGAGCGCGGGGCGCACGTGCAGGCAGCCCACGTCCACGTGCCCGAACATGCCGTAGCGCAAGCCGTGGCGATCGAGGATGGCGCGGAAGTCGCGGATGTAGTCGGCGAGGCGCTCCGGTGGCACCGCCGTGTCTTCCACGAACGGCACGGGCCTGCGCTCGCCGGCGAGCGCGCCCAGCAGGCCCACGCCCGTCTTGCGCAGCCCCCAGAGCGCAGCGATCTCCTCCGGGCGGGTGACGAGCGTGTAGCCGATGGCCTTGCCCGGCTGCCCGCGCTCCGTCTCCAAGGTGTGGCTCAGGTCGCGCACCTTGCGCTCGACCACGGCCGGATCGTCCGACTCGAACTCCACCAGGTTGATGCACGCCGCCGGCGGCTCTCCCGGCATGTCGAGCAGGTGCTTGACCCCGTACCAGACCACGTCCTTGCGAGCGAGCCCCAGCACTGTCTCGTCCACTGTCTCGATCGCGCCCGGCTCGCTGCGCACCAGCACGTTGGCCGCGCGCAGCGCAGCATCGAACGAGTCGTAGCGCACGGCGAACAGCTGCTTGTGCTTGGGCAGCCGGGTGAGCCTCAGCTTGGCCTCGGTCACCACGGCCAGCGTGCCCTCGGAGCCAGCCAGGATGTAGTTGAGGTTGAAGTGCCCGTCGTCCTCCAGGACGTGAGCCAGGTTGTATCCTGTCAGGAAGCGCGCCAGGCGCGGGAACTGCTTGGCGATGGTGCCGCGCCGCGTGCTGACGATCTGGTGCACGGTGCGGTGCACCTCACCGACCAGATCCGGGCGCGCCTGCAGCTGCTCCAGCTCGGCAGGCGACACGCGCTGCGACTCGAACGGGCTGCCGTCCAGGAAGACCGAGCGCAGGGTCAGGATGTGATTGCTGGTCTTGCCGTAGATGCGCGAGCCCTTGCCGCAGGCGTCCGTTGCAATCATGCCGCCGAGCGTGGCGCGGCTGCTGGGTGACAGGTTGGGGGCGAAGAACACGCCGTGCGGGCGCAGGTAGTCGTTGAGCTGGTCGAGCACCACGCCCGGCTGCACGCGCACCCAGCCCGCCTCCAGGTTCAGCTCCAGGATCGAGCGAAAGTGGCGCGAGAGATCCAGGATCACGCCGTCGCACAGCGCCTGACCGTTGGTGCCGGTGCCGCCGCCGCGCGGGCTGAGCTTGATGCCGCGGAACCCCTCGCTGTGAGCCAGGCGCAGGGTCAGCTGCACGTCTGCTTCATGCCGGGGGAACACCACCGCCACCGGCAGCAGCTGGTACACGGAGTTGTCAGTCGCAGCGACCAGGCGAGTCGCGTAGTCGGTCGCGATCTCGCCGCTGAACCCTCCGCTACTCAGCTGCTCGAGGAATTCGCGGTACAGGTCGGGAAGCGAAGCTCGAGGGGCGAGAATGGGGATCATCGGGGCCAGCTCAGCGGCAGGGGCGGAGGCAACGGCCTCCGACGGTGCCTCGCTTTATCACCGGAGCTGCGTACCTCAAACCTTTAGCCGCCGGATCCACGGCAGCGCCCGCGCATCGAGCCTGCTTGGCTAGGCGACCGGGAACGCTGTTCCGCCGCGGAACCCTGGCCCGTGCGGCGCCAGCCGGCGGCGAGCGCACGGCTCACTGGGTGTCGCCAAACAGCTCCAGTAGCTCGGCCTCGCGCGCCCGGGGGCCACGCTCGGGCGAGCCACGGCTGAGGCCAGCGCGGGCCGCGCGAGCGGGGCGCTGGAGCGGGGCGGGCGCGGCCTCTGCCTGCTGCGGCGCGGGCGCCGCTTGCCGCTGCGGCGCCGGCTCTGCGGCATGCGCCGCCAGCGGGGCCGGTGCAGGGGCCACCGGTCGGACCGAAGGTGCCGCGGGCGCCGGCAGTGGCTGCGGCGGTGCGGGGGGCTCGGCAGGCGCCAGTGGCTCTGGCGGCGGCTCCGGCAGCGGCTCGGGCACAGGCTCTGGAATTGCGGCTTCGCTGCCGTGTGGCTGCGGCGTGGGTGAGGGCCGTGCAGGCGCTTCGCTTTGCGGTGAGCCGGTGTGCCACCACCACCCAAGCCCCAGCAGGAGCAGGGCACACGGCCCTGCCAGCAGCCAGCGCGCCCGGCGCCAAGGTGACATGCGGGCGGGCGCTAGCTGCTCCGCTGCGCTGGGGCTCAGGCGCAAGTCCAGGCTGAGATGGAGCACCTCCAGCCGTGCGCCACTGCCCGACGCGGCACTGCCCGACGCGCCCCTGCCCGACGCCACACTGCTCGCCACCGGAATCGCCTCGACCCGGCACTGGCCACTCAACATGGCTCGCTCCACTGGTTGCTGGGACACGATCGAACCGGGCGGCTCCGCAGTTGCGGATCCAGCTCTGCTCTCGGTCCCCATGCTGCGGCAGTTGTGCAAAATCGCGCAGGCGTCGCGCGTGGCGCGTCGTGCAGGAGATGAGATGGCTAGCCGGCGGCCGCGTTCTCGGCTAGAGCCTCCGGCATGGAAATTCGTCGGAATCGGGTCGTCGCCCTGGAGTACACGCTCAAGGACGACACCGGCAGCGTCATCGACCGGAGCGGCAAGGAGCCCCTCTACTATCTGCATGGTCATGCCAACATCGTTCCGGGCCTGGAAGAGGCGCTGGAGGGCAAGTCGGCGGGGGAGACGCTGTCCGTGTCGATTCCACCGGAGAAGGGCTATGGCTCGCGTGATCCGAAGCTGATCTCGAAGATCCCGATCTCGCGCCTGCCCCCGGGCACCACGCCCATGAAGGGCCAGCGCTACTCGCTGCAGATGGGCAACCAGACCCGCAACGTGGTGGTGACGAAGGTGCTGCTCAACGACGTGGAGATCGACGCCAACCACCAGCTGGCGGACAAGACGTTGCATTTCGACCTGCGCGTGCGTCAGGTGCGAGAGGCCACGCGCTCCGAGATCGAGCACCGTCACGCCCATCCTCCGCACGGGCACCACTGATGGGCGTGCGCACCAGCGGCGCAGCCGCGCAGCAACCTCGAGCAACAACCCGTCGGAGGCCAGCATGAGCACACTCGGAGCATTGCTTCTCGCCGGTGGCACGGGCCAGCGGCTGTGGCCGCTGAGCCGCAAGAACTCGCCCAAGCAGTTTGCGCCGCTGATCGGCTCGAAGTCGTCGTTTCAGCTGGCGGTGGAGCGGCTCGCGACGCGCGTGCCGCCGGTGCGTACGTACGTGGGCACCAACCGCGCCTACGAGCCGATCTTGCGCGCGCAGGCGCCGGAGCTGCCGGCGAGCAACTTCTTGCTCGAGCCGTGCCGGCGAGACGTGGCGGCCGCGGTGGCGCTGGCCTTCTTCTCGCTGGAGAAGGACGGGGTGACGGGTCCGTTCCTGTTTCAGTGGGCGGACAACTACGTCAAGAATACGGCAGCGCTGGAGCGCGCCATCGATTGCGGGCACGCGCTGGTGCGCGCCAACCCGCAGCGCATGGTGTTTCTGGGGGAGAAGCCGCGCTACCCCAGCGAGAACCTGGGCTGGATCGAGCTGGGGGAGCGGCAGGGTGAGCTGGAGGGCATGCCGTATTACGGCTTCAAGTCCTGGCAGTATCGTCCGCCGAAGGCGCGCTGCGAGGACATGCTGGCCTCCGGCAACTTCGTCTGGAACTCCGGTTACTTCGTCACGACGGTGGAGTTCATGACGGCGGCCTTCCGGCGGCTCGCCCCGGAGCTGGCGGCGTGCATCGAGGAGATCGTCTCGTACCGCGGCACTCCGCAGGAGCGCAGCAAGCTGGATGAGCTCTATCCAAAGGCGCCGTCCTTGCACTTTGACGTGGCCATCCTGGAGCAGCTGCCGCGCGAGCAAGCGGTGTTGCTGCAGGTGGAGCTCGGCTGGAGCGACCCGGGCAACCTGTACAGCCTGAAAGAGGCGCTGGAGCAGAGCCCCGGCGCCACCGTCACGCGCGGCTCCGTGGTGGAAGTGCGCAATGAGGACAGCTTCATCTACAACCTTGCGGGCGAGCGCCCGGTGGCTGCAATGGGGCTGAACGGGGTCATCGTGGTCGACACGCCGGACGTGCTGCTGGTGGTGCACAAGGACAGCGTGCGCAACCTGGGTGAGCTGCTGAGCGAGCTGGGCGCGCAGGGCCACGAGAAGCTCCTCTAGCTCGCAGCATTTGAGCCGCAGCCAGCAGCCAGAGGCGCCGCCGCAGCCCGGCGGCGCCGGTGCACCCGGAGCAGCGCCGGGCACGGCGGGCAGCGCTGTGATGCGGCTGCCCGTGTTGAGGCCGGTGCTGCTCGGCTTGCTGGCGCTGACGGTGTGCGGACTGGCTGCGGAGCGGCCTGGCGCCAACGGTGAAGCCTGGCGGGTCGCAGCGTTCTGGGCTGGCTTCAGCCTGCCGCTGCTGGACTGGCTGCTGGTGGCGCGCCGCCGCCGCTACTCGCTGCCAGACGTGATGGGCAGCCAGCGGATCGTGCCAGAGCTCGCCAGCGTGTTGCTCACTACCCTGGCCGTGCTCGGGGCCCGCATGGCCTGGCTGGCAGTGCGACTGTGGCTGGATCCGGACTGGGGTGAAGGCGCGCCCGACGGCTTTCAGCTGGAGGACCCCGCGCTGCAGGCGCTGCTCCTGATCGTGGTGGTGCTGGTCGGGCCGATCGCGGAGGAGATCCTGTTCCGGGGCATTCTCTTTCGCCGCTTGCTGCGGCGCTGGCCGCCGCTGCTCGCCGCGCTGGGCTCCAGCTTGCTATTCGGCGCCGCGCATTTTGATCTCGTCGGCTCCACGCTCATGGGTCTGGCGCTGGTGGCGCTGTACGTGCAGACCCGTTCGCTCTGGGCACCGGTGGCTGCACACGCCATCAACAACCTGCTGGCAATGCTCTCGCAGGCGGCGTTGTTCGAGCGCATCCTGGAGCTGGAGTGGCTGCTGGCGGCCCTGCCGCTGCTCAGCGTGCCGTGGCTCTGGGCGCTGTTCCGCCGCGGCCTGCGTGAGCTGCCCGGCTTTCCCCGCGAATGATCTCGGCCAGGGAGATCGCACTTCGCGGGGAGAAGCCGCAGGAGCAGGCGCGGCGCGGTTACACCGTGATCTTCTTGTATTTGATGCGGTGCGGCTGATCTTCGCTCTCGCCGAAGCGGCGCCGGCGATCTTCCTCGTAGCTCTGGTAGTTGCCCTCGAACCACTCCACGTGGCTGTCGCCCTCGAAGGCCAGGATGTGGGTGGCAATGCGATCGAGGAACCAGCGATCGTGCGTGATGATCACGGCGCAGCCAGGGAACTCCAGCAAGGCCTCCTCGAGCGCGCGCAAGGTGTCCACGTCCAGATCGTTCGTGGGCTCGTCCAGCAGCAGCAGGTTGCCGCCCTCCTTCAGTAGCTTGGCCAGGTGTACGCGGTTGCGCTCCCCACCGGACAGGTTGCCGACCTTCTTCTGCTGATCGCTGCCCTTGAAGCCAAACCAGGAGCAATACGCGCGCGAGGCGACCTCGCGCTTGCCGAGCAGCAGCGTCTCCTGGCCGCCGGAGATCTCGTCCCACACGTTGCGCTCCGGCTCGAGCGCGCCGCGCGACTGATCCACGTACGCGATCTTGACGCTGTCGCCCACCTGGAGCTCGCCGGAGTCCGGCTGCTCCTGACCCACGAACATGCGAAACAGTGTGGTCTTGCCGGCGCCGTTGGGGCCGATCACCCCCACGATGCCGCTGCGCGGCAGGCGGAAGGTCAGGTTTTCGATCAGCAAGCGATCGCCGAAGCCCTTGTTCAGGCCCTTGGCTTCGATCACCAGATCGGCCAGGCGCGGCCCGGGCGGGATGGAGATCTCCGCCGAGTCGCCGCGCGCCTGCTCGGACTTGGCGAGCAAATCCTCGTACGCGGCCAGGCGCGCCTTGCTCTTGGCCTGCCGCGCGCGGGCCGACTGCCGCACCCACTCCAGCTCTTGCTTCAGCTTGCGCTGGCGCGCGCTCTCTCTCTTCTCTTCCTGCGCGAGGCGGGCTTGCTTCTGCTCCAGCCAGGAGGAGTAGTTGCCCTTGAACGGATAGCCGTGGCCCCGGTCCAGCTCGAGGATCCACTCGGCGGCGTTGTCGAGGAAGTAGCGATCGTGGGTGACGGCCACGACGGTGCCCGAATACTCCTGCAGAAAGCGCTCCAGCCAGGCCACTGACTCAGCGTCCAGGTGGTTGGTGGGCTCGTCGAGCAGCAACATGTCGGGCCGGCTGAGGATGATGCGGCACAGCGCCACGCGGCGGCGCTCACCACCGGACAGGTGCTCCAGGGTGGCGTCGGCAGGCGGCAGGCGCAGCGCCTCCATCGCGATGTTCACCCGCGAGTCCAGGTTCCAGGCGTCGGCTGCTTCGATCTTGTCCTGGAGAGCGGCTTGCTTCTCCAGCAGGCGGTTCATCGCTTCGTCCGACATGGGCTCACCCAGCGCCATGCTCATCTCTTCAAATTGCGTGACGAGGCTGCGGATGTCCTGCACGGACTCGTTCACGGCGTCTTGCACGGTCTTGGCGTTGCCGAGCTCCGGCTCTTGCGCGAAGTAGCCGACGCGGGTGCCCGGAGCCAGGTGAACGTCACCCAGGAACTCCTTGTCTACCCCGGCCATGATGCGCAAGAGCGAGCTCTTGCCGGAGCCGTTTGCACCGAGGACGCCGATCTTGGCACCGAAGAAGAAGGAGAGATTGATGTTCTCCAGCACCTTCTTGTCCGGTGGATGGATGCGCGTGACCTCCTGCATGGTGAAAATGAACTCTGCCATGGCAGAGCCTTAGCACGTGCGCAGGCAGCGCCGGGAGAGGTTTGTTTGCTTCGCGCGCTGCGGTCGCTCGGCGCGCGCGTGACTCAGCGCGCGGAGCTGTCGGCCGTGCGCGGGAAGAAGAGCACGTAGCTGTGCGGCGCCGGCTGTAGCAGCAGGTAGCTCTCGGGGTGCAACTCGGGATCGACTTGCCCGTACCAGGGCAACGAGCGCCAGGCCTCGTTGTTCTTGATCAGCTCGCGCACGATCAGGTCGAGGGCCACGTAGCGCCCGCCGGTGAAGGCCTGCAGCGCGTCGCCGTAGCGAAAGGACTCGCGGGTGGCAGACGGCGAGAGATCGTTGTGTAGCGCGCCGCCATACGCCAGCACCAGGCGCGAGCTGCCCGCCTTGTGGTTCTGGACCAGCGCGCCCTTGGCCAGGCGCGTGGTGATGGTCGCGATGGTGGTCAGGGTCTGCGGGATGGCGTCCTCGCCAGCGTCGGCGATGGCCTGGAACTCCTCACAGCTCGGGGTCAGCAGAAAGGGCTCGACCCCGAGCTCGCGCGCGCGCACGCCGAGCTTCACGTAGTCGCCCTGGTTGCTGGGCGCCTGAGGCTCGGTCACCGGCTTCTGCGCCTGCTCCAGCGGGCGCGCGGCTTCGCGGCAGGCCGGGTTGGGCGCCAGCAACTCGACGATCAGGTGGCTCGCATTGCCGGCCAGCACCGGCAGCAACTGCTCGGAGAAGCGGGCGGCGGTGGTGGCCAGGTGCTGACTGGTCGCCGGCGTGTGTGCCTCACCCAGCCCCAGCATCAGCGGCTGCTCGCGCAGTACGTGCCGTAGCGCCGCGGCGGCGCTGGCAAAGCGGCGGCACTGCAGCGCGCCGCACGGCTCGCCGCTGGCGGCGGGCGCAGCGGGAGGCTGCTCGCTCGGAGGCGCAGGCGGGGCCGTGGACAGAGGCGGCGGGGGAGGGGCTGGAGCTGCCGCCGAGCCACTGCGCTCCGGGGCTTTGCGCACTGCGGGAGCTGCGGGAGCGGGGTCCGGTGCAGCGGCGCCGCCGGGCGGCGCTTTCGCGCCCGCGCAGGCCGCGAGCAGCAGGAGCAGGCTGGAGGCCACGCAGCGCGCCGGAGCACGCACATGGAGGGTGCCCGAGAGCATGGCCCGGAGCTAGCACGATTTGTTTCGGTTGCGCAGCGGGCTCTGGCGCGAGCGCGCGCTCGCGAGCGCTGCCTCAGCGTGGCGGCGGCAGGTAGCGCGCGCACTCCGGGTAGCGGAGAAAGCGCGAGCGGCGCTCCAGGAAGGCGTCCAGCTCCGGCTGCCAGATGCGCTCCAGGGCCGCCGCGCTGGAGCCGGCAAACAGCGCGCGGACCACCGCCTGATTGCCGATCAGCCGCATCAGCTTCTCCGAGTGCCACTGGCGCGGGCGCTGCCGCCACACGCCGCGCGCCAGCTCGATGCCGGTGCGGACTGGCTGAAAGCTGCGCGGGTCGGTGACGGTGGCGGCGACGCCGCGGCACAGCTTGCCCTGCTGCGGGTTGGCGTCGGGCTTGAACTCGACCGCCTCGAACTCCACCCCGGGCAGCCGCGCGGCGCGCAGGTGCCGCAGCAATGCAGCGCCGTCGATGAACGGCGCTCCGATGATGTGAAAGGGCCGGTCGGTGCCGCGTCCGACCGAGACGTTGGTGCTCTCCAGCAGGCCGATCGCTGGATACAGCAGGGTGGCCTCGGGGTCGCGCAGGTTGGGGGAGGGATTGCTCCAGGGCAGCTTCGTCTCCGCGTGCAACATGCCGCGCTCCCAGCCAGCCACGTCCACCACCTGCAGGCGCGCGCCGATGCGCCGCTCCACGTTGATCAGGGCAGCCAGCTCGCCCGCGGTCATGCCGTGGCGCACCGGCAGGCGGTGATGGTTGACGAAGTTTTCGTAGCCGACATCCAAGAGCGGCCCCTCCACCGCCACGCCGCCGATCGGATTGGGGCGGTCGAGCACCAGCACGGGGATGTCGTGCTCTGCGCCCGCGATCAGGGTCTGGTGCAGGGTCGACATGTACGTGTAGTAGCGCGTGCCCACGTCGACCAGATCGACCACCAGCAGGTCCACGCCCTGCAGCATGCTGGCCGTCGGCCGCGTCGTCTTGCCGTACAGGCTGTACACGGGCAGCGCCGTGCGCGCGTCGCGCGTGTCCTTAATGGCGCCCTCGGCCTTGGCCTCCAGCCCGTGCTCGGGGCTGAGGATCGCGACCAGCTGCACCTCGGGCGCCTGGCTCAGCAGATCGAGGGTGGTGGTGCCATCTGCTGCCACCGCCGCGCGGTGCGTCACCAGCGCAACGCGCCGGCCGCGCAGCTCCTCGTAGCCGCGCTCGCGCAGCACGTCGATGCCGGCCCGCACCGGGGCGACCGGTGTAGCGGCTGCCGGTGCAGCGGCGCCCGCGGGCGCCTCGGCGGGGCTGCAGCTCGGGGGCAGGGGATGCAGCGCCTCGACGGCGGCATCGGTGAGCTGTGCCTGCAGGCTGATCACGCTGCTCTCGGCAGTCGGGTGCACGCGGTTGCTGGCGAAATACACGAACAGATCCAGCTCCGGATCGATCCACAGCGAGACGCCCGTGTAGCCGCCATGGCCGTACGCGCGCGGCGAGAAGTAGCGCCCGCGGGGCTTGGAGTAGGGGCTGGCGATGTCCCAGCCCGCGCTGCGCACCGCGCCGCCCGGCAGCAGCTCGGCGCGCGTCATCTCCTGCACGCTGGCCCGGCTCAGCACGCGCACGCCGTCCAGCATGCCGTCGCCCAGCATCATGCGCGCAAAGCGCGCCACGTCGTCGGCAGTGGCGAACACCCCGGCGTTTCCCGCCACCCCGCCCAGCATCCAGGCGCGCGGATCGTGGGCCTCGCCATGGATCAGCGGAATCGGGCGCTCCTGCGCGATCTCGGTGGGGGCGATGCGGTAGCGCTGGCTGACAGGCGGCAGATAGCCCGTCTGCCACATGCCGAGCGGCTCGAAGATCTCACGGCGGGCGAGCTGATCCAGGCGCTCGCCCGTGACACGCTCGATCAACGCGCCCAGGGTGATGTAGCCGAGATCGCCGTACACGTAGCGCTGCCCGGGCAGCGCCTCCAGCTTCTGCTCGAACACGCGCGAGAGGCCCAGCGCTGCGCCCTCGGCGTAGTCCTCGAGCGAGTTCACGATCGGCAGGCCCGCCGTGTGCAGCATCAGCTGGCGCACGGTGACCTCGCCCTTGCCGTTGGCGGCGAACTCCGGCAGGTAGCGCGCCACCCGCTCGTCCAGGCGCAGCTGCCGGCGCTCGATCAGCTTCTGGATCAAGGTGGCGGTGACGAGCGGCTTGGTGAGCGAGGCGATGTCGAAGATGGTGTCTTCCGTCATCGGCGCGGGCGCCGGAACCAGCGCGCGCTGGCCGTAGGCGCGATGAAACAGCACGCCGCTCTGCCTGCCGATCACCACCACGCAACCCGGCATCTTGCGCTCTGCCAGCGCGGTGTTCACCAGCTGGTCGATGGCCGGGATGTCCAGCGAGGGCTGGCTGCTGCTCGCGCCGCGCGGCTGCCACTGCTGGGGCGCGGTGCTCACGCTCGGTGCGGCTGGCGCCGGAGGTGGCACAGTGGCTGCCAGCGGCTCCGTGCCGGTGGGCAGCGGAGAGGAGCCGCTGCCAGCGCTCACACAGGCCAGGCACAGCGCAAGGGCGCTCGCCGGAGCGATCCGAGTCATCCGCTGACGTAACACTTCGGTCCATACGACCGTAGCACGCCAGCGGCTGCGGAATTTGCGCGGCGGGGTATCATCCGCTGGCGGCCGTCCTCGAAGCACGGGCGCGAGGCTAGCCGATCGGGCCCGGGCGCTGTGACAAAGCAGGAAGAGCAAACGAGGCGACCGCTCCGCCGCTGCTGGAACCGTCGCGCAGCGCGCGGGTACGAGAGCGGCGCCCGGCGAGCCCCGCGGCGCGCCGCTGCACCCACCTCGCCCGCGCTAATCCGTGCCGGGACGGGCACTTGCGCACGCACGTGATACGCTCACGGGCATGTCCCGCGTCTACGGGGATTCAACCCCGTTCCCTCACGACCTCGATTACATCCACATGATGCGTGACAGCGTCGACTGTGCTGTCCGCCTGCTCTCCGCTCAGCAGTCCATCCGTGCCGCCGTGGAGCGCGCGCAGTCGAGCGAGCGCTCGCGCGAGCGCGAGGTCATCGAGCTCAACGCGCTGTTCGAGCGCGTGCAGGCCGCCGTCGCGGCCTCGATCACCGAAGGCATGGACCGCACGGTGCGGACGGCGGCGCAGATCGTGGCAGGCACGCGCAGCATGATCGATGTGGCCACCTCCGACCTCGACGCGCAGGTGGCCGCCGAGAACGCGCAGGTCAAGCACATCATGGACAAGGCGCGCGAGACGGTGGTGCACGCGGTCGAGCACTTCCTCGAGCGCCACGCGCCGCCGGGCAGCCGCTACGGCATGCAGGTGCTCGCCAGCGCCGAGTCCAACGCCGGTCAGGTCACCATCACCACGCCCTATGACGTGACCGCCACGTTCGGGGTCGTGCTGCCCAACATGCACGCCTGGGCCAGGCCGCGCCGGGTCAGTGACTTCGTGCCGCAGCTCGAGGTCCAGATGCCGAAGGAGTCGGGCTGGCTCTCCAAGCGGGTGGAGATGACGCCCACCCGTGTGGAGCGCATGTTCATCAGCGAGTTGGTGATCGGCGATCACTTTGGCGTGCTCAGCCTGCGCCGCGGCGCGGCCTCGGGCACCGGTTACCGGCTGCGGGTGGGGCTCACCGACAGCATCACCGCGGCCATCAGCCCGCTGAAGGAAGATGGCACCCCCGACCAGGGGCAGCCGCTGCTGCTCTCCGGTAAGGATCTGGCGGCGATGCTGGCGCTCTGGCGCAGCGCCGCCGAGTCCCTGCGCGATCTGCCGGGCATGCGCCGGCGCCTGGTGTCCGCCACCTTTGCCGAGCGGCCGCTGCTCGAGCTGGAGTCGCCGCGGCTGCTCGCGGAGGCGCTGATCGCTGACATCGCGCCGACCGTGGTCGAGATCTCGCGCCGCTCGGGCGCACCGGGTGAGCTGGTGCTGCGCCGTAACCTGGGCGAGGGGCGCCGCGAGGAGACGTATTGCACGCACGCGGAGCTGGTGGACAAGATCCGCATCTTGCCGCCGGATCTGCGCGCCGTGTTCGCGCAGCTGCGGCTCAATGACGGGGGCGCCATCGCTGCGTCCTTGATCGACGCGCCGGCGCCGCTGGCGGGAGCGCCGGAGTCGCCGCGCCTCTCTGCCAACCCGCTGCCGCCGCCGCCGCCTTCGGCCCTGGCGGCGAGCAGGCCGCCGGCCATGCCCAACTCGACCCGCCCGCCCTCGGTGCCGCCGCCGCAGGGCAGCCCCGCGGCGGTTTGAGCTACTCGCCCGCGGCCGCGCTCGTCACTGCGAGCTGATGAAGCCGAGCCGCGCGTCGTAGGCGACCAGGCCGTGCTGCGCGTCTTCCATCTCCAGGCTGTATTCGCCGCCTAGCTTGACCTTGAACTCCGAGACACCGGAGAAGAGCACGGGCTTGCCCGTCTCACGCCCCAGCTTCTTGATGCTGACGGTGTCACCCTCCTGCGGGCCATATTCGATCTGCACGGAGTAGACCTTGATCAGCTTGTTGCTCTTGGTCCGATAGATCACCCAGACGTCATTGCCGGCGGCGTCCCGCGTGAACTCCATGGCGTCTGCCACGTAGGTGTCGCGCGCCTTGGTGATACAGCGCGCGCGCGCGGCCGGCTCCTCCTTGAAGCGCTCGTCACAGCTGGCCTTCGCCTTGTCATAGGCGGCAGAGCCCTCGAAGCTGAAGACCCAGGCCTTGTCCGGCACGGACAGCACCTCGCTGACCGCGCGCTCGGGCTTGGGCTCTTCCTTGGGCGGCGGCGGGGGCTCGGGCGCTTGCTCCACCTGGGGTGGAGCCGGAGGGGGCGCGCTCGATTGCGCTGCACAGCTGGCGAGCAGACTGACGGCAACCACCACCAGCACGCGAGAGAGCGAACGTGAGGCCATGCCCGACTATATCGCAGCGCCCACGCGCTCGGCAGAGGCAACTGCCAGCGTTCCTGCAGCGGCACGGCGCGCGCGCGCCGCAGTGACTCACTCTGGCGCGTCACCTCGCTGCCTGTCGGCGCGCAGCGAGCCACCTCGGAACACGCACACCTGGTAGCCAACCGCAATGATAATCAGTTTCACCTGAGAGCGGTCCGGCCATGCCCGGGCAGGATGTGCCGCTCTGCGGCATTGGGCGGCGGGTCGGCGCCGTCGGCCAGCGGGAGCACCCCGCTCGCCGGCCCATTCCCGTCGACGTTCATGCTCGACTCGAGGCACGATGACCCCGTGTGCGGGCCCGCGATCAGCGGGCTTCGCGAGCTCGCTGCATGCTGTTCGCCAGCTTCGATTTCGTCCTTTTCATCGTCCCGGTGCTGCTTGCGTATTGGCTCCTCGCCAAACGCCCAGTGTTGCGCCTGTTGATGCTGCTGGGGGCCAGCTACTTCTTCTACTGCGCCAGCGCCAAGCCACCCACGGGGCCATGGCCCACGCCCTGGTACTACGTGGGGCTGATCGCCTTCTCCACGGTGATGGATTACCTGGTGGCGAGGCGGATCTCGGTCGCGCGTACCCGGTCGCAGCGCAACCTGGCGCTGAGCGTCAGCCTGGTCGGCAACCTGGGCATGCTCGCGTATTTCAAGTACGCGGGCTTCGCCCTGGAGGTGACTGGTGAGGTCTTCCACCTGCTGGGCATACCAATCCGCGTGCCGAGCCTGCACCTGGCGCTGCCCATTGGCATCAGCTTCTACACCTTCCAGAGCCTGGCCTACACCATCGACGTCTGGCGCGGGCGCATCGAGGCAGAGCGCAATTTCCTGCGCTTCGCCACCTTCGTGGCGTTCTTTCCGCAGCTCGTGGCGGGCCCCATCGTGCGGCCCGGGGAGCTGATTCCCCAGCTCAAGGCGGCCGCGCGCGTCGACCTGGACGACATCAACTTCGCGATCTTCCGCATCAGCAAGGGCCTGATCAAGAAGGTCGTGCTGGGCGATCTGATCGCCGCCAACTTCACCGACCTGGTCTTTGCCACCCCGCAGAGCTACTCGTCGCTCGAGAACCTGCTCGCGCTGTACGCCTTCACCCTGCAGATCTACGCTGACTTTTCCGGCTACTCCGACATGGCCATCGGCGTGGCCCGCCTGCTCGGGGTACGGCTGCCGGAGAACTTTGATCGGCCCTACCAGTCACGCGACGTGGGAGAGTTCTGGCGGCGCTGGCACATGACCTTGTCCAACTGGTTGCGCGACTACGTCTTCTACCCGCTCGGCGGCAGCCGCGGCTCACAGGCGCGCACCTACTTCAACCTGTGGCTCACCATGTTCCTGGTCGGTATCTGGCACGGGGCCAGCTGGAACTTCGTGATCTATGGCAACCTGCACGCGCTGGCCCTGCTGTACAGTCGCTTCAACCGCTTCCAGTCCGAGCGTGGCGAGAAGATCTACGCGGTGATGATGCTGGGCGCCTCCTTGTTCCTGTCGCTGATGGCGCTGTGCCTGGCGCTCGGGCTCGGTCAGCCGCTGGACTCGGCGGTGCTGCTTGCCATGTTCACGTTCGCCGTGGCGGTGGTCAACGGGCTCCTGCCCCCTGCGGCTCACGGGCCCTGGTGGGCGGTCATTCACGTCGTGCTGACGTTCCAGTTCACGGTGCTCTCACGCATCTTCTTCCGCGCCAACTCGCTGCGGGAGGCGGGGCAGATGACCTCGCAGCTGCTGCACTGGGACTCGCTGGGCGTGCGCGATGGCCTGTTCCGCATGCAGGGCCTCTATGACTGGCTGTTCGAGCGCGCGGACGCGCTGGGCGCGCTGGCGGATCCGTTGCTCTGGGCAGCCCACTATGGCCTGTTGGTCGTGATCGTGCTGGGGCTCGGCTATCACTTCCTGCCCACGCGCTGGAGCGAGCGAGCCGGGCAGCAGCTCACCCGCTGGATGCCGGCGCCGGCGGTGGCCGTCGCGCTGGCGGGGGGCATGTTCCTGATCTCGCGCATGCTCGAGGGCCCGCGCGCCAACATCTATTTCTCCTTCTGAGCACCTCGGGGCTTGCTCTCTCCTCCCATGTCTCCCTCCGAAGAACCGGCAGGTCCGGCGCTGCTCGAGCTTACCGGCAGCGCGCGCCGTCGTCTGTTCGGCATCATCTTCAGCTTGCTGGGGCTGCTCGCCATCCCGTACCTCGTGCCGGGGCTGGCCTGGCTGCGGCCCTGGTATCCCGGAGGCAGCTACGTGCCCTTCTGGAATGTCACGGCACGCCAGCAGGCGGAGCGGGACGAGAGCGAGCAGCGCAAGCAGGTCGAGGGCTTTGAGGAGCTGGCGCTCTCCGCCGAGCTCGAGGACGAGGAGGGGGAAGACTCGGACCAGGGCGAAGCGGCGGGCGCACGCGAGGCAGAGCCGGGCGCCGCCGCAGCTGAGCCGGGCAGCCCCGGCACCGAGGCTCCGCCTGCTGGCGCCGAGCCGGCAGTCTTTCCGGAGTTCACGCCACACCCGGAGGACACCGGCAAGCTGGCCATGGAGATCGAGCAGCCCGAGGCGCTGGCGCACTACTTTGGCCAGCTCACCTTGACGGAGCTGAAGGTGCCGGGCGCGATCACCCGCGCCGGGCAGTGGGGTGACTCGGTGCTCGGCGGCGATGGGCTGACCCACGCGCTGCGACAGCGGCTGCAGGCTCGCTTTGGTGACGCGGGCCACGGCTTTCACGCGCTCAGCAAATACAGCGTTGGCTATCGCCATCGCGGCGTGCGCTTCGAGGATCGCGGCGGCTGGCGCTCGTGCGAGATCATCTTCAAGTGCCGCCCGGACGGGCGTTATGGCTACGCGGGCGTGCACTCCAGCTCCAGCGGCGGGGGGGAGAGCAGCTGGAGCACCAGCACCAAGAGCCCCGGTGACAAGGTCTCGCGCTTTGAGCTGTGGTACGCCAAGGCCGCCGATGGCGCCCGTTTTCAGGTGAAGATCGACGGCGGCGCCCCCCGCGTGATCGACACCCGCGCCCCCAAGCCCGCGGACGCGGTGGAGGTCTTCAACCTTCCCGACGGGCCTCACTCGATCGAGGTGAAGGTCACCGGCAATGGCGTGGCGCGCGGCTACGGCGTGGTCCTGGAGCGCGACGTGCCGGGTGTGGTGTGGGACGAGCTCTCGCTGATCGGCAGCTTCACCCAGCGCCTCGACTATCAGGACCCCGCGCACCTCGCCTGGCAGCTGCGCCGGCGCAACGTCGACCTGATGGTGTTCATGTTCGGCGGCAACGACGTGCAGCGCGAGAATGACGATCTGAAGACCACCATGCGCCCGTACGAGAACGAGTACACGCGCGTGATCCGCAAGTTCCGCGCCGGCAGGCCCGAAGCCTCGTGCATGGTGATGTCCTTGATCGACCATGGCGCGCGCGTGCAGAACAGCGTGCGCACTCGCTCGATCGTGCCGCGCCTGGTGGCGGCGCAGCGCAGGGTGGCAGAGGCGAACGGCTGCGCGTTCTTCGACACCTTCCACGCCATGGGCGGGGAGAATTCCATCGCGCGCTGGTTCCAGGCTCGGCCGCAGCTGGCCGCGCCGGACTTCTCGCACCCCACGGCGGCGGGGCAGGCGGTCATCGCCACCCTGGTGTATCGCGCGCTGATGAAGCGCTATGCGGAGTACCGCGAGCGCATGACGGGGCAGCCCTTGCCGGCGCTCGACGTCTACAGCGAGTCGGAGCCAGAGCCCGCGACGGCGCGTACGCCCGAGTCTCTGACGGCCGAGCCCAGCCGCTCCGACTCGCGCTGAACTGCGACGCGGGCGTAGGCCGGCACATGGCGGGCGTCGTACGCCCGCAGCAGCGCATCACCCAGCGCCATGCCCATGCGCACGTAGCCGCGGGTGGTGAGGTGGATGTGATCCATCGCGCCCAGGCGGGGATGGGCGCGAACCCACTCCACCATCGAGCCCGCGCCACCCATGAAGCTGTACGCATCCCAGAAGCCACAGCCGAAGCGCGGTGCCAGCTGGCGCTGCACGGCGATGATCTCCAGCAGGCGGGGGCGCGTGACCCAGCCGTTGCCCTGCGCCTTCGGAAAATCCCCCGGGCCCACCAGCACGCAGCTGGCACCGGGCAGCGCCTGCCGCACCTTGTCGAGCACGCGCTCCAGCGAGGCTTGATACTCCTCGATCGGCTGACTGCGATCGGTGGTCTCGTTCGTGCCGTAGGCCAGCAGCACCAGATCGGGCGCGCGCTGGCGCAGCGGCTCCTCCCACAGCGCGCGATCCCAGAACAGCATGGTGGCGGCGCGCGTGCCGCGGATGCCGAGCGTGTCGAGCACGATGCCGGGTTGCTTGCGCTCGATGCTCAGCCCGAAGAGGCGCGTGCTGCCCTCGCCCGTGCCGCGCACCTCCACGCTGTGCCAGCCCAGCTGGCGCTCGAACAGCTGAAAGCGCGGCTCCACCGTCTCCGAGCGAGCAGAGAGCAGCTGCGGCGCGCCGACGCCGACGCTGACGCTCAGCTCACCGCCGGCTGGCTCTGCCGCGTAGTACAGGCCGTACTGGCTGGCGGCCAGCTCTGGATCGCTACCGTCTCGAGGGGTGATGCGGATCCAGCCGTTGGGACCGGTGACTGCAGCAGAGCCGGAGAGCCCGAAGCGGCCGTGTGGGGGCGGGCCCTTGCTGGTCACGTACTCCACGTCCACGCCGCGGCTCTTGATCGCGAAGTGGTGCTTCGACCAGCCACGCTCCATGCCCAGCGGGAAGAAGCCCGGGCCGCCGTTGCCGAAGCGCTCCTGCAGGTAGTAGCGCAGGTAGCTGGCGTACACGTCCGCCTGAGTGTGCGAGGCACCGTACGCGGCGATGCGCACCTTGTTCTTCTGATCGGGATGGGCGACCAGCGCGTCCAGCGCGGCGTGGAACTGTGCCAGCGCCGCCTCGTTCTCCACCGGGACGAACTGGCCCAGACCGTTGCCGTTGATGGGCGCGGGCACCTGCCCCTCATCCAGCGCCACGCGCCGCGCGGGGATGACGTGGCCGAAGGCGTCTTCAGTGCCCTGATCGCGACCGAGGATGCGCTCCTGCGCGTGAGAGCGCCAGCGCAGGATGGCCGAGCTGTACACCGGCTGTCGCGGATCGGCGAGCTCGGCACCGTCGCTGAGCGCGCCCTCGCGCAGACCCGGTGCAACGCTGGCCAGGGCGGGTGCCTCTGGTGCGGGTGAGGAGCGCGCGAAGATGACGCCCGCGACGCCGAGCAAGGTCAGCCCAGCAAGGCGCCGCAGCGAGGTCATTCCCAAGGTATAGCAGACAACGGAAAACGCTGGCATTTGCGCGTGAGGTGCGACCTTGGCGGCAGCGACCGGCAAAGCGCCGATCTTAAGCCCGGAAGCGACCGGATGCGGCACAAATGCCAGCTGTGAAACGGAAAAACAGGGCCGCTCAGGCGCTGTCTTCCGCCAGGCGCTGGCGCCAGTCGCGCAGCAGGCTGGCCCGAGCGCGGACGTTCAACACCGATCCATCGGCCGTGTAGGATTGCGATAATACGCGAGCCTGAGAGTGGATCTCGCCGATCATCTGGCCGCGCGAGAAGGGGATCTCCAGCACGCCCTCGGCGTAGTCCGCCTCGAAGAAGGCCACCAGGGCGGCACGCAGGCGCGCCGCGTCTGCCGGCGAGTGGGCGCTCACCGCGATGGACTCCGGGAATTCAGCGAGCAACTCCTGCTGCACCTCCGCGCTCACCCTGTCGATCTTGTTGAAGACCAGCCGCGCGGGGATGCTGGAGGCGTCCACCTCCTGCAGGACGCTGCGCGTCACCTCCAGCTGCGCCCGCCACTCCGTATCCGACGCATCCACCACATGTAGTAGCAGGTCCGCATCGAGCGCCTCGTCCAGGGTGGTGCGGAACGACGCGAGCAGATGGTTGGGCAGGTTGCGGATGAAGCCCACCGTGTCTGCCACCAGGATGCGCGGCGTGCTGTCGGGGATGGCCCGCACCAGGGTGCCCAGGGTGGCGAACAGCTGATCCTCCACGTAGGCCTCGGCCCCGGTGAGCGCCCGCATCAAGGAGGACTTGCCGGCGTTGGTGTAGCCGACCAGCGCCACCACGGGTGTCTCCTCGCGCCGGTTGCGGCGGGTGTGACGCTGGCCTGTCTCGCGCTCCAGCTCTTGCCGCACCTGCGCCACCTGACGGCGGATCAGCTGCTTGCGCAGCTGTAGGTTGCTGTGCCCCTTGCCACCGCGCCCGCCGCCACCCTCCTGGGTGTCGAGCGAGGAATCATCGCGCAGCCGCGGCGCCTCGTAGTTGAGGCGCGCCAGCTCCACCTCCAGGCGCGCCGTCTTGGTCTGCGCGCGCCGGGCAAAGATGCGCAGGATGACCTCGGTGCGATCGAAGACGTCTACCCCCAGCTCCTCACCCAGGTTGCGCTGCTGGCCGGGCGTGAGCTCGCCGTCGAACACCACGAACGGGCTCTCGCCCTCGGGTGGCGTGTGAGCTTCCAGCAGCTGGCGCAGCTCCGCCAGCTTGCCGCTGCCGAGAACGAGTGAGGAGGAGCCCTCCAGCCGGCGCTGGACGAGGCGATCGAGAGTGGGAATGCCGAGGCCCGCCAGCAAGGCCCGCAGCTCATGCAACGAGACCTGAACCTCGTGCTCGGTTTGCCCGCTGGCGGCGGCGATGAGGATCGCGCCGCGCGGCGGACCTTGAGTAGCAATGGTGGACGACGACGGAGTCGGTTTGGTCATACGGCCCTCTTTCAGAGGTGCAATGAAGATACTTTCAGCTCGTGCGGCGCTGGGCGCCGCCAAGCCATGGAGAGCGGAGCGACAGCCCAGCCAGCAGACTGGGGCGCTCCATGTGGAGAGCGTCTACGCTCGAGCGGCCTCTGCCCTGGAGCGAGACGGCCTCGGGAGAGGCTGGCTCGTGAGAGACCGCGTCGTGAGAGTCGGCCTCGTGAGAGTCGGGCTCGAGGGCTGAGGCTCGAAACATCGCTGGCGGTGCCTCATTGCTCGGATTGCATCCAACGGACCGGACATGCCCTCTCATCAGGTGGCTACCAGCAGGTAGCGGCTGGTCAGGCAGGCAGACCGATCACGTATCGGTACGGTGCACGAGCGGGCTCACCGCCAGAGCGACGCCTCAGAGAAAGCGTAGTGCGCTGAACAAATACATGGCCGAGCCAATATGACGCGCCCCGGCGCTCATTGCAAGGGACCCGCCGCCCGGGGGTGGCACGTGAGCGAGGCCGCTTCGTTGCCGCGCATCTGCCACGCTCGCCCGCGCTCGTTCTACGAAGCTCGTTTGCCCGCGCCCCGCGCCTGCTCGAGCTTCGCGGGCTGCCCCGTTGCGCTTGCTCGGCACACCACTGGATCTCACATCGCGCTCCTCCGATGCCTCGCAGCGGACGCAGTCGCATGACAAAGTGCGCGCGGTCTCTCGATGACTGCGACGCTGCGCGCTGCTGCACGGCAGCGTGGCTGGCGCGCTGCGCCGGAGTCTTCTTGACAGTGATTTGGAAGCTCATACTGAACGGAGGCACGGGCAACACAGGGGCGAAACGCACTGAGCCGCGTCAAACGGCGGCTTCAGGCTTCTCGCCGCGTGGGCTTCAGGGCAGCGTGCCGTTTGTTTCATGCAGCGGGTGCTGCGCCAACCGCATGGTGTGGACAATGTCGTGCGCATACCCACATTCGTGATAGCGTGCTGTGTAGACAGCGAGAGAGCTCACGCTTCGCGTCATAGTCGGGCGCCAAGCGCTCGCCGAGCCGGAACTGGACGCAACCATGATGAGAGACTCGCGAAAGCTCATGCGCATGCAGGCGCCGCTTTGCCTGCTGTGGGCCAGCGTCGGCTGCTTGTCGATGGAGCCCATCTCCTCGTACTCGAGTGGCCAGCGGGAAGTGGCAGACGTCCCCGCCGCGCTGGAGCCCGAGCCTGCCGCCATCCCCGATGGCGCTGACGAACTGGCGGTCGAGCCTGGGGCAGAGGCTGGCGAGCAGCTACCCGTGGCAATGGACCCCGAGCTGGCGGAGGGCTTGCCCGGTGACGGTGAAGTGGCGCTCGATCCGGGGCTGGCTGAGGAGCCGCCTGCGCCGGAGCCCGAGCCCACCTGCGCAGGCGAGGGCGAGTTCGCGAGCAGCGATGGCGCCAGCTGCTATCTCCTCTCCAGTCAGAACGCCACGTGGCCCGATGCGCTGGTCGCGTGCGAGAGCTGGGGTGGCAGCCTGGTGAGCATCGAGTCGCGTGAAGAGGACGAGCTGCTCGGCGAGCACATGACCGCCACCTTCTGGATCGCGGCCAGCGATCGCGTGCAGGAGGGCCGCATGTTCTGGAGCGGCGGTGCGCCGCTCACGTTCACCAACTGGAGCCCGGGGCAGCCGGACGACTTTCAGGATCGTGAAGACTGCGTGGTGAAGACGGCCCCGGCCGGGACCTGGAATGACCGGCCGTGCACGAACGTGATCCCTTACGTGTGCGAGCGCAGCCAGGAGTGAGCTCGGCCCTGCGGGCACGCCGCTAGAGCGACGTGCCATCGGGCGCGGGCGCGCCTTCAGGCAACCGTGCGGCGCGGCGGCGCAGCGGCCCGCGTTCGCTGGGCCGCCGCAGCTCCCAGATCACGCCCAGCTTCTCCAGCAGCCAGAGGCTGGCGTATGTCACGTCCAGCTCCCACCAGCGCAAGCCCTGGCGCGCGCTGTTCATGTCGTGGTGATGGTTGTTGTGCCAGCCCTCACCCAGGGTGAGCAGCGCCAGCAGGGCGTTGTTGCGCGAGTCGTCGGGCGTGTCGAAGCGGCGTGAGCCCCACACGTGCGCCAGCGAGTTGATGCACATGGTGACCTGCAGACAGGCGATGGTGCTCACGAAGAAGCCCCACACCAGCCCGGGAAAGCCTGCCAGCCAGTACATTGCACCCGCGTACGCGATCAGCGGCAGCCACTTGTGGCGATCGAGGAAGCGCAGCTCGGGATAGCGCGCCAGATCTCGCACGTTGGCGAGGCTCGGGTGATCGTGGCTGCCGTCCAGGAACCAGCCGATATGTGCATGCCAGAAGCCTCGCTGCACCGGCGAGTGCGCGTCCCTGGCCGTGTCGGAGTAGCGGTGATGGCGCCTGTGCCAGCTGGACCACCACAGCGGCCCATTCTGCATGGCGGTCGTGCCCAGCACCCCGAGCACCAGCTGAAAGGCGCGCGACGTCTTGAAGGCTCGGTGCGAGAAGTAGCGATGATAGCCGGCGGTGATGGCCCACATCCGGAGCAGGTAGCTACCCGCAGCCAGCGCCAGCAGCTGCCAGGTCCAGGGCACCCAGAAGACCAGCAGCACGGTGGCGTGCATGACCAGGGTGAGCACCGTGGAGAGCGCGCTCATTGCGCGCGCGGAGCGCGCAGCGGGGGTTGAAGTTTCGGGGGCCGAGTGGGGAGGGGGGGAGCCGCTGGACATGAAGATTTCAGCTGGCGGCCGCGCCGGCTGAATCACCGCGCAACAGTCCGCCGTGCCTCGCGCTCGCGCGGGGCGGATCAGGCGCAGCCGGCGGGCGCTCTTGCTCGCCCCAGCAGCCACTCCGTGTGCAGCTGTCTCTGGAGAAATTGCCTGAGGCGCGAAAGTGCCGCAGGCAGAAAGAGTGCGCGGGCCAGGCCCGAGGCTCGCTCGAAAAACGAGCTTGCTTCCTGAAGTATGACCGGGATTGTCGCGTGCGCACGTGCGCCGGCCCTGCAAGCAGCCAGTATTGCGCTGCGCGGAAAGTTTGCAGGCCCCGGGCCGCCGACTTGAAACCGGCTGCGCGCTGGAGTAGCTCGGTCCGCATGGGTGCGCAAAATGCCGATAAAAAGACGATTTCTGACAGCCAGCCCGCTCCAGGGCAGGTCCAGGTGGGCAAGCCGGTAGAGCCAGGCAAGCCGCTGGTCTCGCACCTGTTCACGGCGGATCCCTCCGCGCACGTGTTCGAGGGGCGCATCTACGTCTATCCGTCACACGACGTGGATGCCGGCGCGCCCTTCGACGATGAAGGCGGTCACTTCGACATGGTCGATTACCACGTGCTGTCGATGGATGATCTGCAGAGCCCGGTAATCGACCACGGCCCTGCGCTGCACGTTCGCGACGTGCCCTGGGCCAGCAAGCAGATGTGGGCCCCCGACGCTGCCTGCCGTGACGGCGTCTACTACCTGTTCTTTCCAGCCAAGGACGAGCAGGGCATCTTTCGCATCGGCGTCGCCACCAGCTCGCGCCCGGAGGGCCCTTTCAAGGCTCGTCCGGAGCCCATCGCGGGCAGCTTCAGCATCGATCCCTGCTCCTTCATCGACGACGACGGGCAGGCGTATCTGTATTTTGGCGGCATCTGGGGCGGCCAGCTGCAGCGCTGGCAGACCGGCAAATACGACCCCAACGGTAAGGAGCCGGCGGACAGCGCCCCGGCGATCGGGCCCCGAGTGGCGCGGCTGAGCCAGGATCTGACCGCGTTCGCCTCAGCTCCGCAGGAGATTGTGCTCCTGGACGCGGACGGCTCGCCGCTGCGCGCGGGCGATCATGATCGGCGCTTCTTCGAGGCCAGCTGGATGCACAAGCACCAGGGCACGTACTACTTCTCGTATTCCACCGGGGATACACACTACCTGGCGTACGCCACCGGCAAGAGCCCGACGGGTCCGTTCACGTACCGCGGTCGCATCCTGGAGCCCGTGCTGGGCTGGACCACGCACCACTCGATCGTCGAGTTCCGGGGCCAGTGGTACCTCTTTTACCATGACAGCTCGCTGTCCGGCGGAGTCACCCACCTGCGCTGCGTGAAGGTGGCGCCGCTGCAGCACCTGGCGGATGGCTCGATTCAGAAGGTAGTGCCCGCCTGAGCCCGAGCAGCCGCGCGCGCGAGCCTGCGCTGGTCAGGCTCGCGAGGTGAGGTGCGCGGCTCATTGCCACTCGGTCAGGCGCTTCTCCAGTCGCGCCAGCTGCGCGGGCTGCTGCTGCGCGTCGGGCAGCGCCCGGTACTGCGCGACCTGCTCCACCAGCACGTCGCGCGCCCGCTCCTTGCGACCTGCCGCCAGCAGCAGATCGATCTTCAGGCTGAGCAGCGACACGCGCCGGGGGCCATAGGCCAGCGCGAGGCTGCGCTCTATCGCCGCCAGGCCCTCCTCATGCCGCCCCAGCGCCCGGAGCGCCTTGGCCTGATAGTGAGGGGGATTGTAGTTGTTGGGCAGGGCGCGCTCGCGCCGCAGCGAGAGCTCGAGCGCCTCCTGCGCGCGGCCCAGTGTGATCAGCGAGTCGGTCAGGGCCCAGTCCAGCGCGACCGCGATCGAGTCGGGCTTGCCGGCGCCGGCGCGCTGCAGGATGGCCACGCGCTGCTCGTGCGCGGCGCGTGCTCCCGTCGCGTCGCTCAGGGCAGTGCGCGCCTCCGCCAGGTTCGCGCAAGCGCCGGCTTGATCATCGGGGGTCAGCGCCGAGTCGCTCTGCTGGCACAGCTCGCCCATCAGCAACTCCGTCCGAGTGCGCACGCGCGCAGCCAGCGGATCGCCCGGCGCTGCATCATCCGCGCACGAGAGCGCGTAGGCGGCAAAGTCCACGGCGCTGACGGAGCGCCCCGTCTGGGCCAGCGAGCCGTCCGCCAGCTCCAGGCAGGCGCGATCGGCGCGCACCTTCGCGAGCGAAGTGATCTGCGCCACCAGCGTCTCCGGACGGCGTGGCCAGTCGGCGGGAGCCAGCGCCAGCGCGCGAGCATATTGCTCCGCTGCCTGCGCAAACTCGCGGCGCGTGGCCAGCTGATCGGCGAGGGCCAGCGCCACGCGCGGATCACTTGGCGGCAAGCGATCGCTGTTGCGCAGCTCCGCCGCGCGATCGCTCTCGGCCAGGAAACGCGCAAACTCCGCCGCAGCAGCCGTGCCCAGCCAGCGCCCGAGCACCTCGCCCTCGGGGCTGGTGACGTAGAACGTGGGCCAGACCGTCACCGGCAGCTTCTGCAAGAAGGCTGCATTCTCCGCGCGCTCGGTGTCGATGGCCAGCAGGATGAAGCGGCGCGTGATGGCCGGCAGGTTCTGTGCGGTGAGCACGAAGCTCTGCATGGACAGGCAGCTGTGGCACCAGGGTGCCCAGAGATCGACCAGCAGCAGCTTACCCTGCGCGCGTGCTGCGGCGAACGCTGCGTCCGGCGCATCCTCATACCAGGGCAGGCCATGTCTCAGCACTGGCTGCGCTGCCGCGGCCTCTGCGCTCGAGGCCACGGGGGGCGCGCCCGCGGCGCCGCTCGACTCGAGCTGTGGCGCAGGAGATCTCCGGGTGCACGCGCTCAGCGACAGCGCGCCCGCACACAGCAACCCGAGCACCGTGCGCGGCGAGACGCGGGCTGGCTGCCAGGGCTGAGCGGTGCTGTGGCGCGGGCGGTAGAGCTCCATGGGCTCATCGTGCGTGAGCCTCGCGCAGCTCTGCAAGGGTGGCCGCGGCGGTTCCGGGCGTGGTCGTGGATGTTTCTCGGGGAATACATCGGCTGCGGGGCCTCCGCGCAGGCAGCCCGCTGCGATGGGGGGGAGCGGGGCCAGACGCGGCAGCGATGCGCTCCGGCTACGTTTGCGCCAGAGGCAATCCGCCTCATGCGGCATTCGCCCGGGGCGCGAGCGGCACGTGCGCTCGCTGGAGGTTGCCGGCAGCTCCGGGAGCGCTCATATGCACTGCATTGGCAGGCACGCGCTCCAGGACATGGCTGGCAAAGCTCCGGCCCGTCGCGATCCGGGTGGGGCTAGGGCTGGTGGCGATCCTGGTGTTGCACGCCGTCCTGGTCACCCTGCTGCTGTGGACGGGCGGGCTCGGCTGGTTTCTCGAGCGCAGCACCGGTGTGGTGAAGGTTGCAGCGGGGCGCAGCTTCAGTCTCTGGCCCGGGGTCGTGCACCTGCGCCAGCTGCACCTGGAGGTGAGCGACAGCAACGTGCACCTGTCGCTCGACGTGCCCAGCGGCAGAGCCAACATCGCGCTCGCTGAGCTGCTGCGCCGGCGCTTCGTCACCCGCAGCGTGACCGGCGAGCAATTCGTGCTGCGCCTGCGCCCTCGCTTCAGCCGGCTAGCGGAGGAGCGCCGCGCGGCGCTGCCACCCCTCAGCGATCCCAAGCGTCCGGCTCCACACGAGCCGGAGCCCGAATACCTGTGGCCCATCCGCATCGCGGGGCTGGCTGCTAGCTTCCAGGAGCTGTGGGTGTCGGAGCTGCGCTACCTGGGCGACGCCCTGGTGCAGGGCGGCTTCCACCTCGCGCCGCAGCAGCATGTGAGCATCGACCCGACGCGCATCGCACTGCAGGGCGGGACCCTGTATTACGGCGACGAGCAGCGGGTGCTGGACGTGCAGCGCTTCGCGCTCGACGCGACCTTGCCCCAGACGCGCGTGCAAGAGCTGAAGCACGCCTGGCGCGAGCAGCTGACCGTGCGCGTGGAGCTCACTGGCCGCGTGCTGGATCTGGGCTTCGCCGGCAGCTTGCGGCCGGAGCTGGGCACGCTCTCCGGCGGTGAGGGGGACGTGCGCCTGCGCGCTGCCGCCGAGCACGGCCAAGGGGTGGACGGTGTCGAGCTCGAATACGCGGCGGACCACGTGGGCTATGAGCTTGCCGGGCTGCAGGGCAGCGCCAGCGTAGCGGTGGCGGCTCACTCACCGCGCCCGGCGCCGGGCGAGGCCGCGGCGGGCGGAGCGCTGATGGCGGCGGAGCTCACCTCGAGCAAGCTGTCGGTCGTGCGCGAGCAGAGCCAGCTCGCGGCGCTCGACGAGGCGCGGCTGGCGGTGCGCCTGACCCGCCACTTTCCATTTGCCTTGCCGCGCAGCCTCGACCTGACCGTGCGCGAGCTGCGGCTCACCGACTTGCAGCAGCTGCCGGGGGCTCTGTCGCCCTCCAGCTGGTCGCCGCGCGGCGGACGCGTGCCGCAGGCGCATGCGGAGCTGGACTGGCGCGAGGGCGCCTACAAGGGCGAAGCCGAGCTGACGTTCGCAGACCTGAGCTTCGGGCTGGGGGAATGGTCCGTGCGCCAGAGCGGGCGGCTGGAGCTCGAAGAGTTGCGCTGGCCCGGACCGGGCTACAAGGTCCGGCTCTCCGCGCTGAGCCTGGATCTCGATCCACTGAGCTTGCACGACCCCAGCACCAAGATCGACTCCTGGCGCCTGAAGCTGCGGCTCGAGGACGTGGCGGTGGCGCCGATCGAGCGCCGGGTGGAAGCGAGCTTCAGCGCGCGCGGCGATGACGCTCGGCCGGTGCTGTCACTGCTCGGGGTACCCACGCTGCCGCCGGGCGCTGCCGACTTTCTGGCCATGCCAGACCTGCAGGTGCTCGGTCACGTGGCGCTGTCGACCGCGCAGCAAGAGCTGCTGATCGACCGCGCAGCGAGCAACACCATGGACGTGAAGGGCCGCTTCGTGAGCCGCCAAGCAGGCCAGCACGCTGCGCTGCTCTTCCAGGCGATGCCGCTCTCACTCGGAGTCGCGGTCACGCCTGCTGACACCAAGGTCAAGCTGTTCGCTGGTGAAAGCTGGCTCGACCAGCAGCTGCGCACCATGGACGCAGCGCTGAACGACTCGGCGCCGTGGGCGGCCAGCGTCCGCTGAGCCAGCGCTCGAGCCCACGAGCGCCGCTCAGGGCCAGCGCGCCCGGCGCGCCGCGCGGCGATTCCAGGCGCGCGCCAGGGTGACCTGCGCAACGACCCAGTAGCCCACGCTCAGAAAGATCGGGAACACGAACAGCGAGGGAGCGGGCCGTGCCATTGCGTGGGCGAGCAGGGCCAGCAAGATGGTGGCCAGCAGCCCGTACGGCATGCCCAGCAGCACCGCGCCCGCGGCCGTACGCAGCGCGGTCATCTTCTCGCGCCGTTCCGGCCTCAGAAAAAGCAGCGGCCCCCAGTTGGGGTCATGGTCGCAAAAGTCACACAGCGCTCGTTCGTTCGGCAGTACTTCGTTCATCGTAGATAGTCTTGCGAAAGTGCCACGACGGGCGTTCAGCCACGCCGCGTATCGCCACGTGTCAAGCTAGCTGCGCAGCAAGCACGCGGCAAGCTACCCGCGTTGCACGAGCGTGTGACACCGTGAGACCAAAATGCCGAACGGCACTCCCGCCATCGCGATGTCATTGTTCAGAAAGCGCTTCTCGATGTGGCGTCATGGCGTTGACGCTGTGAAATCGGACGGCTGCAAAGAATTTTCCGTCAAAGTCAGCGTCCCAAATCCGTTCGTCAGGGCATGCTACCCGAGTCGCTTGCTTCCAGCTCCCAGCCGCTGACGCCAACGTCAGCGCGTGTCTGTATCGCTGCGCGCAGCGAGGGTCCTCCAGCGCTGGAGATGGCCGCTGCCACGGATAAGGGTCAGACCAGGGCACGCAACGAGGATCATTTCCTGATCGATCCTGCGCTCGGGCTCGCCGTGGTGTGCGACGGCATGGGCGGAGCAGCGGCAGGTGCAGCGGCCAGCTTGCTCGCGGTGCAGGCGTTTCGCCAGGCGGTGGTGGCGCACAAGCAGACGCTGCGCGACTACATCGACTGCGAAAACGCACCCGCCGCGGTCAACAAGCAGCACATCCTGCACCTGCTGCAGCTGGCGGCCAACGCGGCCTCGCGCGCCGTGTACCAGGAGGCGTGTCGCGATCCCTCGAAGCGCGGCAAGGGCACCACCCTGGTCGCCGTGCTCGTCTTGAACAACCACGCCTTCGTCCTCAACGTCGGCGATAGCCGCGCCTACATCTCGCGCCAGGGCGAGCTGGAGCTATTGACCCGCGATCACAACGTGTACAACGAGCTGATCCGCCGCCGGAAGGTGCCACCGGGCCCCGCTCGCGAGCTCGCCTCCAAGCAAGCGCTCACCCGCGCCATCGGCGTGTACGAGCACTGCGAGCCGGACACCCTGGTCATCGACGTGGCGGAGGGAGATCGGCTCCTGCTGTGCTCGGACGGGCTGTACCGCTACTTCGACGACAGCGCGGGCTCCACCGATGAGCTGCGCCTCGCGCTGATCGGTGATGACGCGCAGCAGGTGGTGGACGGCTTGATCGAGCGCGCCAACGCGCTCGGCGGCAAGGACAACATCACTGCCGTGACGGTGACGCTCGGGCGCATGGGCGACTACGATCCGCGCGTGCTGGCCAGCATGGCCGCCAAGCGCCGGGTGCTGGCGGCGTCTCCGCTGTTCGCGCTGCTGGACGAGCGCGAGCTGCTGCGAGTGCTGGCGCTGACGGAGGTGCAGCGCTTCTATCCGGACGCCGTCATCATCGAGCAAGACACCATCGGTGCCGAGATGTTCCTGGTGCTGAGTGGCTTCGTCGGTGTGTTCCGCGCCGAGGCGCAGGTGGCGCAGCTGAGCGCTGGCGAGCACTTCGGCGAGATGGCGCTGCTGCGCAACCGGCCGCGCTCTGCGCATGCGCGCGCGCAGACCATGACGGAGCTGCTGGTGATCGGGCGCGAGTCGTTCTACGGCCTGCTGCGCAGCGAGCCGGAGCTGGGCATGAAGCTGCTCTGGCAGTTCACCGCAGTGCTCGCCGATCGCCTGGCGGACACCACGCGCGAGCTGGGCGAGTCGCGCGAGGAGCTGCGCGCCCCGGATCTCTCGCACGAGGTGTTCTACGACGAGGACGATCTCGATCGCCGCATCACCCTGCGGCCGCAATCCTACGCGCCCTGAGCGCGGCAGCCGCGGCCGCTAGCTTTTTCGGAAACCTGAGCCGGCGCGTGGCCGAGGGACCCGCCAGCCCACAGGGGCGGGGAGCTCGGTGTTCGTGGAACTGGACAATCGCACCCAGCTGGACGCGGCATTGCTGCGCGGCAGCTTGCCTGGCGTCGGGGACGAGCCCGCCCAGGAGACCGTGGCCCTCCTGGTGGCCAAGGCCAGCGGGGTGATCGATGCGCGGGGCAACCTGCGGCTGGAGCTGGGGCTGCGTACCCCTGTGTGCCACGAGCCGGTGCTGCACCCTCACGGGCAGCTCCCGGCGGACCTCGCGCTGCGCAAGCAGGGCCTCGAGGTGCTGGCCCTGGGCCGGGTCTATCATCCGGAGCTCGACGGGGGCGGCCAGAGCGAGGTGGTCGTGCGCCTGCACGACCAGCAGCGCAGCTTGCGCGCGTTCGGCGAGCGGCACTGGTATCGCGCACACGATGGCAAGCTGCGCATCAGCACGCCGCAGCCGTTCTCGCTGCTCTCGCTCGCCTGGAGCAACGCCTTTGGCGGCAGCTCGTTCGACCTCGAGGGCAACGAGTGCCCGCACCCCCTCAACCTGGAGGGCAAGGGCTACATCGCCTGCGAGCAGGCAGTCGAGGACACGCCGCTGCCCAACCTCGAGCATCCGGAGCAGCTGATCCAGAGCTGGCGCGACCAGCCGCGACCGTGCAGCTTGAGCCCCGCGCCGCGCCAGCTCGCGCTGGCCCCGGAGCCGCTGCTGGCGGCGCTCGCGGCGGCGCGCGAGCGCGCCGAGCCCGTGCGCGTGCCGGTCGAGCTCTGGCACGACGCGGTGCCTCGCTTTCGTTTTGCAGCGCCGCCGCCCGGCGCGCCGGTGGAGCTCGCGGGCATGTCCGAGCAGCCCTTGCGCGGGTGGCTGCCCACCTTCCAGCTCTGGGCTGACGCCCGGGTGGGCGAGCGCCAGTTGCGCCTGCCGCTCGCGCTCGACACCTTGCTCTGGCTGCCGGAGGAGCAGCGCGTGCTGTTCACGTTCCGCGCGAGCTTCCGCTACCGCTTCGCGCCGCGCGAGACGCGCTGCGTGCAGCTGACGATGGAGGGCTGAACATGCCGTGGCCGCCCGCGTACAACCCCGTCTATCACCTGCACGTGCGGCTGCCCGAGCCCTCGCTGCATGCCAACCCGCTGCTGCAGACGCCGCCCGTGCCGCACCTCGAGGGGCTGCACACCATCCAGTGGCTGATGAGCGAGCCCAGGCAGCTCAGCAGCACCGTGTTCGGTGACGGCTTGCGCTTCGCGTTCAAGGATCATGACAGCGGCAAGCTCATTCCGCACCTGCCGGTGCCGCTGATGGCGGGGCCCTTCCTGCTGGACACGTTGCAGGGGTCGAAATACAAGATCCTGTTTCACCAGCCCAACGTCTTGCTGGATGGTGGCACTGCCGGCGTCTTCCAGTGGGGTATCGCTCCGCCCTGGCGCTGCATCGAGCTGCGGCTGCCGCTGCCCAGCTTTCTGGCCAAGGCGGGCAGGGCCGCGGCGGCACGCGGCTCGCTGAAGCGGCTCGCCGGTGCGCAGAAGAAGCTCGCGGCCGCGCAGGACGCCCAGCAAGCATGGTCCAGGGCGGAGTCGCTGCGCGACGGAATGAAGGCCGTGCGCGCGCAGCAAGCGGCGGAGCAGGGGCAAGCGGCCGCGGGCGAGCAAGCGGACGCGGCGCTTGCTGCGGAGCAGCGCCGGCAAGCCTTCGGGGAGTTTGAACGGCGGCAGCGCCGCTGGCGTGAGGCCGAGCAGCAGGCGCTGGAGGAGAAGCGGCAGTACGATCGCCTCAGCCGCAGAGGGCGGCAGCTCGCGCTGCAGCACGACACTGACGCGAGCGCCGCAGCTGAGCGCGCGCAGCTCCGGCCCGCGCCGGCGCCGGAGCTGGCAGACGCTCGGGAGCACCGCGCGCGGGCGGCCACGGTGCGGCAAGGGAGCAGGGCGTGGGCCGCCGAGGCGGAGAAGCGCGAGACCGCGGCGCGCGCCTGGCAGCGCGAGGCGCGCGAGGCGCGCGCTGCGTGGCGTAGAGCCGAAGAGGAGCGAGCGCGTGCACATGGAAAGAAGGAGAACCCGGTGCAGCGAGCGACGGGCGAGAGCAACGCCGGGCTGCTCGCTCCTTCGCTGCTCGCGCACGTGCCATTCCCTGCCACCGTCGAGATCCGGGTGAGCTGGAGCCAGATCGGCAAGACCTGGGTCGCCGGGCTCGTGGGCGCAGCGGCAGAGGCGCTGAAGTACTACGCAGGCTTCGTCGTCGACAGCGTCCTCGCGCCGGGCCAGGGCAAGGTCGCCAGTTTTGCGCTCGACCTGGTCAAGAGCGGCATCAACGAGACGCTCATCGACGGCGGGGCAAAGTATCTGCTCGAGGGCACCTGGCCGCTCACCGTGAGCACGAAGCTGGGGCCGGTAAAAGTGAGCGCCTCCTGCCAGCCGGACCCTGCCACCGGCACCCGCAAGTGGAAGGCCTCGCTCGCGCACCGGGGTACATCGGGCAGCGTGGTGCCCGCGGGCAACGCAAAGCTCTCCATCGAGGGCCACGGCACCAGAGTCGAGAAATACGCCATCGACGCGGATGGACGGAGCGCCGAGCACGCCGTTCCGAGCCCACCTGTCGACTACGGCCACGGCATCCCCGCGCTCTGAGCGAGACAGAGAGAGAGACCATGCAACCCAACTGGCAGAGCTTTGCCACCTTCGCGCTGACCGGAGACGATGCCCTGCTCTCGGTGCTGTGCAAGCGCAGCTACGGCTGGGACGCGAGCGGCCAGGTTCTGCCGCTGGAGGAGCAACCGCCGCTGGCCTTCGACGTGGCGCACGCCCAGCGGGCGGACCGCAACGGACAGTTGCTCGTGCAGGGCCGCGATGTGTGGCCCCTCAAGCGCGCCACCGACGTGATCGTCAGCGGGCACGCGCGCACGCCGGGTGCTCGCCCCGCCAGCAGCCTGTACGTCTCGGTGAGCGTCGGCGCGCTGCAGCGCTCGCTCATCGCGCTCGGCCCCCGTCATGTCGAGCGGGCGCCCTGCGGTCGGCTCAGCTTCTCGCCGCCCGGCGCGTTCACGGACGTGGAGGTCTCCTTCTGGAACGCCTATGGCGGCATCGACCCAGCCGTCCTGCCCGAGGGGCTGGAGGACACGCCGTGTCTGGCGGGGGAGCCGCTGCTGGAGCTCTTTCCAGGGGCGTACCCGCGCAATCCGTGCGGGCTCGGCTATCTGGTGCGCGACACGCCGCAGCTGCTCGATGGGCTGGCGCTGCCGCTGCTGGAGCAGGTCGATGACCGGCTCACCCCGGAGTCGCTGCTGGTAGGTGAGCCCGAGGCCTGGGGCCGCCAGCCACGGCCCGCCGCCTTCGGCTGGTGCCACTCGCTGTGGTTCCCGCGCATCGTGCACGCGGGCGGCAAGCCGTATCACTTGCCACGTGCCAGCGAGGCCGGGCGCAGGCTGAAAGAGCTGGAGCTGGGCGCGCTGGAGCAGGCTCAGCTCGAGCAGCGCGAGGCGCGCTTTCTGCGCGCCGAGTGGGTGCAAGAGGCGGCGCCGGAGCTGGTCCTGCCGTTCCTGCGCGGGGACGAGCGGGTGCGCCTGCAAGGCTTCGACATTCTGGGTGACCAGAGCTTCCAGCTGCCTGGCGAGCGCCCGGCTGTGCAGGCGCGAGTGGACGGGCTGGAGCTGGAGCCGCTCGCCAGCGTGATTCACACGCTGGCCATCGACGCCGATCGCAAACAGCTGTCCGTGCTGCGCTCCGAGCGCTATCGGCTGCCCGGCGCCTTCGCGGCGGACCTGTGCGCGCAGGAGCCTCTCGAAGAGCTGCTGGCCCGCTGTGAGGTGAGGGTGGCCGGGCGCGCGCTGCAGCGTGAAGAATGGCCCGCGGCACC
>JAICQL010000305.1 GCA_025937895.1 Polyangiaceae bacterium | reverse complement strand
CGAGCGGAGCAGTGACGAGCGGAGCAGTGACGAGCGGAGCAGTGACGAGCGGAGCAGTGACCAGCGGAGCAGTGACCAGCGGAGCAGCCCGATGAACCCGGCCCAGGAAATTACCTCCGACGCAGCCATGGACAGCGAATTGCCGGCCGCGTCCGTCACCAAGACGGGCTATGTGCGCTGGGGCATCTGCGCGCTGCTGCTGGTGGCGACCACGATCAACTATGTCGACCGTCAGGTCATCGGCATCCTCAAGCCGACCCTGGTGGCCGAGTTTGGCTGGTCTGATGAGCGCGTCTACGCGGCGATCGTGATGGCCTTTCAGCTTGCCTACGCCATCGGTCTGGCGGTGGGCGGGCGGCTCATCGATCGCATCGGCTTGCGCATCGGCTTCGTGTGCGCGGTGGTGCTGTGGAGCCTGGCAGCCGTCGGGCACGCCTTCGCACACCGTCTCGGTGGCTTCGAGCTGCCGGCGCTGGTCATCGACGCCAAGCTCGGCTTCTCCGTGGTCACCATCGGCGGGGCGGCAGCGGGCTTTGCGCTGATGCGCTTCCTGCTGGGGCTGGGCGAGGCAGCCAACTTCCCGGCCTCGATCAAGACCGTGGCCGAGTGGTTCCCGAAGAAGGAGCGTGCCTTCGCCACCGGCATCTTCAACTCCGGCAGCAACATGGGCGCGCTGCTCACGCCGCTGATCGTGCCGTGGGTGACCCTGCAGTGGGGCTGGGAGTGGGCCTTCATCGCGACCGGCGCCATCGGTCTGCTCTGGGTGTTTGCCTGGCTGGCCTTTTATCGCCACCCCGAGCGGCACCCGCGGCTCAGCGCCGCGGAGCTGACCTTCATCCAGAGCGATGCGAAGGAGCCCCCGGTCACCAAGGTCAAGACCACGACCTTGCTGTCGCAGCGACAGACCTGGGCGTTTGGCTGTGGCAAGTTCTTCACCGATCCCGTCTGGTGGCTGTACCTGTTCTGGATCCCCGACTTCTTGAGCCGCACCTATCAGCTCGATCTCAAGTCGATCGGGCTACCGCTGATCGTCATCTACCTGATGGCGGACGTGGGCAGCGTCGGTGGTGGCTGGCTGTCCTCGCGGCTGATTGCGCGCGGCTGGTCCGTCAATCGCGCTCGCAAGGTCACCTTGCTGCTGTGCGCCGCGTGCACCGCGCCGATCGTCCTCACCTCCCAGGTCGGCAACCTGTGGGGCTCCGTGTTCCTGGTGGGGCTGGCGGCAGCGGCGCACCAGGGCTGGTCGGCGAATCTGTATACGCTCGTATCGGATACGTTTCCGCGTCGCGCGGTGGGCTCGGTGGTGGGCATCGGCGGCATGGCGGGTGCCATCGGCGGGCTCTTGCTCAGCTTGATCGTGGGTGAGGTGCTGCAGCGCACGGGCAAATACGACGCGCTCTGGGTCATCGCGGGCTCGGCGTATCTCGTCACCTGGGGCGTGATCCATCTGCTCGTGCCACGGCTGGAGCAGGCGCGGCTGGAGCAGAGCTAGCCCTGCGAGCCGCAGGAGAGGCCGGCAGGGCAGGGCGCTGGCGGAGATTGCCGGCGGCGCCGGCCTCTGGTTAGAGTCCGCGCAGACGGATGGGCCGCGTTTCTCGAGACCTGGGGGCTGGCGCCTGTTTGCTCGGGATCGCCGCGCTCGCCACCTGGCAGGGAGCGGGGCTCGATCTGGGCACCTTGCGGCAGATGGGGCCAGGCATGTTTCCGCGGGTTCTGGCCGTGCTGGTGGGCGTCTGCGGGGGTGCGCTGGGGCTGCGCTCGTGGCTGCAGGGCTCGTCAGCAGAGCCAGCAGAGCAGGAGGCAGCGGCGCCGCGCGCCAGGCGCAAGCGGGCCTGGCGTGGCCCGGTGTGCTTGACCCTGGCGGCCACGCTCTTTGGTTTGTCCGTGCGCCCGCTGGGCCTGGTGGTGGCCACGCCGCTGTCGCTCTTGGTGGCCGCGGCGGCCAGCCCGGAGTCACGCCGTAACCAGAGCCTGTGGTTTGCGCTGGGCATGACGCTGTTCTGTGTCGTGCTGTTCCGGCGCCTGCTGTCGTTGCCCATCCCGCTCGCGCCCTGGCTGATCGGCTACTGAGCGCTCGTCTACGCCATGGCCGATCTGTTCGAAAATCTCAGGCTCGGCTTCGCCACGTCGCTCTCGCTGCTCAACGTGGTGCTGTGCCTGGGCGGCTGCCTGCTGGGCACGCTGATCGGCATGTTGCCCGGCATCGGCCCCATCGCCACCATCGCGATGCTGCTGCCCATCACCTTCAACCTGGACCCGACCAGCGCGCTGATCCTGCTCGCCGGCATCTACTATGGGGCGCAGTACGGTGGCTCCACCGCGGCCATCCTGGTCAACATCCCGGGCGAAGCGACCGCGGTGGTGACCGTGCTGGATGGTCACCCCATGGCGCGCCAGGGCCGCGCGGGTACGGCGCTGGGCATCGCCGCCATCGGCTCGTTCATCGCCGGCACGATCTCCACCATGGTGGTGGCTGCGCTCGGCCTGCCGCTGTCCGAGCTGGCGCTGTGGTTCGGGCCACCGGAGTACTTCTCGCTCATGCTGCTGGGCTTGAGCCTGGCTGTGGTGCTGGCGCAGGGCTCCTTGCTCAAGGCCGGCGCGATGGTGCTGGTCGGGCTGCTGCTGTCCAGCGTCGGGGCGGATCTGGAGACGGGGCAAGAGCGGCTGACCTTCGGCTTTGACGAGCTCAGCGACGGCATCGACTTCGCGGTGCTGGCCATGGGCCTGTTCGGCTTTGCCGAGGTGCTGCGCAACCTGGAGGGCAGCGGCGAGCAGCACGACGTGCGGACGGAGATCGGGCGCCTGTTGCCGTCGCGCGCCGACTTTCGTCGCTCGCTGTGGCCCATCGTGCGCGGCTGCGGGCTGGGCTCGGTGCTGGGCATCTTGCCGGGCAACGGCGCGGTGCTGGCGCCGTTCGCCAGCTACGCCCTGGAGAAGCGCCTGGCAGAGGATCGCACCCGCTTTGGCCGCGGCGCGATCGAGGGGGTAGCCGGGCCCGAAGCGGCCAACAACGCGGGTGCGCAGACCGCCTTCATCCCGCTGCTCACCCTGGGCATCCCACCCAATGCGGTGATGGCGCTGATGGTCGGCGCGATGACCATCCACGGCATCATCCCCGGCCCGCAGGTGATCACGGGTCGCCCGGATCTGTTCTGGGGCATGGTCACCAGCATGTGGATCGGCAACCTGGCGCTCCTGGCCATCAACCTGCCGCTGATCGGGCTGTGGGTGCGGCTGTTGCGAGTGCCGTATCGGTTGATGTTCCCGGCCATCCTGGTCTTCTGCTGCATCGGCATCTACTCGATCAACAATCGCCCGGGAGACGTGCTGCTGATGGCGGGCTTCGGGCTGGCAGGCTACGGCCTGTTCAAGTTCGGCTTCGAGCCCGCGCCGCTACTGCTCGGCTTCGTGCTGGGCAAGCTGCTGGAGGAGAAGCTGCGGCAAGCGCTGGTGCTCTCGCGCGGCAACTTTCTCACCTTCGTCACTCGCCCGGTGTCATGCGTGCTGCTGCTGGCGGCCGTCGCCGTTCTCGCCATTGCGCTCATGCCCTCCGTCAGCAAGAGACGGGCCGAGATCGATCTATCGTGACCGGCGCTGCTGGCCACCTCAGACTCAGGAGTATCGATGATGAAGCAAGAGGCGGTTGGCAATCGCAGGCGTGTGCTACGGCGCCTGGCGCTCGGCGCGCTCGCGTGTTTCTGGGGTGCTACAGGGGCGCTGGCCTGCAAAGAGCGGACAGAGCAGGCCGGAGCGAGCCAGGCAGAGCCGTACCCCACGCGGCCCATCACCGAGATCGTGCCCTTCAGCGCCGGTGGCCCGACGGACGTGATCGCTCGCATCACCGGCGAGCACATGGCCAAGACGCTCGGGCAACAGCTGGTGATCGAGAACGTGATGGGTGCCGGCGGCACCACGGGCATCAAGCGCGGCGCGCACGCCAAGCCCGACGGCTACACGATCATGATGGGCCACATGGGCACCCACGCCACCGCGCCCGCGCTGTACCCCCGGCTCGGCTATGATCCGCAGAAGGATTTCGAGCCGATCGGTCTGGCCGTGGGCACCCCGATAGTGATCGTGGCCAAGAAGGATTTTCCCGCCAGCGACTTCAAGGAGTTCGTGGCGCACCTCGAGGCCAATGCCGCGGCCATGAGCGAGGCGCACGCGGGCGTGGGCTCCGTCTCGTTCGCCACCTGCACCCTGTTTGACTCGCAGCTGGGGGTGAAGCCCGCCCGGGTGGCGTACCGCGGCGCAGGGCCGGCGGTGAACGATCTGATGGGCAGCCAGGTCGACTACATGTGCGACCAGATCGTGAACGTGGTGGAGCAGATCAAGGGTGGCAAGATCCGCGCATACGCCATCGCCGCCGACAAGCGCTCCCCGGCGCTGCCCGACGTGCCCACCACCGTGGAGATGGGCATGCCCGAGTTCCAGGTGAGCGCGTGGAACGCGCTGTTTGCGCCCAAGGGCACGCCGAAAGAGATCGTCGCCAAGCTGTCCGACGCGCTGTCGCGAGCGCTGGAGGATCCGGCCACGCGCAAGCGCCTGCTGGATCTGGGCGGCGTCTTGCCCGAGGCCGCAGAGCGTGGCGGTGCTCCGCTCGCCGAGCTGGTCAGCAAAGAGGTGGAGCGCTGGACACCGATCCTGAAGGCGACGGGCGCCGTCGCCGAGTGACGGTCGGGTAGGGCGCGCAGGCGGGCAGCGGGCGAGTGTTTCACCCGCTGCTTCAGGGGCGCTGGTTCAGCGGCGCTGCTGCGGTTGCAGCTGCGGCTCTGGTTGCACCTGTGGTTGCACCTCTGGTTGCAACTGCGGTTGCGGCTGCGGCGGACAGGGTGGCTTGCGCTTGCGTGCGCCATCGGCGGCGCCAGCCGCTTCATTGCCAGCAGGCTGCGTACCGGCGGTCGTGGCGGCGGTCGTGGCGTTGGGATCGCAGTCGGCGTCGCTCGCGCCGGCCTCGAGCTGCTCAGCATAGCCCGAGCGCTGGTGCGCCTGCTTGCGGTGCTGCGCCTCTTTCTCCGGCATGAGCTTGCCGTCTTCCATCACCCAGCCCGGCGCAGGGCGCTCGTTGGTGGGGGACGCCTCCAGGCGATCTTCGGGCGCCACGTTGTCGGCGCCCATGATCTCGCCATCGCTGGCGGAGCGCAGCGGCGGGGGCCGGCGCTTCTCCGGATAGCGCGGCTCGGCCGCGGGCTCGGCGCTGCCAGCGCAGCCCCCAAGCGAGAGCCCAAGGACAGGCAACAGCCCTGCCAGCACGACGATCGCCGCTGTGTGCTTCATCTGTTGCAGTGTAGGACTCGCGCGCTGCGGGGCAAGCTGCAGACGTCAGGCGATGCGCAGTGGCACGCTGGCCCAGCTGCGGACCGCATTGTTGAGCCAGCGCCGCGGCTCGCCCGCTCCAGGCGCTCACTGCTGCGCGCCAGCTCCTCCAGCAGCGCCTCGGCCTCGGCGCGCGCGATCACCTGCCCCACGCAGGCGTGAATGCGGAGCCCCGAACGCCAGCTGCCCAGGGCCGCGCTGTGGTGTCCACCCCGGCAGAGAGCAGCGAGCGCACCAGGAGCGGCGCCTCCTCCGCGCTCAGCTCACCGCGAGCAATTGTCAGGCTCGGCACGGAGCTGACCACATGTCCTGCGTTGCAGCCACGTGACCACTTTATCTCGTGACCGCTCCTCGCGTAAGCGCTGGCCGCGCGCGCCAGACTACCGTGCTCTCGTACATCGCACCTGGCTCGTCGCCAACGTTCGGCGGCTGCAATGCAACGGACCCCAGGTGCGCGCAATGAATCACCATTGCGGTGTACGGGGCTGGCGATCGAAGTGGCAAACCCACAACGCTTCGGCTACTAGTGGCGGCGTCGAAGGGGGCTCGCTGCACAGAGCCGATCGACTGACGTCCTGCGCGTCAGCAGCGTGGCATGGCACGCTGGCTCTGCGCCTGGATCGACGCAGGTTGGGTGAGGTCTATGAAGTTTTCGTTCTTGCGCAGCTCGCCGATCCCTGAGCCCGAAGCAGTGCGGAGAGCCGAAGTCCGCGGCGCCTCGCGCCGTGCTTTGCCGCGAGCATCGTTAGTGCGAGCATTGCCACTGCGAGAATTGCCGCTGTGTGCAGCTCCGCTTGCGGCCCTTGCTCTCGTGCAGCCCGCGTTTGCGCAGACGCCGGCGAGCCCCAGCCCCGCCGGTACAGAGCCCGCGCCCGTCACGGTAGCGCCGGCACCGCCGCCGATTGCACCGCCGCCGATTGCACCCCCGCCGATTGCACCGCCGCCCATTGTCGTGCCCCCGGCTCCCGTGCAGGCCGCGCCTGCGGCCCCGCCGAGCGAGTTTCCCCCGATCTCCATCGCGGTGTGGACCCGCTCGACGGCTGCCATCCAGGGGGCTGGCGATCCCGAGAAGCTGAATGACATCGCGTTCGAGTCGAACTTTGCCGAGGTGAACTTTTCCGGCCAGATCCACAGAAACGCGCGGGTCATCACCAACGTGTTCGCCGATGGGCTGTCCGGCAACGTGCGCATCCTGGACGCGCTGATCGGCTTCGATTTCACCGACGAGGCACATCTCTGGGTGGGCCAGCTGCTGATCCCTGTCGATCGCGCCAACAAGGCAGGGCCGTTCTTCTCGATCCCGTGGAATTTCTTTCCCGGCAACTACGCAGTGGGCGCCACCCGGATTCTGGCCACCCCACTCGAAGGCTCGTTCGGGCGCGGTACTGGAGCCGTGTTCTGGGGCGACGCGCTGGAAGGCAAGCTGAAGTACCTGGCCGGCGCCTTCCTGGATCAGACTCCGGCGACCAGCCCGCTGTATTCGGGCCGCGTGGGCTACTCCTTCATCGGCAAGGAGCGGGCGGGCTTCGGGCAGTCGGGCACCTTCTACGGCCAGAACGAGAGTGACGTGGTGACCCTCGCGCTGGGTGCTCAATACCGCAAGGATGGCAGCGTCGCGCCCGCTCCGCCGGCAGGCGCCATGCCGCCACCTCCGGCGCTGCCAGCCGATGACTTTGCGGAGATCAACGCCGACTTGTTCGGTGAGCTCGAGCTGGCCGAGGGCGCCTTCGTGACGGGTGAGGTGGACTTCTACCACTTCACCGGGGACAACCGCACGGCCAGCAACGTCTTCTCGATCATGGGCGCTTACGCCACCAAGGTGATCGGCATCGGCCAGATTCAACCGATGTTGCGCTTCCAGCTGGCGACCGGGCCCAATGACACGAGCGCGATGGCCATCGATGCGCAGATGGGTTACCTCATCCGGCAGCAGAAGCTGCGCATCATCGCCAACTTCCAGCACACCGAGTTGAAGAACTACACGCCGGAAGACCTGGCGGCGAACAAGCTGCAGCTGGCCGTGCAAGCGCAATTCTTCTGAGCAAGTATCGGCTTCGGCTCGAGGCCGCCCGCAAAGCATGCGCAGAGCGGGCGCAATCAACACCTTCTCCGGTCCGTTTGCGCGCTGGCGGAGCAGACGAGTCAGCGAACAGGCGCTGAGCGCGCGCTCCGAGCGTGGCAGCAGCGCAACGAAATCTCCTGCACCGGCAGAAGTAACCCAGTTTACGCAGAAAATTGACCCAGCCCTGGTGTTGCTCTTGCAGTCTATGTGGCAAGCAGCGCGCGGCGCAGCGAGGCCACTGGCCGCGGCGCGCTCGCGGCCTCATGCTGTGAGGACCAGCAGCATTCAGCGACGCAGCACCGGCGCGCCGCAGGAGGAGAGAAGCCGTGGATCGGTGGTCTTTTCTGCGCTTCGAGTCGAGCCCTGGCCGCGTGCCGGCCGAGCCCCCGCGCGCCAGCTCGGAGCCCTGGCGGCGCGCCCCAGCGCCGCCGCTCGAGCGCACGCGCGCGCAGGAGCGCTTCGCCCTGGAGCTGG
>JAICQL010000405.1 GCA_025937895.1 Polyangiaceae bacterium | reverse complement strand
GTCCATCATGACGCTCAAAATCTACGCCGTCGTCCTCGAGCTGGTTCGCAAGCTCTCACCGTATCTTCCTGCGCTCCGCGCGCGCAGCTCGGCACTCGGTGATCAGCTCGAGCGGGCGCTGGTCAGCATCCCGTTGAATCTGGCCGAAGGCGCGTATTCGCGCGGCAAGAACCGCCAAGCTCGCTACCAGTCTGCTGCGGCCTCGGCTCGGGAGGCGCTCGCGTGCCTCGAAACGGCCGAAGCGCTCGGTTGGGTGCAGCCGCTCCCGCCCGAGCTCGGCGCTCTGTTTCACCGCATCATCGGCACGCTCGTTCGGTTGATCGAGCCGCGGCGTTGAGCCGGGGCGGCTCGGCGGCCTCGCTGCCAGCGGGGCCGCCCAGTTCGCCCTGCCATCGCTCAGCGTCGAAACGGTGCTGCTCGGGCTCGACCACTTACCTCGGATGGGACATGGCAGCACGCCCATGGAAAGGCTCTGGGCAGTAGTGACTAGACTAACCGTGATGCACTGGGATACGGCTCGCGCCCTCGCTGAGCAACGGCGTATCGCGCAGCGACATGGCTCGTTCAATGACAAGCCGTCAGCCGCTGCCGTCAGGACGCGGCAGCGGCGCAGCCTCACTCCGCAGGCTTGGGCGCGACGGAGGGCGAGGAGCCCAGGATGCGAGCCAGCTCGTGCTCCCCGCGGTCCTCCGGCGCGCGCTTGCGGCCAATCCGCAGGCGCAGGTCGTCGAACAGCGAGTACACCACTGGCACTGCGACCAGGGTCAGCAGCAGCGAGAAGCTCTGGCCGCCGATGACGATGCCCGAGATGTTGCGGTTGCTGCCGGAGCCGATCCCGCTGGAGAGCGCCAGCGGCACCATGCCCGCCACGAACGCCAGGGTGGTCATCAAGATCGGCCGCAAGCGCTCGCGATTGGCGGTGAGAATGGCCTCGAGCCTTGGCATGCCCCGCGCGCGCAGCTGGTTGGTATGATCGATCTGCAAGATGGAGTTCTTCTTCACCACGCCGAACAGCACCAGGAGCCCCAGCGCCGACATCAGGTTCAGCCCCTGCTTGAACAGCACCAGCGAGAGCAGCGCGAAGGGCACCGTCAGCGGCAGCGAGATCAGGATGATCAGCGGGTAGAGCCAGGACTCGAACTGCGCCGCGAGGATCAGGTACATGAAGACGAACGACAGCGCGAACGCCAGGGCAAAGCCCGCCCCCAGCTCGGACGACGACTTGGAGCGCCCCGTGGGCACCAGGCGGTACTCCGGTGGAGCGTTCTGCGCGGCGAAGGCGTCCTTGACCACCTTGACCACGTCACTCTCGCCGTAACCCGGCGCGACGTTGGCCATGAAGGTCACCTGCCGCTGGCGGCCCAGGCGGTTGATCTGGGACGGGCCAGACCCCTCGCTGAGGTGGACCACGGACGACAGCGGCACCGTGCCGTATTTGCGAGAAGGCACGGTCATCAGCGCGATGCCGCTCGCATCCCTGCGGTAGCTGGCGTCGGCGCGCAGGCGAATGTCGTACTCCTCGCCGTGCTCGGAGAAGGTGGATGCCTTCACCCCGGCCACCAGCATGCGCAGCGTATCGGCGACGTCGGCCACGCTCACCCCGAGATCCGCGGCGCGGTCGCGATCGATGGCCACGCGGATCTCCGGCTTGCCGACGATCAGGTTGGTGTCGAAGTCCACCACCGCCGGGTGCTTCTTGATCTCGGGCCCCATCTTGGCCGCCAGCTCCTCCAGCTTGCGCAGGTCGGGGCCGGCGAGCACATATTGCACCGCCGAGGTGGCGGCGCCGGTGCTGATCATCGCCACCTCGCCCACGCTCACGCGCAGCTCGGGCGGCAGCTGCGCCAGCACCTGCTTGCGCGTCATGTCCATCAGCTGGTGCTGCGTGACCGAGCGCTCGCCTGGATCCGAGAGCGCCACATAGATCGAGGCCAGGTTCTGTACCTTGGCGTCGCCGCCCGCGACGGTGACCACCGTATGGCGTACCCCCGGCAACTGGCGCACCTGCTGGCTCACCCGCTCGGCGATCAGCGCCGTCTCGCTCGCGCTGGTGCCCTCCGGCGCGCGCAGGCTCACCTCGTATTGCGCCTGATCATCCTGTGGCACGAAGCCCGTGGGGATGCGCTTCATCAGCGGGCCGCAGGAGCCCAGCGAGGCGAAGCAGACCAGCACCACCACCCAGCGGTGGCGCATGGCCCAGCCCAAGATCGCCATGTAGACGCGCTCGATGGGCCGGTAGAACACGTCAACGACGCGGGCCAGGCCCTTGTTCTGAGCGTGGCTGTGGCCGCGCAGCAGCCGTGCGCTCAGCATGGGGGTGAGCGCAAAGCTCACGAACAGCGACACGCCCACGGCGAAGGCCATGGTGTAGCCAAAGTTCTTGAGGAAGCGGCCCGGCACCCCGCCCACGAAGGCCACCGGCACGAACACCGCCATCAGCGAGAGCGTGGTCGCGAGCACCGGCAGGCCGATCTCGCGCGTGGCCAGCACCGCCGCCGGGAAGG
>JAICQL010000042.1 GCA_025937895.1 Polyangiaceae bacterium | reverse complement strand
CGCTCCGAACATCGGCCGGTAGTGCACCGGCTGAGGAGTGGGGATCGATGCATTCGGATCGCCCATGGGCGCCGCCACGATCATGCCGCCCTTGAGCACCAGCGAGGGCTTGGTGCCGAAAAACGCTGGCTTCCACAGCACGATGTCAGCCAGCTTGCCCACCTCCAGCGAGCCCACCTCGAAATCGATGCCATGGGCGATGGCAGGGTTGATCGTGTATTTGGCGATGTAGCGCTTGACCCGGCCGTTGTCGTTGCGCGCTGGATCACCGCTGAGGGCGCCGCGCTGCACCTTCATCTTGTGCGCGGTCTGCCAGGTGCGGGTCACTACCTCGCCCACGCGGCCCATCGCCTGCGAGTCCGACGAGATCATGCTGAACGCGCCCAGATCGTGCAGGATATCCTCGGCCGCGATGGTCTCGCGGCGGATGCGCGACTCGGCGAAGGCCACGTCCTCCGGGATGCTCGGATCGAGGTGGTGGCAGACCATCAGCATGTCCAGGTGCTCGTCGATGGTGTTGACCGTGTACGGGCGCGTGGGGTTGGTGGAGGAGGGGAGCACGTGCTCCACCCCGCAGGCCTTGATGATGTCTGGTGCGTGGCCGCCGCCTGCACCCTCGGTGTGATAGGCGTGGATGGAGCGCCCCTTGAACGCTGCCAGCGTGCTCTCGACGAAGCCGGACTCGTTCAGGGTGTCAGTGTGGATGGAGACCTGCACGTCGAAGCGCTCGGCCACGCTCAGGCAGGTGTCAATGGCGGCCGGGGTGGTGCCCCAGTCTTCGTGCAGCTTCAGCCCGATCGCGCCCGCGCGGATCTGCTCCTCCAGCGCTTCCGGCAGGCTGGCGTTGCCCTTGCCCAGGAAGCCGATGTTCATGGGTAGCGCGTCCACCGCGCGCAGCATCTGCGCCATGTACCAGGCGCCTGGCGTGCAGGTGGTGGCGCTGGTGCCCGCGGCCGGGCCCGTGCCGCCGCCCAGCATGGTGGTGACCCCGCTCATCAGCGCATCATCGATCTGCTGCGGGCAGATGAAGTGAATGTGCGAGTCGATGCCGCCGGCCGTGGCGAGCAAGCCCTCACCCGCAATGACCTCCGTCCCGGGGCCGATCACGATGTCGACCTGCGACTGCACGTCGGGGTTGCCCGCCTTGCCGATGGCGGCGATGCGGCCGTGACGCAGGCCGATGTCTGCCTTGACGATGCCCCAGTGGTCGACGATCAGCGCGTTCGTGATCACCGTGTCCACCACCTCCGCACCGGCGCGCTGGCTCTGCCCCATGCCGTCGCGGATGACCTTGCCCCCGCCGAACTTCACCTCTTCCCCGTAGCGGGCGTGGTCCGCCTCCACCTCGATCCACAGGTCGGTGTCCGCGAGGCGAACTCGATCGCCCGTGGTGGGGCCGTACATGTCGGCATAAGCGCCGCGACTGATGGTGACCAATTTCTGGAGCTCCTCTCTCGGCCTCGGGATACTCTGTCCTCGGGTGGTGATCTCGGCGGGGCGCTCTCAGGGGAGCGGCCCCATGATCTTGCCCTGAAAGCCGTACACGTGCCGGCGGCCACCGTACTCGACGAGCTCCACCGAGCGCTGCTGGCCGGGCTCGAAGCGGATGGCCGTGCCGGCAGGGATGTTCAGGCGGAAGCCGAGCGCGGCCTGGCGATCGAACTGCAGCGCCTCGTTGGTCTCGTAGAAGTGGTAGTGTGAGCCCACCTGCACGGGGCGGTCGCCCGTGTTCGTCACGTCCACGCGGATCGTGCGCGAGCCCTCGTTGAGGATCAGCTCCCCGCTCTGTGGCTCGATCGCCCCGGTGGGCACCGCCGGCTGCGCGCTGGCCGTGGGGCGAATCGGTGAGTGAACCGTGACCAGCTTCGTGCCATCCGGAAAGGTGGCCTCGACCTGCACCTCCGGGATCAGCTCGGCGACCCCGGGCATCACGTCGTCTTCGCTCAGCAGCTCTGCGCCGGTGCCCATCAGCTCGGCCACGCTGCGCCCGTCGCGCGCCCCCTCGAGGATGGCGGCCGAGATGTACGCCACCGCCTCTGGATAGTTGAGCTTGAGGCCGCGCGCCTTGCGGCGCTCCGCCAGCAGGGCCGCCGTGAACAGCAGCAACTTGTCTTTCTCGCGAGGTGTCAACTCCATGATGGCTCCTCAGGTAGCCCAGATGCGCGGCTGGATCGCGTCTCGCCCGCTGACCGTCTGGCGTAGCGCAGCCCAGATGGCGCAGAAGAGGCGCTTGGCTGACTCGGCGCTATAGCCCAAGTAGCGGCAGACCAGAACCTCTCCCAGGCGGGTGGCGCTGAACCAGTCCCGCTCCGTCTCGAGCGCTGCCGCCGCCGCGCGCAGCTCGTCCAGCGCGAGCGGCTCGGCCCCCGTGCTGACCATCGTGCCGAGCACGCGGCGCCCTGCCAGGCCCCAGCTCGCCGTGAGCAGCGGGCTGCCGCCCTCGAGAGCGGCTCGCTCCGCCCAGAGCAGCCGCCCCTGCCGCTCGAGCTGCCAGCTCTGCACGAACTGCCCGCTGCGCAGGCCCGCCTGATCTCGCCCCAGGCTCAGCACCTCCCAGCCGACGAACTGCGAGCGCTCGCCCAGCTGCACGACGGTGGAGCTCTGGCCGCGAGCGCCGTCGTACAGGATCGTCTCCTGAGGTAGCAGCTCCAGCACCGCGCCGTCCGCGACGCGGCAGGTCTGGGTCAAGCTCGCCTGTGCGACGGGGCTACCGTATAGCTTGGTCGCGGCGGGCGTCGTCACCAGGGTGCGCGAGCCCTGGCGCAAGCTCAGCTCCAGCGCCAGCTCATCGCCGCCCACCACGCCCCCTGGCGGGTGCACGACGTAGACCTGGCAGCTGCCGTCCGGCTCGTGAAACGCGCGCTGCACCACCAGCGGGCCGTGATGGCGCCGGCGTGCGAGGATGGTGCGGACGCCGACCCGTTCGAAGGCCAGCTCCAGCCGAGCGCTCCACATGGGCGAGAGAAGAGCCCGGAACGCTCGCGGAATGCAAGGCTCAGACGTGCAGGTGGCGCTGCACGATGTCATCCGTGAGCTCGCTCATGGCGCCCGAGGCCACGCTGCGCCCGCGATCCAGCACGGTGAAGTATCGGCCCACACGCCGCGCGAAGGGCAGCTTCTGCTCGACCAGCAGGATGGTGAGCCCCTCCTCGTTCAGCCGCAGCAAGATGTCGCCGATCTGATGGACGATGTTGGGCTGGATGCCCTCGGTGGGCTCATCCAGGATGAGCAGCTTGGGCTCGGCCATCAGCGCGCGGCCGATGGCAAGCTGCTGCTGCTGCCCGCCGGACAGGTCGCCGCCGCGGCGATGTAGCATCTCCTTCAGCACGGGGAAGAGCTCGAAGATGCGCGGCGGGATCTGCCGGCGCCGGCGCCCCCGTGCACCTGCCAGCCCCACCAGCAGGTTCTCCTCCACGGTGAGCATTGAAAAAATTTCGCGGCCCTGCGGCACCAGGGCGATGCCGCGGCGCGCTCGATCCCACGCTGGCAGGCGCCCCAGCTCGCCACCGGAGAACGAGATGCGCCCGGTGCGCACCGGCAAGGCGCCCATGATGCTCTTGAGCAAGGTAGTCTTGCCCACGCCGTTGCGGCCCATCAAGCAGGTGCACTTGCCCTCTGGCACCTCGAGCTCGACGTCCCAGAGCGTGTGGCTCTCGCCGTAGTACTGATTCAGCTTCTCGATGCGCAGCACCTTACTCTCCCAGGTACACTTCGATGACTCTCGGGTCGTTCTGCACCTTGTCCATCGACCCCTCCGCCAGCACCCGCCCCTGGTGCAACACGGTGACCGTCTTGGCGATGCTGCGGATGAAGTCCATGTCGTGCTCCACGACCACTACCGTGCGCTGGCCCGCCAGGCTCTGCAGCAGCTCCGCGGTGCGCTCCGTCTCCTGGTGCGTCATGCCGGCGATGGGCTCGTCCACCAGCAGGATGCTGGGATCGAGCGCCAGCAACATGCCGATCTCCAGCCACTGCTTCTCGCCGTGGGAGAGCAGCCCGGCGCGCTCGTCTCGCCGCCGGCTGAGCCCGACGATGCTCAGGATCTCGTCCATCTTGTCGCGCTGCACCGGGCTCAGCAGCGCCAGGAGTGAGTGAAACACGCCGCGCCTGGAGGCGAGCGAGAGCTCGATGTTCTCGAACACGGTGTGGCCCGCGAAGACGGTGGGCCGCTGGAACTTGCGGCCGATGCCCAGCTGTGCCACCTCGTGCTCTGCGCGTTCGGTGAGCGACAGCTGCTCTCGATCCTCGTTCAGCAGGTACACGCCACCTTGATCCGGGCGCGTCTTGCCGGTGATGACGTCCATCAGCGTGGTCTTGCCCGCGCCGTTGGGGCCGATGATGCAGCGCAGCTCGCCCTTGTCCAGGGTGAGGGTGAGATCCGTCAGGGCCTTGAAGCCATCAAAGCTCACGCTGACGTTGTCCACCCACAGGTGCGCGCGCGGTCGCGCGAGCCCATGAGCGGCGCCGCCGGGCTCCACGCGCAGCTCGGGTGCCACCGCCTCCGGGCTGGGCTGGATGGCGGAGTCGGCGGCGGACTCTGCCGCGCCGGAGTTCTGGATCGATGTGCTCATTGCCATGCGAAGCCTCAGGTGGTGCTGGTGCTGGTGGCTGCGCTGCTGGTGCGGCTGCGAGCCAGCTTGCGGCGCAGGCCCTGGACGACCGGGCTATCCTTGGCGCCGGCCAGGCCCGAGGGCATGAACAGAGTGATGAAGACGAACAGCGCCCCCAGCACGTACAGCCAGAGGTCGGGCGCAGCGACGGTGAACCAGCTCTTGGCGCCGTTGACCACGAACGCGCCCAGCGCCGCTCCGCCCAGCGTGGCCCGGCCGCCGACGGCGACCCAGATGGCCATCTCGATCGAGTTGGCCGGCTGCATCTCGCTCGGGTTGATGATGCCGACCTGCGGCACGTACAGCGCGCCGGCCAGGCCACATAGCATCGCCGACAGGGTCCAGACGAAGAGCTTGTAGCGCAGGGGGCTGTAGCCCATGAACATGACCTTGCCCTCGTGATCGCGCAGCGCCCGCAGGATGCGGCCGAGCTTGCTCTTCACGATGAACCGGCACAGCAGGTACACCGCGCAGAAGGCCAGGCCAGAGAGCACGAACAGGCCGAGCTTGGTGCTGGCGCTGGAGAGCGGGTAGCCGTAGATCCGCTTGAAATCGGTCAGGCCGTTGTTGCCGCCGAAGCCGGCGTCATTGCGGAAGACCCAGAGCATCGCGGCGTACGTGAGCGCCTGCGTGATCAGGGAGAAGTACACGCCGCGGATGCGCGAGCGGAACGCGAAGAAGCCGAACACGTACGCCAGGAGCCCCGGCGCGGCGAGCGCCATCAGCAGCGCGAACAGGAAATTGTCAAAGCCCAGCCAGAACCAGGGCAGCTCCTTCCAGTCGAGGAACACCATGAAGTCGGGCAGGTTGCTGCGGTACACGCCTTCGCCCGCCATCACGCGCATCATGTACATGCCGATGGCGTAGCCGCCGAGTGCGAAGAACACGCCGTGCCCGAGGCTCAGGATGCCGGTGAAGCCCCAGATCATGTCCATGGCCAGCGCCACGATGCCGTAGCAGAGGAACTTGCCGAGCACGGTGATGATGTACTCCGGCACGTGCAGCGGCGAGCCGGGGCTGGTCGCCGCCAGCGCCGGCAGCACGGCGCAGAACAGCAGGAACACCGCGCCGAGCAGCAGCCAGCCGCGGCGGGAGTGGAGAGCACGCAGGTTATCGAGCACGTCTTTCATGTCTGGTCCTCAGAGCTCGGCGGCTGCGCGACCCTTGGGCGCAAACATGCCCTGCGGTCGCCACTGGATGAACAGGATCAAGATCGCGAGCAGCATGATCTTGCCCAGCACGGCGCCCGTCACCGGCTCGAGCAGCTTGTTGGCCACGCCCAGGCCCAGCGCGCCCGCCACCGTGCCCGCCACGTTGCCCACCCCGCCCAGCACCACCACCATGAAGCAGTCGACGATGTAGCCCTGACCCAGCTCCGGCCCCACGTTGCCTAGCTGCGACAGCGCCACCCCGCCCAGGCCCGCCACGCCGGAGCCGAGCGCAAAGGTCCACACGTCGATGCGCCGCGTGGGGATGCCGACATTGCCGGCCATCTCGCGGTTCTGCGTGACGGCGCGCACGTACATGCCCAGGCGCGTCTTCTGCAGCAACGCCCAGACGAAGCCGACCACGATGATCGAGAAGGCGATGGTGGCGATGCGGCTGTACGGCAGCACCACCGTGGGCGCCAGCTCCCAGCCGCCGGAGAGCCAGGTCGGGTTCTCCACCGCCACGTTCTGGGCTCCGAAGATGAGCCGCACCGTCTGGATCAAGCCCAGGCTGATGCCCCAGGTGGCGAGCAGCGTCTCCAGCGGGCGGCCGTAGAGGAAGCGGATCACCGTGCGCTCCAGAAACACGCCCACCAGCGCGCACACGATGAAGGCCACCGGCAGCGCCAAGAGCAGGTACAGATCGAACAGGCCGGGCGCCAGCTCGCGTACGAAGTTCTGCACGGCAAACGTGCTGTACGCGCCCAGCATCACCATCTCGCCGTGCGCCATGTTGATCACGCGCATGATGCCAAAGGTGATGGCCAGGCCCAGCGCCGCGAGCAACAACACGCTGCCCAGGCTGAGCCCATAGAACAAGTTGGCGGCGCCGCTCACCCAGAGGATGCGCCGCTCCAGCGAGCTTGCCACCTTGCTGGCCAGTTCGCGCACGGGCTGGGAGGCATTGCCGTCATTGGCGAGCTGCTGCACCGCGGGCAGCAGGGCGACGCTGGTGGTATCGGCGATGGTCTGCAGCGCCTTCTTCTGTAGCTCCGGATCCTTGCTGGTCAGGTCCAGGCTGGCCAGCGATACGCTGAGCAGCTCCCTGACGTCGGAGCTCTGCTCCTTGTCGAGCGCCGCGCGCATGTCGGGGACGAGCTCGTCCGAAGGTTGCTTGGCGAGCTCACTGGCAGCCGCCAGCCGCAGCGCCGGATCGTCCGAGCGCAGCTGCCCGCGGGCGAGGGCCAGCGCCAGGGTGCGCCGCAGGCGGTTGTTGACCAGCGGCTCCTGCAGCGCGCCGGCAGGGCTGCCGGGCTTGCCGGTACGCGCATCGAGCAGCGCACCGTCCGTCTGGATGAAGACGCCCGCGCCCGGCTCGATGCGCAGCTGGCCCGCCTCCAGCGCCACCAGCACGGCCAGCGCTCGCGGATCGGGCAGGGAGCCCAGCTCCGCGATGGCGGCCTCCAGGCGGTCGCGATCGTCGCTGGCCACGCCGAGCAGCGCATCATCGAAGCCTGCCGCGCGGACTGACACGGGCCAGGCCAGCGCGATGGACAACAGAAACCACCCCAGCCAGCGTTGCAGGAAAGCTTTCATCACAGTCGTTGCCAACATGAGCCGTCACGGAGATTTGCCGGTCTGGGCGCGCTCAGGTCGGCGCGGCGCCGGGCCCCCGGCAAAGAGACCCGACGCGTCCTCGGTATCAGCAGCGAGCGGGCGAGCTCACTTGGCCACGGCGAACTTGGCCTGAGTGCAGTTGCCGCAGACCCACGGATAGGTCCAGTCGGCCACCTTCTTGGCGCTCTCGGGCACGAAAGGGCTCCACGGTGCAGCGCGCACGGGGCCCTCCGTCTTCCACACCACGTTGAACTGACCGTCCTCCTTCACCTCGGCGATCATCACCGGCTTGTGCAGGTGGTGGTTCTTCTCGTCCATCTTGATCTCGAAGCCGGCCGGGGCCGTGAAGGTCTGCCCCGCCACTGCCTGGCGCACGGCGTCCACGTCGGTGGTGCCCGCCTGCTCGACGGCCTGCTTCCACATGTGGATGCCAATGTACGTGGCCTCCATCGGGTCGTTGGTCACGCGCTTCTCGGCGTCCGGCAGCTTGTTCTTGGCGACGTATGCCTTCCACTTGGCGATGAAGGCGTCGTTCGTCGGGTTCTTGACCGACATGAAGTAGTTCCAGGCTGCGAGGTGGCCGACGAGCGGCTTGGTGTCGATGCCGCGCAGCTCTTCCTCACCCACGCTGAAGGCGACCACCGGGATGTCGGAGGCCTTCAGACCCTGGTTGCCCAGCTCCTTGTAGAAGGGGACGTTCGAGTCGCCGTTGATGGTGGAGACCACGGCCGTGGGCTTGCCCTGGGCGAACTTCTTCACCTCTGCCACGATGGTCTGGTAGTCGCTGTGCCCGAACGGCGTGTACTTCTCCAGGATGTCAGCCTCGGCCACGCCCTTGCTGGTCAGGAAGTAGCGCAGGATCTTGTTGGTGGTGCGCGGATACACGTAGTCCGTGCCCAGCAGCACCCAGCGCTTGGCGCCGCCGCCCTCCTTGCTCATCAGGTACTCCACCGCGGGGATGGCCTGCTGGTTCGGCGCGGCGCCGGTGTAGAAGACGTTGTACGACGACTCTTCGCCCTCGTATTGCACCGGGTAGAAGAGCAGGCCGTTCAGCTCCTCGAACACCGGCAGCACGCTCTTGCGCGACACCGACGTCCAGCAGCCGAAGGTCACCGCCACGCCTTGACCCTGGATCAGCTCCTTCGCCTTCTCGGCGAAGAGCGGCCAGTTCGACGCCGGATCCACCACGACCGGCTCCAGCTTGCGCCCGAGCACGCCGCCGGCGTCGTTGATCTCTTCGATCGTCATCAGCGCCACGTCCTTCAGAGACGTCTCGCTGATGGCCATCGTTCCGGACAGGGAGTGCAGGATGCCGACCTTGATCGGTCCGCTCGCTTTGGCCGCCGGTGTCAGCGGAGCCGACGTCTCCTTGGCCGTGGTGGCTGCGGGCTCCTTGCTGGCTTCCGCCTTGGTATCGGGGCCTTTGCAGCCGAACACGCCCAGGGCGGAGAGCGCCGCCAAGGCCACTGATAACATGTGTTTCATTGTGCTTTTCTCCTGTCCCATCTCGCCCCTGTGCTGGTTTTCAATCCGAGCCTGCGTGCCGCCGGCCGCGCCCGGGTGAGCGCTGGCCGGCGGCTGCCGAGCTAGCAATGATTGAGCTATACGGGGCGGTTCATTCTCGCTCGTGGCGGTTTCGCCAAGGCTTCAGAACGCCTGAATCTGACCGCCGAGGATGATCACCGTGTCGGTCACGGCGTCTGCATCGCCGACCTTGATCGACGTGTAGCGCAGGGTGGCGGCCAGACGCGCGTTGTGACCGTTGATGATGTAGTTGAGGCCCGCATCGATCCCGAGCCGTGAGGCGTCGTCCGCGACCGGCATGCTGTTGAAGACATCACCCTCGGACACCGCGAGGCGCTCGATGCGCAACATCGGCTGGAGGTTGCCGATGCCGACCTGCTCCGGGAACATGAAGCTGCCCAGCACGAAGAAGCTGGTGCCCTGATCCGCGCCGCCGAAGCCGTAGAAGGCGCCCTCCACGTCCAGGACGCCGACGCCGAAGTTCTTTTCGAACAGGGCGTCGAGGCTCCAGAGCGTGTTCGCGGCCTCATCGGGCGCCTCATCGGGCGCCGGCTGGTGCTGCAGGGTGGCGCCGAACGCCAGGATGTCCTTGCCGCCGTAGTACGTGCTGCTGTTGTAGTAGCCGGGCTCGGGATCGAAGAGGTTGACGGTGACGCGGCCCGCGAAGCGCGGATCCGGCGTGCCCCCGGCGGGCATGCCGAAGAAGCCGAGTTGCCATTTCACGACGCCGCCCGCGTACTGGCCCCAATACGCAAAGCCATCGTCACGGCCCGCGTATTCGTTCGGAAAGGTGTGTACGCCCGGGTACACCCAGGCGTTCAGGAAGTACGGGCCACTCAAGTTGGAGCGATCGCTCGGCGGCAGGAAGTGCCCGAACCAGAAGTTGGCGTAGTCGTTGAACTCGAGCTTCAGGATCGCGTCCAGCACCCGAATGTTGTTGCCCGCGGAGTCGAGGTTGCCCTCGAACTTGATGTTGCGGTGGACCTGACCCGAGATGTACGGGCGCAGGTTGTAGCCAAGGGCGTAGACGGGGGCGTCTTCGTCGCCCTCTCGGTCGGGATCGAAGGTGAGATCCGTGCGCAGCCCGAGGCCGATGTCCAGCTTGAGCTCGAGCGGTGTCTGCGCGGGCGCAGCGGGCCGGGTGGTATCTGTGGAGGTCGTGACCTCCGGCGCCTGCACGGTGGCGGAGGCGCTCGCCTCTGCGCTGACGGCGGGCTGAGACGCGGGATCTTGCGCCTGAGCCAGGGAGGCAGCGCTCAGGACGGCTGTCAGGGCTGCCGCTGCAGTTACTTTTCGCGCGTTTCGAAGGCTGGATTCCATGGATTTTCCCGCAGAAGTCTCACGATGGGTGAGCGCTGGACCGTGCTGCACGGTGGCGCATGTTGCGAGACGCCTCGGACGATGCACTTGCATTTGTTTCCTCCACATTTCACATGGCTCGTTGTGTTTCGCGGCGCCGCGCAGCTCGCGTCGATAGCGGTATCGAGTCGCAGGGTTGCCTTGTCCGCGCGGGCGCGAATTTCTTTCGCTTCAGCGGGACCGTGAGTCAACGTTGACAGTGCAAAGCGATGAAACGCTGCGCGGCGTCATATCGAACAGCCCCCGCAGCGGCGCTGCGCACACCCCCAAATGAGCGACGCCGCACGCGGTGCGCGTGCGGCGTCCATGGCCAGCGCGGTGAGCCACCGCGCGGCTGCTCAGGGCTCAGAAGCCAGCGGCGACGCCCAGCGAGGGGCTCAGGGTGATGCCGAACGAGGGCAACAGGAACTGCGTGTTCACTGCCACGATGGCGGCGAGGTGCTTGCCGATGCCATAGCGGAACCCGACCCCCGCCGTGACGAAGCCCTGGCCCAGCCGCTTGTAGACGTCCACGTCCTTGACCTGCAGTGCCCGGTTCGCGCTGCGCGCGCACTCGTCCTCGGCGGGCGTGATCTCGTTACCGCTGCCCGGGACATAGGGCTGGTCCAGCCCGGTCTGGCGGCACTCCGCCACCGGCACGGAGACGTGGGGATCCACCTGCGCCAGGCCACCACCCAGCATCACGAAGCCGCTCGGACCCCGCAGCCCCATGCCATTTTCGCTGTACACCCGCGTGAAGTACAGCTTGGCTCGGCCTTCCGCGTGGAACGGCAGGAACCTGGAGTTGTCGCCGCCCTCCGAGCGCGCTGACTCGGGGCCGCCGTTGAAGGCAAACCCGAAGCGCCCCTCCAGGCTGATCAGGCTGCTCACTGCCCGCTCGTAGCTCAGCATCAGGCGGCCCGTGGCGGGGCGGAAGCCGCTCTCGATGTTGCCGGCGAAGTTGCGGTTGGGCACGCCGCGGTACGGATCGCCGTTCTCGAAGCAGCTGTACGAGGGATCGGCGCCCCTGCTGCACACCTGGTCGCCGCTGATCATCGCGAAATCGAGGCCGCCCTGTAGCCCGAACCAGTTGCTGGTGACCCGGCTCTTGCGCCTGCAGTCGACGCCCTCGCAGTCGTCATCCGGAGCCACGCACATGTTGTCGATGCACTCGCCGGAGGCGCACTCCGAGTCGCTCTCGCAGCGCACGTCTGCGGCGCACTTGTTGGCGATGCAGGCCAGGCCGCCCTGGCACTGCGAGGCGTCCTGGCAAGCGTCACCGTAGCTGCCCAGCTTGGGACCGGCGGGGGGCTCAGGCTCCTTCGCTGGCCGACAGGTGGCGGGCGCGGCCTGGTTGGGCAGCGCGGGCGGCTCGGCGCTGGTGGACTCCACCAGGTTGACCTCCAGCGGCTCTTGCTCGGTGCCCAGGCCGTCTACCTGCTTGCCCTGCGCGTCCAGCGCCTGCAGGCGGTACTGCAGCACGCCGATCTGCGCGGTGTCCGTGCACGGGATTTCCCCCGTCCAGGCCGTGCCCACCCGGCTGAGCTGGAGCTGCCGCCAGCGGGTGGTGCTCTCGTGCCGGTACGAGAGCACCACGCTCGAGGCGCCCGGCGCGGTGCGGCAGGCGATGGGGATGGGGCGCTGGGTCTCGACCTCGCTCACTTGCAGCGAGCAGGCGATCGACGTCACCACCTCGGGCAGCGCGCCGCGGCTCTTGATGTCCTCCATCAGCGGCATCGGGGCGCTCGAGCCCGCGGGCCCCGGAGTCTGCTCGAACACGCGCTTGACCAGGTCCGTGGCGAAGAGCTCGTCCAGCTTGACGTTGGGATCGGCTGCCTTGGCTGCCTTGAAGGCCTCTGCCGCCGCTGCCGCGTCGTCGCGCCCGCTGCCCCGGACGATGCCCACGTACATCCAGGCCCGCGCCACGACCTCGGGGGCGCACTTCTTTGCGCAGGCCTTGATCACGTCGAGCAGCCTCTTCTCGGCCGTGTCGATGTCTGCGCTGGCGTAGTGGGTGTTGATCGCGTTGTCGATCTGCTGGTTGGCCTTGGCATCGCCGGCGGCGGCGCGAGCCTCTCCAGCCAGAGCAGTGATCAACGTAAGCAGGAGGGTGAAGAGGGCGGCGCTGACGGCCGGGAGAGATTTCATAGGTTGCCGTGTTGGCGCAGCTGGGCGCTGTGCGCCTGGACCCGCGCCAGGGTCAGGAGCTGTGGCGGATTGTAAGTGGAATCCGGCCCGTGAATACTATCGACCCGCTACAGCGGTTGTCCACGGACCGCAATGATACAGTTGCCCATCGGCCGGTTCCGCGTGCGGCGCAGCCTTGCAGGCCAGCGCCAGCGCAGTTTTTGGCTGCTTCTCGGCTGTAGCCTGGCAGCGCTGTGTGCGTGCCAGCAGGCGCGGCCCGAGCCGGGAGCCATGCCAGCCCCGAGCGCGCTCCGCTCCGGCGATGCCGCCAGCGCGAGCAATGTCCGGGCAGAAGCGCCAGCTGCGGGCAGCTCTGCCAGTGACGCAGTGCCGGCGCGCGAGCTCAGCTGGCGCTTCGCCGAGGGCCCCTTTGGGCCGACGGAAGTGGTCATCTCCGTGCCGGCAGCCCCCACGGCGGACAGCCGCTTTCCGGTCCTGGTGGCGTTTCACGGGCGCGAGCAGACGATTCGCGCCAGCCACTGGGGGGCGCGCGCCTGGCTCGATGACTACCGGCTGGGGCGGGCCATGGAGCGCCTGGCACGGCCGCCGCTCGAGCCAGCCGATTTCGAGTCGCTGGTGGCGGAGGAGCGCCTGGCCCAGCTGAACCGCGCTCTGCAGGCGCAGCCGTACGCCGGCCTGATCGTCGTGTGCCCGTATTTGCCCGATGTGCTGGCGGGGCCAGACGCCTTTCGCGAGGGGCGGGCGCTTGCGGATTTCGTGGTGGACCGGCTGCTGCCCCGCGTTCGCGCGCGCACCCCGGCGCTCGCGGAGCCCGCAGCGACGGGGGTGGATGGTGTCAGCCTGGGCGGAAGGGCGGCCCTGCTCGTGGGGCTCTCCCGGCCGCAGGCCTTCGGCAGCGTGGGCTCGCTCCAGGCGGCGCTGGGCGCCGCCGAGGTGGAGCGCTTTGCCGAGCTGGGTGCCGCCGCGCTGCGGCAGAACCCGGCGCTGCAGCTACGCCTGGTGACCAGCCGCGAGGACGCCTTCGTCGCACCCCATCAGGCCCTGTCCGCGGCGCTGCTGGCGCGCGGAGCTCCGCACGCGCTGCTGCTCGCCCGGGGCGCGCACGGGCCCGCCTTCACCCGGGGCCCCGGCGCCCTGGAGATGCTGCTGTTTCACGGCCGGGTGCTGCACGGCCTGCCGCCACCGTGAGGGCAGCTCTGCCTTGCTGTGCCGCGCGAGCGAGGATCAGCTCTGCCTCGCGCGAGCGAGCAATCAACTCTGGCCCGGCTTGTCGCGCGTCTCCTCCAGCACGTCGAGCTGGATGGCGTGGGCACCGCTCTGCGAGGGCAGCACGCCCAGCTGGAACAGCCAGGGCACGAGCGTGGTCTCGTCCAGGGCCACGTTCAGGTTGTACGCTGCGCGCTGCAGCGCGAGCAGGAACTCCGTGGCATTGGCGAAGCGCAGCTTGCGGTCACGCTGCAGCGCCTTCTTGAGGATGGGCAGTAGCTCCGGGCTCAGGTGCGAGGCCTCCTGATCGAGCACCGCGATGTCCGCCTCGTACATTCGGGTCAGCACCTCAAACTCACCCTTGCCCGAGAAGAGGCGGCGGCCCAGCAGCATCTCGGCGAGCACCACCCCCAGCGAGAAGATGTCGCTGCGCCCGTCCAGCTCCCCGTCGCCCATGACCTGCTCGGGGGACATGTACCCGAACTTGCCCTTCACCTGACCGGGGTCGGTGTGGTGCTCGATCTGCGTGCTGCGGGCGATGCCGAAGTCAGCCAGCTTCACCCGGCCCACGCGGCTGATGAGGATGTGACCGGGAGACACGTCGCGGTGCACGATGCCCAGGGGCTGCCCGCGCTCATCCGTCGCGTCGTGGGCGTGGATCAGACCCTTCAGCACCTCCGCGCAGATGACCAGCGCCACGCCCTCGGGAAAGCGCCCGCCCCGGGCGGCCACCGTACGCAGCAGCTTGGCGCAGGACACGCCGTCCACGTACTCCATCACCATGAAGGGCAGGCCCAGGTGCTCCCCCGTCTCGAACACCCGGACCAGGTTCGGGTGCTGCAAGCTGAGCGAGAGCCGCGCCTCCGAGGCGAACATGGCGCGTAGCTGCGGATCCAGGGACCACTTGCGCTGCAGCCGCTTGAGGGCGTAGCGGGGCCGCGGCCCCTCCAGGTCGTGCCGGTAGGCCAGGTACACGTCGGCCATGCCGCCTCGTCCCAGCAGCTCCTTCAGCTGGTAGCGCCCGCAGTGATCCGTCAGCGGACGCCACGTGCTGCTGGCCACGCGCGGCGGCTTCGAGCGCACGGAGAGCGAGCGGCGGGGCAGCCGGCGAGTGCCCATGGCGGGCGGGATACTGGAGTGCTGAGAGCTCAACTCGAATGCCTGTCTGCGTGCTCGGGAGAGCGCCGGCTGGCGGCCAGCGAACGGTGCATCGAACGGTGTGAGCGACAGTGTCGCCAGACGGGGATCGCACTCGACGAGCCCCTCGAGCAGCGCTGCCCCAGACGTAAATTCACTAGGAAAGATAGCACGCGAGCGACCTTCGCCCATGTGAGTTTGGGGCAGCGAGCGGGCGCATACATCGGCGCAGGCCGTGGGTGATACGTTGCTGCCGGCGTGGCGCGCGGCCTCGTGCGTCGCGCTCTGCACCAACGCCGAGGTGGTGCCGTGTCGAAGGTACCCTGCCGCTGCCAGCGGCCACCGGCCGGTTCTACGCGTGCTGCAACGGATGGCGTGCTCCAGCGCGTATTGACCCCGCTGCCGCGAAAGACGCTATATGTGGGCACATGCCGGCAAACCGAACCCCACACCCGACGAAGCTGCGCTCTCCGCGCGGCGCCCAGCTCACCGAGATCGAATGGAGCGATGGCAAGACGACGCGCTACGAGCATCGCACCTTGCGCGGGCTATGCCCATGCGCGCAGTGCCAGGGGCATGATCGCGGCATCCGCTGGCTGGAGTCGGCGGAGAGCGCGTCCAAGCTCGCGCTGGAGCTGAGCGAGATCGAGCAGGTGGGGAACTACGCCGTGGGCCTCACCTGGGGCGACGGGCACAGCGGCGGCATCTACTCGTTCGAGTACCTGCGAGAGTTGGCGCCGTTGCACGACCGCCCGATCGAATATCTGCGCGCGTTCCGGCGCGACTAGCTGCTGGCGAGCCCGGCGCTCGCCAGCGTTTGAGCGCGCCGGCGCGCGTGAGCGAGCCGGTGGCTAGCTGGCGAGCTCTTCCAGCAGCTCGTCGATCGCGCCGATCACCCGCCGCAGCACCTTGGCGTCCGGTAGCAGCGTGATGCGGAAGTGATCTCGATAGGGCACGTTGAAGCTGCTGCCCGGCGCGACCAGGATGCCGCGCTGCTCCAGCAGCTCCAGCGCGAAGCGCTCGTCGTCGAACTCGGGGTGCCGGTCCGGCTTGACCCTGAGGAAGGCGTACATGGAGCCGCCCGGCGGCACGACGCTCAGGTGCCGGCTCTGCGCCACGGCATCCAGCATGGCCGCGCGCGACTCGTACAGGCGCCCGCCGGGGCTCACCAGCTCATTGATGCTCTGGTAGCCGCCGAGTGCCGTCTGCACCGCCCACTGTCCGGTCATGTTGCTGCACAGGCGCAAGCTGGCGAGCAGCTCCAGCGCGTCGAGGTACGGCCGGGCGTGCATCTTCTCACCGCTGAAGCTCACCCAGCCGACGCGCAGCCCGCAGGCGCGATAGATCTTGCTCAGGCCCGAGAACGTGGCGCACAGCGTGTGGCGCGCCAAGGTGGCCATGGGCACGTGCTGGTTGTCGTCGTACAGCATGTGGTCGTAGATCTCGTCGGAGAAGACCACCAGCTGACGGCGCTCCGCCAGCTCTGCCACTCGCTTCAGCGCGGCTCGATCGTACACTGCGCCCGTGGGGTTGTTCGGGTTGATCACCACGATCGCCCGCGTGCGCTCCGTGATGCGGCTCTCGATCTCGTCCGGGTCCAGCTGAAAGCCCCGCTCGGGCCGGCAGCTGTAAGCCACGGCGCGGCCACCGTGGATCACCACCGAGGCGGTCCAGAGCGGATAGTCGGGGCTGGGGATCAGCACCTCGTCCCCCGGGTTGAGCAGAGCCCGCATGCACATCATGATCAGCTCGCTCACGCCGTTGCCCATGAACACGTCATCGGCGCTGACGTCCATCACGCCGCGATCCTGCTGCTGCATGACCACGGCCTCGCGCGCGGGGAAGATGCCCTTCTGATGGCCGTAGGCCTCTGCCAGCGCGAGGTTCTCGATGATGGCGCGCCGCATGGTCTCCGGCATGCGGAAGCCGAACGCACCGGGGTTGCCGATGTTGAGCTTGGTGATCTCGTAGCCCGCGCGCTCCAGTTCGTCCGCGCGGCGCGCGAGCTTGCCGCGGATCTCGTAGCGAACGTCGCGCAGGTGATCGCTGGCGCGAAGTGTCTCGAGGGTCAAGGCTCAGCTCGCATCGCCGGCGTCGCCATTGCCCGCGTCGCCCTGGGGTGGCGTGCGCCCGCCGCTGCCTGCGCCGCCGTTCAAATTCAATACACCTTCGATCACGTCGGCACGGCTGGGCGGCTCGCGATCGGGATTGCTGATGTCGAAGCTGGGCGTGGGCTCGAAGCCCTCACCGCGCAGCGGCGGGCCCGCGTCCGCCACCGCCGTCGCCGGACCAGTGGCTCCGCCAGCGCTGGTGGTAGGCGTGTCGTCATCCGAGCCACAGGCGGCCGAAAATGCTAGGCTTACAGCCAAGAGCAGCCCCCGGCCCGCAGCGCCGGCGGCAGCACCAGCAGCGGCAGCAGCAGCACCGGCACAACGGCCGGCATGATCCCGGAAGTATCCTCGACAGCATTCGTACATGGCGGCGCGAGTCTTGCTCAGGTTCCCGTAGCGCGCAAGCGCGACGCGGGCTTGTGGACCTTGCGTGGCGAGACTAAGTACGTCCGGTCGTGCAAGATCGAGGCTACTACTCGCGCTTCGGAGGCTGCTTCATCCCCGAGGTCCTGGTTCGGACGTTCGAGCAGCTGACTTCAGCCTTTGAGGACGCCAAGCGCGATCCCACGTTCTGGGCCGAATACGTCCGGCTGATGGCTTCGTATTCGGGGCGGCCGACGCCGCTCACGTTCGCCGGCAACCTCAGCGCGCACTTCGGCGGCGGCAAGATCTACATCAAGCGTGAAGATCTGAACCACACCGGCGCGCACAAGGCCAACAACGTGATGGGGCAGGGCTTGCTGGTGCAGCGCATGGGCAAGCGGCGTGTCATCGCTGAAACGGGTGCCGGCCAGCACGGCGTGGCCACTGCCACCATGGCCGCCAAGTTCGGCTTCGAGTGCACCATCTACATGGGTGAGGTCGACGTGCAGCGGCAGCGGCCGAACGTGTTCTGGATGCAGCGCATGGGCGCCAAGGTCGTGCCGGTGCGCGATGGCGCGCGCACGCTGAAGGATTCGATCAACGAGGCCTTCCGCGACTGGGTCACCAACATGGATACCACGCACTACGTGCTGGGCACGGCGTGCGGTCCGCACCCGTTCCCGGAGATGGTGCGCTACTTCCAGTCGATCGTCGGTCAGGAGGCGCGGCAGCAGATCCTGGAGCAGACGGGGCAGCTCCCGCGGCGCATCTATGCCTGCGTGGGCGGCGGCTCGAACGCGCTCGGCGTGTTCAACGCCTTCCTGGATGATCCGAGTGAGCTCATCGGGGTGGAGGCGGGCGGCAAGGGCATCGCCACCGGTCACCACGCTGCGCGCCTGGCCAGCGCGGATGGCTCGGTCGGGGTGGCCCAGGGTTACAAGACCTTCTTCCTGCAGAACGAGGACGGCCAGATGCGCGAGACGCACAGCGTGGCCGCCGGGCTCGACTACGTCGGCGTCTCTCCGATCCTGGCGCACCTGAAGGAGACGGGCAGGGTGCGCTTCGAGGCGGCCACCGATCGCGAGGTGGTGGACGCCCTGGCGCTGACCGCGCGCAAGGAGGGGTTGATCCCCGCGCTCGAGTCTTCACACGCCTTCGCGCAGGCGTTCAAGGAGGTGGGCAGCTTGCCGCAGAGCGACACCATCATCATCAATCAGTCGGGGCGGGGCGACAAAGACATCTTCACCGTCGCAGACGCCTTCGCCGATGCCGAGTGGAAGGAATTCATCCGCAGCAAGGCGCGAGGCTACGATGCTTGAAGAGCAGATCCGGCGCGGCCTGCGCCACAAGCCGCTGCTGGTCATGTCGCACATCGTGATCGGCTACCCGAGCTTCCGCGAGAGCTGGGCGCTGGCGCGCAGCATGGTGGATGCCGGCGTCGATCTGATGGAGCTGCAGATCCCGTTCTCGGAGCCGATGGCAGATGGCCCGGTGATCCTGGCGGCAAATCAGCAGGCGCTGGAGGCCGGGGCCACCGTGGCCAAGTGCTTCGAGTTCGCGCGAGAGCTGGCGGGGCAGGTGAGCATCCCGCTGCTGTTCATGAGCTACTACAACATCCCCTTCCGCTACGGGCTCGACCGCTTCGCGGCGGCGGCGAAGCAGGCGGGGGTGTGTGGCGCCATCGTGCCGGATCTGCCGTTCGAGGAGGGCGCGGAGTACCTGCAGGCCATGCGCGCGCAGCAGCTCGATCCGATCATGCTCTTCGCTCCCAACACCTCGGACGAGCGCATGCAGCGCATTGCCGCGCAGGGCTCCGGCCTGGTGTATTGCGTGGCACGCAAGGGCGTGACCGGGCAGAAGACGGAGTTCTCGGAGGACCTGACCGCGTACCTGGCGCGGGCGCGGCGCGCGTGCCAGCTGCCCCTGGCGGTTGGCTTCGGCATCAAGGAGCGCGCGGACGTGGACTTCATGCGCGGCAAGGCGGACATCGCCGTCGTGGGCTCGGAGAGCCTGCGCGTGCTGAAGGAGTCCGGGGTGCGGGCCACCGCTGATTTCATTCGTGGCTTGACCGGCGCTCCGGCGCCGGGGGCTTGAGGCGCCGGGGCTCTCGAGGTCGCCTTGAGCCGGCTGCGCGTCAGCGCGGGCGCCGCCGGTCTGGCGGTGTGGTCCCTGGCCAGCGTGGAGGGCTGGAGCGCCCTCGCATATCTCTCCGCGCTGCACGGTGATCTCGGCCGCGGCATGCTGGCCGCTGCGCTCGCCGTGTGGGTGCTGTTCTCGGCGCTGCCGCTGTCCCTGTCGCTCTGGGCGCTGCGACCCGCGCTGGGCCAGGGCCTGCTGCGCTTGCCCTCCACCTGGGCGCTGGCTGCGCTGGCTACCTTGTTGTGCTGCATGACCGCGCTGTCGAGCCACGGCGCCGCGCGCGCCACGCCCACCGCGCTGGCCGCGCTGCCCGGAGCGCAGCTGGCGGAGGCGCTGCATTCCTTGCGGGATGTGGCCGCGCAGCTGCCGCCCGGCGGCGCCAGCCCGCTGCCGAGCACGCGCGCGCTGAGCTGTACTTCGCCACCCGACGCCGTGCCGGTGACCTTGCTCGTCAGCTTCGTGCCTGTGGCCAGTGGCGCCGGGCGCCCCGAGCTGCAGGGCGCTTGCGTCCAGGGCGAGCGCCTCGAGACCGTGCTGGAGGGGCTGCGCCAGCTGCTCGTCAAGCGCGCCCGGCAGGGGCCGCTGTGGCTGGACTGGGTGAGCGGAGTGCAGCCGCTGTCCGGGCGTCACGCCTGGATCGACGCTCTCCGCCTGCGGCCGGGGCTGGACGGCGTGTGCGCTGGCGGGCGCTGCCTGGCCCCGGGGCAGCTGCTGGTTGGGGGCTTCTTCTCCACCTATCGACCGCTCGGCTTCATCCCCGATTTTCAGTTTGGCGTGGACCCTGCCGAGCTGCGCTCGGCGCTCGGTGCGCCCGCTGGAGCCAGCCTGGGGCAGCTGCTGCGCATCGAGACGCGCAGCTACGAGCTGCGGCTCGGCGACACGGGCGTCGCCGTCACTCCGCTGCGGCGGCTGCGGCGGCAAGAGGTGCCGGTGACGCGGGCCGAGGTCGAGCGCGCCGCTCGCGCCGCGCAGGGGCACTTGCTGGCAGCGCTGCAGCCCAACGGGAGGTTTCGTTACACGCTCGAGCCGTTCAGCGGCGACGCGGACACCGAGGGCTTCAACCTGGCGCGGCAAGCCGGCGCGCTGCTGGTGCTGTGCGAGCTGGGTGAAGACAGCCCCGCCGTGGCCCAGGCGATCCAGCTCGCCAGCTCGGCGTTTGCCCCGTTCGAGCGCCGTTCCGCTGAGCTCGTGGCGCTCACCAGTGATCCAGCGGCGAGCGCTGCGCGGCTGGGTGAGTCCACGCTGCCGCTGGCGAGCCTGGTCTACTGCGCACGCCGGCTGGGCGCGCTGCCCGAGGCCGTGCCGGGTCTGGCGCGCTTGCTGCTGGCTCTGCAGCGCCCGGATGGAGGCTTTCATCCAGGGCTCGAGCTGTCCGATGCCCAGGTGCTGCCGGGACCGGAGCCGCTGTATGCGGGGGGGCAGGCGGTGCTGGCGCTGGTGCTGCTGGAGGAGCGCCAGCGCAGCCACTTCGATCCCGCGTTGCCACCGCTCGCTGAGCTGCAGGCCGCCGTCGAGCGCGCCATGCGCTATGTCGCCGAGGACTACTGGTCGCACCCGCTGCGAGACTTCTTCTACCTGGAGGAGAACTGGCACTGCCTGGCGGCACGCGCCGCGCTGACCGTGCACCGGCACGCCGGCTACGAGGACTTCTGCCGGCGCTACGTGCGCTTCAAGGCGCGGCTCATCCTGGAGCGCGAGCAGGGCGCGGACGCCGATTTCGACGGCGGCTTCGGCTTTGGCAACCTGGTGCCCCCGCACAATACCGGCGCCGCCGGCTTCGGCGAGGCACTGGCGGCGGCCTCGAGCCTGGGGCAGCCTGGCGCGGGCGCAGACGAACGGCTGCTGCTCGATGTGCTCGGCTTCCTGCTGCGCCAGCAGTGGAGCGAGGAGAACTGTGGGGCCTGCGCGACGCCCGCGGTCCTGGGCGGGATGTCCGAGCACACGCACTCGCTGCTGACGCGCATCGACTTTGCCCAGCATGCGTGGGCAGCGCTGGGACACGGCGCCGCGGCGCTCGGCCCACGCTTGCCGGAAAAGTAGGCGCCCTTTTCAGCGGAGCGCCCGTGCGCCTGGTCAGGGGCTGGCGAGCGCCTGGCGCAGCGCCATGATGCTGTCCTTGGCCAGCAGCTTGCGCTTCTTCAGCTCCAACACGTGCTGGTGCTCTTCCTGCGTGAGATAGGGCTGGTTGGAGAGAGCGGTGAGCTTCTGCTCCAGCAGCTGGTGCTTGCGCTCGAGGTGTTGCAGCTGTTCAGGTGCCTTCTTCATTACCAATCCCTCCACTCCTGGCTGTTGGGGAGCCACTCGAACGAGGCTACGCGCTCGGGGGAAACGCTGATGTTTCTCCCGTATCTCAGGGCATCGACGCAGCCCCGGATCGCGGAGCCTTTCGCCTGAAATCTGCCCATCCGAGTGGCTACGACTGGGCAACCCGGGCCAAGCGCGGGCTATTCCGCGCTCAGGGCGCCCCCGCGCCGATTTTTTCAGTGGCCGCGCTCGCCCGCTTGCACGGCTGCTCCGGCTCGTGACGGCTCGTGACGGCGCCCCCGCAGCTGCGGTCGTTTCGGAGCAACACCGCTCCACTTCGCGAACTCCAGCGCGGCGCTTGCCCGGGTCAACGGCCAGCGCTAGCCTCCCGGGGTGTCGTCAGGACTGCCCCCCGGGTGTTCGAGCCGGGGGATTCTTTTGGAGCAACTCGGCGTCCTGATGCTCGCCGGTGGCGTGCTCTTCAGCTGCGGGGCCCGCGGGCTGGTGGTCGAGGAAGAGCTGCTGGACGGCCTCGCCGGAAGTGGCGGCACCGGGCGCAGCAACGGTATGGGCGGGGGTGGCGGTGGCTTCTCCACTTCGGAGCAGCCGTTTCACTTCGAGGAGACACGGCTGCAGGAGTGTCGGCTCGGCTATCTCTGGTCTGATGCCGGCGATCGGCCGTGCAACTTCCGCTTCAACGGTCGCTGCTACGACGGGGAGAGGGAGGTGTGCGCCTGCGCCTGCCCGCGCACGACGAGCAGCACCTGCATCCTCTCTGGCTTCCTCTCCGACCCGGAAAACCCGCTCACCGTCTCGTGCCAGCCGCGGCGGCAATAGTCCTCGCCCACACGCCGCTGTCCTGCGGCGGCCGCAGGCCGCGCCCTCGGCGCACCCCTGGTCGACCGAACGCCCCGAGGGCCGGTAAGATCCGTGCAGGCCCCTACAGACGGCTCGCCCCGTGCTCGTTAGGATCAGCCTGGAGATTGGCAATGGCGGGCGATAGCAACGGGATCGTCAAGAGATCGCTGGAGGAAGCGGCAGCGGCGCGCGCGCGCGGGCTGGGCCGCAAGGTGCTGGGCTTGCTGGAGCGGTGGTCCTCCGAGGATGAGCCGCTGGGCGGCGAGGTGGGCAGCATCATGACCCGCAGCGTGGCGTCGTGCTCTGGCGCGGATACCCTCAACCGCGCGGCGCAGATCATGTGGGAGCGGGACTGCGGAGCGGTGCCCGTGGTGGACGCCGAGGGGCGTGCCGTGGGGCTGGTGACCGATCGCGATCTGTGCATGGCGGCGTATACCCGCGGCCGCCCGCTCTCTGCCGTCAGCGTGTCGAGCATGCTGGCGGGGCGGCTGCACACCTGTTTTGCCAGCACCTCGCTGGATGAGGCGATGGACCGCATGGCAGCCCACGGCGTACGCCGCCTGGTGGTCGTCGAGCCTGGCAGCCAGCGCCTGGTGGGGATGCTGGCGCTGGCCGACGTGGCGCGGCATCTGACTGCTCTGGGCGCCAGCGATCGCCGGGCCTCGGCCCGGCTGGCCGCGCTCCTGGCGGCGCTGTCGGAGCCGCGCGCGAGCAGCCCCGCGCCCGCCGGACAGCGCTCGGCAAAAGAGCGCGGCGTCGCCGCGGAGTGAGTCCTGTACAGTAGCCGGGATGAGCATCCCGGCACCGCCGCGAATCGTGCACGCCGATGAGCTGAGCTGGGTCCAGAGCCCCACCCCCAGCGTCTGGCGCAAGCGCCTGGAGCACCAGGGCCCGAGTGAATCCGGCAGGGTCACCTCGCTCGTGCGCTACGACGCGGGCAGTGTCTTCCCCTCCCATGCCCACCCCGAGGGCGAAGAGATCCTGGTGCTCGACGGCGTCTTCTCGGACGAGCACGGGGACTACCCGGCGGGTACGTTCCTGCTGCACGCGGAGGGCTTTAGCCACGCGCCGTTCTCCCGGCAGGGCTGCCTGCTGTTCGTGAAGCTGCGGCAGGCTCCCGGCATCCGGAGCACGGTGCGGGTGGACACCAGCCAGCGACAGTTCGAGCCCACCGGCATCCCCGGCGTGGAGCGGCTGGAGCTGTATGCCGAGGCCGGGTTCCCGGAGCGCATCCACTTGACCCGGGTGGCGCCCGGAGTGCGCGTGGGCCCGCTGCACTTTCCGGACGGCGAAGACATCCTGGTGCTAGAGGGCGAGTTCAGTGACGAATACGCTCAATATCGGCGGCACTCCTGGGTGCGCTTTCCGCGCGGGGGCGGGCATGGCTTTTACACCGAGCGCGGCTGCACCCTGTACGTGCAGCGGGCGAGCTCGGTCTGGTCCTGAGCCGGCAGCACCGTGAGCACTGCAAGCGACGAGAGCGCGTACGCGCCGCTGGAGAGGCGCTTGCCGCCGCTCGGTTCCAACCCCACCGGCGAGCAGCTGCTGGAGCTGTTTCTCGGCTACGTGGAGGAGCTGGGGGTGGAGCTCTATCCCGCCCAGGAAGAGGCCATCCTGGAGGTCTTCTCCGATCACAACGTGGTGCTCAACACGCCCACGGGCTCCGGCAAGTCGCTGGTCGCGCTGGCTGCCTGCTTCAAGGCGCTGGCCGAGGGCAAGTTCGCCTTCTACACGGCGCCCATCAAGGCGCTGGTGAGCGAGAAGTTCTTCGACCTGTGTGCCGCGCTGGGGCCGCGCCACGTGGGCATGTTGACCGGAGACGCCAGCGTCAATCGCGACGCGCCGATCCTGTGCTGCACCGCCGAGATCCTGGCCAACCTGGCCCTGCGCGAGGGCTCCGACGCGCGCGCTGACTGGGTGGTGATGGATGAGTTCCACTACTACTCGGATCGCGACCGCGGCGTGGCCTGGCAGCTGCCGCTGCTCACCTTGCCGGACTCGCGCTTCTTGCTGATGAGCGCGACCCTGGGCAAGCCGGAGTTCTTCGTCGCCGAGCTGGAGCGCCGCACCGGGGCCGAGTCACGGCTGGTCCGCTCTGTGGATCGGCCGGTACCTCTGGACTTCGAGTATAGCGAGACGCCGCTGGAGGAGACCATTCAGCGCCTGGTCGGCGTCGGCAAGGCGCCCGTGTACATCGTGCACTTCTCCCAGCGCGCGGCGGTGGAGAAGGCGCAGGATCTGATGAGCCTGAACTTCACGTCCCGCGAGGAGAAGCAGCAGATCAAGCTGGCGCTGCGCGAGGTGCGCTTCGACAGCCCGTTCGGGCGCGAGCTCACCCGCTACCTGCCGCACGGCATTGGCGTGCACCACGCCGGCATGTTGCCCAAGTACCGCCGGCTGGTGGAGCGCCTCGCCCAGCGCGGCCTGCTGCGCATCATCTGCGGCACGGATACGCTGGGCGTGGGCGTGAACGTGCCCATCCGCACCGTGCTCTTCACCCAGCTGTGCAAATACGACGGCGAGAAGGTGGTGCTGCTGTCGGTGCGCGATTTTCAGCAGATCGCCGGCCGCGCCGGGCGCCGCGGCTTCGATACCCAGGGCAGCGTGGTGGTGCAGGCCCCCGAGCACGAGATCGAAAATGCGCGGCTCAAGACCCGTGCCGCCGGCGATCCCAAGAAGCTGAAGAAGCTGCACCTGAAGAAGGCGCCGGAGCGCGGCTACAAGCCGTGGTCCGCGTCTACCCTGGCGGCGCTGCGCGACGCCGAGCCGGAGCCGCTGGTCTCGCGCTTTGCCATCCATCACGGCCATGTGCTGAGCGTGCTGTCGCGGCCCGACGGCTGCCGTGTGGGCCGGCGCATCTTGCGCGAGTGCCACGAGCCGCCGGCCCGCAAGCGGCGGCTGTTCCGGCAAGGGCTGGAGATGTTCCGCTCGCTGGTGTCCTCGGACATCCTCTCGCTGCAGGCCGGCAGGGTGCGGATCAACGCCGATCTGCAGCAGGATTTTTCGCTCAATCAGGCGCTCTCGCTGTACGCGGTGGAGGCGCTCGACGCGCTCGACCCCGAGTCGGAGCACTACGCGCTCAGCTTGCTGAGCGTGGTCGAGGCCACCCTGGAGAGCCCCGCGGTGATCCTGCAGGCGCAGGTCAACTACCTGAAGACGGAGCTGATGGGGCAGCTCAAGGCGCAGGGCGTGGAGTACGACCAGCGCATCGAGGAGCTGGATAAGGTCGAGCACCCCAAGCCCGAGGCGGAGTTCATCTACGAGACGTTCAATCTCTTCGCCAAACATCACCCGTGGGTGACCGGCCACGACATCGCACCCAAGTCGATCGTGCGCGACATGCACGAGCGCGTGCTGGGCTTCACCGACTACGTGAAGGAGTACGGCCTGGGGCGGGTGGAAGGCGTGCTGCTGCGCTACGTGAGCGACTGCTATCGTGCGCTGCGGCGCACCGTGCCCGAGAAGTACAAGAGCGAGGCCGTGCTCGATCTGGAGGCCTGGCTGGGCGCCGAGTTGCTGCAGATCGACGCCAGCTTGCTGGAGGAATGGGAGAAGCTGGAGCACCCGGAGGAGGTGCTGGCGCGCGGGGAGCGAGCCGAGCAGGAGCCGGACGCCCCCGCCGACATCACGCGCGATCGCCGGGCGTTCACCATCCTGGTGCGCAATGCCTGTTTCCGCATCGTGCGCGCGCTGGCCACGCGCGATCTGGATCGAGCGCTGTCGGCGCTGGAAGAGCTGGGCCCCGAGCCCGACGAGGCCGCCGCGGCGCCTGCGCCGCCGCGCTGGACGGGGGCTGCCCTGGAGAGCCTGATGGCGCCGTACTGGGCAGAGCACGCCGTGCTGCTGGTGGACGCCAGCGCGCGCAGCGCCGCGCGCTGCCAGGTGGATCAGAGCCCCGGCGACCACTGGCTGATCCGGCAGGTGCTGAGCGATCCGGAGGAGAACCAGGACTGGGCGCTCTCGTTGCGTGCGGATCTGACTGCCAGCCGCGAGCAAGGCCGCCTGGTGCTGGAGCTCTCGAGCCTGGAGAACGGCTGAGCGCTGCACTTTGCCCGCGGCCATCGGGCTCGACGCCGCCCGAGCGCTTTTCGGGCGCCACGCCGCGCCGCGCCGCGGCACAATGCTGCCATGCGTTTGTTACCGGGGGCTCGCCGCACGGCAGTGAGCGCCGCTCTGCTGAGCGCAGCCTGCGGCGCCAACAAAGACGGCCTGTCGCGCCCGCCCGACGTCTCCGCGAGCCCTGCGCGCGAGGCACCGGCAGCGCAGGCTGCCGACGCTCCGTTGCCCGGCGCCGAGCTGTTCATCGAGGGCAGGGTGCTGGAGGTGCGGCTCACCGTCGCGCCCGAGCTGCTGCGCGAGCTGGAGGAGCGCGGCAACCAGGAGAAGTACGTACGGGCCAGCGCGCGGCTCGAGCTGCGGGGGCAAGCCGCGCAGGAGCTGCCCGAGATCGGCGTGCGCTACAAGGGCGACTACTCGCTCCACCACTGCTGGGATGAGTCTGGTGGCGTGCGCAGCTACGCCGACGAGTGCGCCAAGCTCAGCCTCAAGCTGAAGTTCAATGCGAGCGATCCGGAGCTGCGCTTTGCAGGGCTGAAGCGGCTGAACCTGCACGCGGCGTCCAACGACTCTACCAAGCTGCACGAGCTGCTGGCGTATCGCGCCTTTCGCGACGCGGGCATCCGCGCGCCGCGCACCCTGCCCGCGCAGGTGTTCATCAACGACCAGCCGCGCGGGCTGTACATCGCCGTGGAGGACGTGGATGGGCGCTTCACGCGAGCGCACTTTCCCGAGGCCCCTGACGGCAACCTGTACAAGGAGATCTGGCCGAACCCGGCCTTCAGCGACGCGGAGTTTCGCGAGGCGCTGGAGACGAACGAGGAGCGCGGCGATGTCTCGGGGCTACGCGCCTTCGCGCAGGCAGTGGGCAGCGCGAGCGACGCCCAGCCTTCCGGTGTGGAGCTCGGCCGCTTCCTCGAGGTCGACGCGCTGCTGCGCTATCTCGCGGTGGACCGCGGGCTACGCAACTGGGATGGCGTGACGGCCTTCTACAGCACCCGCACGTCGCACAACTTCTTCTGGTATCACGACGATGGCCCGGCCCCACGCTTTCACCTCATCCCCTGGGATCTGGACAGCACCTTCTGGGCGTTTCATCCCTATGCCCAGCCGCAGGAGTCGGTCACGGCCCCGCCCGTGCCGGACCTGAATGAGCGCCCGGTGAGCTGTGAGCGAAGGGTGATCTGGGAAGCAACGGGCGGCGAGCGCGTGATGCCCGCGCGCTGCGACCGGCTGATGAACTGGCTGATCGAGTCCAACTGGTCACGCCTGGTCGAGCTCGGCCGAGAGATCGCTGCCGGCCCGCTCGCTGCCGAGCGGCTGCGCGAGCGAGCGCTGCAGCTCAGCCAGCAGCTGGCGCCCCTGGTGGAGGCCGACCCGACCCTCGAGGTGGGGGCGTGGCGCCGCGCGCTGGCCGAGCTCGACCGCATCCTTCCGACTCTCGCGCCCGAGCTGGAGGCGCTGCTGGCGCAGGGCTTGATCGATGAGCGCCCGCCGGAGCAGGTCGAGCTCGCTCCGCCAGACGACATCGACGGCGTGACCGTGGACGCGGGGCTGCACGGTGGCAGCCTCACCAACTTCGAGTTCGCCGCGCCGCCCGCCTCGGCCGCGCCCGCCGGAGTGTTCAGCTACGCCGATCCGTTGGCCATGGTCGCTGTGAGCTGGAGCACGCTCGAGCCGCTCTCGGGCAAGGCAGACCTGCGCTTCGACTTCACGTTTCAGAGCGGGCCCGAGCCCTACGACGAGTGGGCCGGCGTCGGCATTGGCAGCGCCGAGAGCGATCTCGGCGGCTTCTCTCGCATCATCGTCTGGATGTCAGCCGATCGCGCGCGCGAGGTGAGGGTGCGCGTGAGCAGCGCCGCCTACGAGCAGGAGCTGGGCGGCATCGCGCAGGAGTTTGGGCTGGAGCACGTGGTGGGCCCAGAGCCGCAGCCGTTCGTGATCGAGCTATCCAAGCTCTACTATCCGACCTGGGCCAAGGAGGGCTGGGAGGAGGGCCAGGGCTTCAGCGCAGACGCCGACGCTCGCGCGCGAGTGCTGCAGCGCTTCACCGGCTTGATGTTTGCTCCGAGCGCCACCGTCGACCCTGCGGGGAAGCTGAGCGCGGAGACCGAGACCGGGCATCTGCGCATCGACAACATCTACTTCCGCTGACGTTATCGCTCCGCGCCCGCGCCGCGCGGGAGCTCCATCCGCTGCTGGCGCGCGTGGCGCTCCAGAAAGCCCTCGATGTCGCCGTACAGCTGAGCCAGGAACACGCGCCGATCGAAGCCCGGTGGATCCTGAGAGGGCGGAATCGCGGGTGATGCGAGCGCCGCTGGCCACGGGCTGAGGAAGGAGTAGTGCCCTGCCTGCTCCACCAGGCGATAGTCCACCTTGCTCGGGTCTGGAACGCCGTCCACCACCAGCTGGCACATGAAGAAATAGGGCGCCATGAAATCGTGGTAGCTCGCGACCATCAGGATCGGCACGTGCACCGCGCTCAAGGCGCCAGGCAGGCGGAACCAGGCCGTGGCCGGCGCGAGCAGGACCAGCGCGCTGACTCGCGCATCCGCCGTCACCGCGATGCGCCGCGCGAGCCGATCGGGGCTCTGGTGAGGCAGGGACGTCGGCACTCCCCCGGCCGCGGCCAGCGCCGTATAGCCGCCCAGCGAGTGGCCGATGATGGAGTAACGCTGCGGCTCCAGGTAGGGCGCCAGCCGGCTCTGAAAGAACCAGTCCGCGACCAGCCGCAGGTGGTGGGGGCGATCCGCCAGGAGCTCCAGGCTCTCCGCCCGTGTGTTGTCGTTGCGGTTGTTGAAGGGGTGTTCTGGAACACCGACGATGAAGCCGCGCCGGGCCAGGTGACAGGCGAGCTCGCGATGGGTGGCGGGCGAGCCCCCGGAGCCATGGGAGATCAGCACCAGCGGGTACGGCCCGGGCAGGGGCGCTCCGCCCAGGGCCACCTGCAGCTCGAAGGGCCCCAGGCGCTCCGCTCGCGCCGGCGAGCTGCTGGGGTAAAACACGAGCAGCGGGAAGCGTGCTCCACACCGGTCATCCAGCACATCCGTGAGCTCGAGGCCCGCGCTCGTGGCGAGTGTCTCCATGCCCTGGACTCTAGGTCAGGGCTGTGGCTGCTCGCTTGACCGAAGTTGCTCGAGCTGCGGGCGCAGCCGCGCTCTCCTGGCGCTGGCTCATTGCGGTGAGCACCGCCCGTGCAAGCTCCGCGTCCGAGGGCCGCTCGCCGTCGTCTCCGCTCTCGGATGCGAACACGTGGTACACGCGGATCGCCAGCAGAGCCAGCTGCAGCGGGTGGCTGGGTAGAGCGCCCGGTAGCAGCGCCGGGCCGCGCTCCAGCAGGAACGTGGCTGCCGCGCTCACGGCGGCGTGCTCGCGCTCCGCCTGGCTGGTGGGGTGCTCGAAGCGCCAGCGGCGCGCCTGCTCGGCGATGGCGCGCTGGGCTTCGTCGAGCGCCAGGCCCGTCGCGGCCACGGCACGGCAGTCGAAGTCGCGGCAGGTGCGCGGGCGGTGCTCGTAGATGGAGCAGCCGGAGGCGGACAGCATCGGGCAGCGCCCCTGGCGGTCGTAGCCCATCAACACGTGGCCGGGGGGTGCGCCCGGCGCGGGAAAGAGCAGGGCTCGATCGATGTGCGCCAGGGTGTCGTGCTCATCCGGCCCGATGTGGATGAACAGCGACGAGCGGCAGCACGCCGTGCACTCGCCGCACGGCACATCCACGTCGCGCTGCTGCTCGCGCGCGCCGCGCGTGCTCCGCAGCCACTCGGAAAAGTCACCCGCAGGCACGGCTGCGGAAGCGGACGCCAGCGGCAGCGCCACCCGGCGTCGAGACGCCGATGGAGCTCCGGCGCTGCGCTTTGCCATGGCCGCGGCGCGGGCTCAGACCAGGCCGAGCAGGAGCGACACGTTGGTGCCGCCGAAGCCAAAGGAGTTGCTCAGCGCATGAGTCATGGCCCGCGGCCGCGCCTCATTTGCCACCACGTTCACGCTGCACTCCGGATCGGGGCTGTCGTAGTTCAAGGTCGGGGGGATGACCTGATGGCGCAGCGAGAGCGCGGTGATGGCGGCCTCCACCGCGCCGGCTGCGCCGAGCGTGTGCCCCAGCATGGATTTGGGTGCCGTCACCGGCACGCTGGCGCCCAGCACCTCGCGGATGGCACGCGCTTCGCTCACGTCACCAGCGGGCGTCGACGTGGCATGCGCGTTGACGTGGCCAATCTGCTCCGGCGAGACCCGCGCCGAGCGCAGCGCGCTGCGCAACGCTTGCTTGACCCCCACTCCCTCCGGGTGCGGCGAGGTGAGGTGATGGGCATCGCAGCTACGCCCGTAGCCGGCCACTTCGGCGTAGATGATGGCGCCCCGCTCGCGCGCCGCCTCGTACTCCTCCAGCACCAGCACGCAAGCTGCCTCAGAGATCACGAAGCCGTCACGATCCGTGCAGAAGGGGCGGCTGGCCCGCTGCGGCTCTTCATTGCGCGTGGACAGCGCGTGCATGGCGCAGAAGCCACCGACGCACAGCTCGGTCAGCACGGCCTCCGTACCGCCGGTGATCACGGCCGAGCAATCACCGCGCCGGATCAGCTCGGCGCTCTCGCCGATGGCGTGCGCCCCGGAGGCGCAGGCCGAGGTCAGGGTCAGGTTGGGGCCGCCGGCGCCATGGCGCATGGCGAGCAGCCCGGGAGCCGTGTTGGCCAGCATCAGCGGCACCATCATCGGAGACAGCCGCTTCGGACCGCGATCGAGCAGAGCGCGGTGGTTCTCTTCCAGGCTGCTCAGGCCGCCGAAGGCCACACCCAGCAGCACGCCCACCTCGTGAGCGCGGCCCTCTGGCACCCGATAGCCCGCGTCTGCCAGCGCCTCCTCCGCGGCGGCGATGGCCAGCTGTGCATAGCGGTCGGTGCGCCGCTCCTCCGGCTTGCTCATGTAACGGAGCGGATCAAAGCCGCGGATCTCACCGCCAAACTGGGAGCGGAGCCGGGAGGCATCGAAGCTCTGGAACGGGCGGATGCCGCTGGTGCCGGCGAGCAGCGCGCTCCAGGTGCTGGAGCGATCCAGCCCGAGGGGCGTTACCATGCCAATTCCCGTGATGACGGCTCGGCGACTCACTGCGCCCGCATATTACGAAGCCTCTCTGCTGGCAAGGCGCCTGTGATAGGCTGCCGGTGCTCGGGCCGCCTCGCAGGCTGCGGCCCAGCACGGAGAAAACCATGGTGAAAATCGACGTCGCCTATCTCGGGCAGCTGCGCTGCAGCGCGACGCATGGGCCGTCGGAAATGACGCTGACCACGGACGCGCCAACCGACAACAAGGGGCGGGGCGAGGCGTTTTCGCCCACGGATCTGGTGGCAACGGCGCTGGGCACCTGCATGCTGACGACCATGGGCATCCGTGCTCAGGAGCGCGGCTGGTCGCTGGACGGCACCCGCCTGTCCGTCGAAAAGCACATGACGCAGGCTCCGCCGCGGCGCATCGCGCGGCTGGTGGTGCGGATCGACGTGGCCAGCAGTGCAGCTGGCGGTGCACGGCTCACCGAGCCCGATCGCGCCTTTCTGGAACACACCGCGCACACCTGCCCGGTGCGCATCAGCCTGCTCGACGCGATCGAGGTCCCCGTTCAGTTCGACTGGGCCGCGGCGCCGCGGTGAAGCTCCGCCGAAGAAGCCCTGCCAGTGAAGCTCTGCCAGTGCAGCCCTGCCAGTGGAAACTTGCCGGGGAACCTGCCAGTGAAACCTTGCCAGTGAAACGTTCGCGGTGAACGGCACCTGATCCCTTGGTCTCAATTCATCTCGAGCGAGTGAGCAAGCGGCTCGGGGCCACCCTCGCGGTGGATCGTGCCGAGCTGGAAATCAACGCGGGAGAGCTCTTCTTTCTGCTGGGCCCGAGCGGCTGCGGCAAGACGACGCTGCTCAACTTGATCGCCGGGCTGCTGGAGCCGAGCGAAGGGCGCATCCGCTTTGGTGGTCGGGACGTGACGCGCCTGCCGACGCACGAGCGCAACGCGGTGATGTGCTTTCAGAGCTACGCGCTCTGGCCGCACCTCAGCGTCGCGGAGAACGTGCGCTTCGGCCTGGACGTGCGCCGCATCGATCGCAAGCAGCAGGAGCAGCGCGTGAGCGAGGCGCTGGAGCTGGTGCAGATGGCCGAGTATCGTGAGCGCAAGCCGGCCGAGCTCTCCGGCGGGCAGCAGCAGCGCGTGGCCATCGCCCGCGCCGTGGCGGTGAAGCCCAGCTGCCTGTTGCTGGACGAGCCGCTGAGCAACCTCGACACGCGGCTGCGCCAGCAGATGCGCGGTGAGATCCGCCGCATCTGTCGCGCCACGGGGCTGACCACGCTGTACGTCACCCATGACCAGAAAGAGGCGCTGAGCATCGCCGATCGCATCGCGCTGCTCGACGCGGGCAGGGTCGTGCAGGTGGGCACGCCGCGCGAGCTCTACACCCGGCCGAGCAACACCTTCGTCGCCGAATTTCTGGGCCAGGCCAACCTGATCCCCGGCAGCGTGCTGGAGCGCAGCCCGGCAGCCGCGCAGCCCGGCGAGCAGCTGCTCGTGGATACGCCGCTCGGGCGGCTCAGCGCCTTCGCTGCGGCGTTGCCGCGCGAGCTGTCGCGGGTGATGCTCAGCATCCGTCCCGAGCAGCTGGCGATCGTGCCCGCCGGGCAGGCGCCAGCCAGCGGTGAAAATCATGTGCTGGTGCGCGTGCTGGAGTCGAACTTCCTGGGTGACTCGAGCGAGCACCGGCTCTCCGCGGGCGGGTTGACCTTGCGGATGCACAGCGTGCCGCCGCGCTTCGATCTGCCGGAGCAGCTCACTCTGTCGCTGGCACGCGAGGAGCTCGTGGTGCTGGCCGCGCCGGGCTAGGGGAGGCGGCATGCGGCTCTATGCATCGCTGGCGGCGTTCCTGAGCGTGCTGGTTGCGCCATTCGTGCTGCACCTGATGTTCGCCGCTCGGCCCGAGCGGCTGGTGCGCACCGGAGAGGTGCTGGAGCTGCGCATCATGACGCCGCACAACCAGGACATCCGCTACGTCTTCGAGCGCGCGTTCGCCGACTGGCATCGCCAGCGCTTCGGACAGGCCGTGGCGCTCACGTATCTGTCGCCTGGCAGCGGTACCAATGACATCGTCCGCTACCTGCGCGACGTGTATGGCCGCTATCGCGATGACCAGGGGCAGCTGCTGCCCGAAGCTCAGGTCGACGTGGGCATCGACATCATCTGGGGCGGCGGAGACTACACCTTCGAGCGCGATTTCAAGCCCTTCCTCAAGCCGCTGTCGTTGCCGCGCGAGCTGCTCGCGGCCGCCTTTCCGCGTCCGGATCTGGCCGGGGTCGCGCTGCTGGATCCAGCCGCCCAGGGCGGCGCTGCGCCGCGCTGGGTGGGCGTGGTGCTGAGCAGCTTCGGCCTGATCTATGCCCCAGAGTTCTATGAGCGGCTGCAGCTGCCGCCGCCGGAGTCCTGGGCGGATCTGGCGCGGCCGGAGCTGAGCGGCTTGCTGGCGCTGGCGGATCCCACGCGCAGCGGTTCGGCCGCGGTGGCGTACATGATGGTGTTGCAGCGCTCGATGGCCACCGCCGAGCAGGGCTGGCTCGCGGAGCATCCGGAGCTGGGTGGCGAAGCTCGGCCCGAGCACGAGCAGCTCCCCAGCTACCAGCAGGCGCTGGCCCGCGGCTGGAAGGAGGGCATGCGCATCCTGCTGCTGATGGCGGCCAACGCTCGCTACTTCGGGGACAGCGGCAGCCGCCCGTGCGTGGACGTGGGCGACGCCGAGGCAGCGGCGGGTGTGGCCATCGACTTCTACGCGCGCGTGTTCCAGGAGCAGGTCGGCAAGCAGCGCATCACCTATCACGCGCCACGCGGAGCGACGGCTATCACCCCGGATCCGATCGGGGTGCTGTACGGCACGCGCGGGCAGCGCGAACAGCTCGCCAACCGCTTCGTCGAGTTCTTGCTCTCCCCCGAGGGGCAACGCCTCTGGAACGTGGACGGCGGGCACAGCCCCTACGTGCCGCGCAGCCTGCGCCGCATGCCGATCCGGCGTGACGTGTACGCAGATCGCAGCGGCTGGGCGGACGACGAGGACCCCTTCGAGGCCGCGCAGGGCTTCAACCTTCGCCAGCGCTGGATGCGGCAGGTGGGGCGGCTGGTGCCGATCTGGGCAGCGGCCTGGATCGACGGCAAGCCCGACCTGAACCGCGCCTACGCCGCCGTGCTGGCGGTGCCAGACCCGGAGCGCCGCGAGCGCTTGCGGCAGCGCCTGGCGGATCTGCCCATCGAGATGCAGGAGCTGTCGGCGCCTGCGCCGCAGCCCGCGAGCGGCGCTCCCGACGATGCGCGGCTGCGGCTGGCCAAAGAGCGCATGGAGTGGTCGGCGCGCTTCCGGGCCCATTACCAGCAAGTGCAGCGCGCCGCGGAGCAGGCCCGATGAGGCACGGTCTGGCCGCAGCAACCTGGCGCGAGCGCCTGATCGGCCCGCGCCCGAAGCACGCGCTGGTGGCGGCGCTGCTGCTGTTCCTGCTGCTCGTGACCCTGATCTGGCCGCTGCTCGAGGTGGTGCTGGCGGGCTTTCAGCGCCCCAATGGCCAGCTCACCAGCGATTACCTGCGGCTCGTCCTGGGCAACCCGGTCGTGCAGCGCGGCTTGCTGAAGGCCACCCTGGTCGCCACTGGTACCACGTTGCTCGCGCTGGGCCTGGCTCTGCCGCTGGCCGTGATCGCCACCCGTTATGATTTCACCGGGCGGGTGCTGCTCAGCTCGCTGCTGCTGGTGCCGATGGTGCTGCCGCCCTTCGTGGGGGCCATCGGCATGCGCCTGCTGCTGGGGCGCTTCGGTCCGCTCACGCAGCTGTTTGCGCCGGGCTCCTCCGACGGCGTGGACTGGCTCGGCAACCTGCGCATGTCCGGCGTGATCGCCGTGGAGGCGCTGGCGCTCTATCCCATCATCTTCCTCAACCTGCGGGCTGCCCTGGCCAACGTCGATCCGCTGCTGGAGCGCGCGGCGGCAAATCTTGGTGCTTCGCGCTGGACGGTGTTCCGCCGCGTCACCTTTCCGCTGGTCCGCCCCGGGCTCTTTGCCGGCTGCACCCTGGTCTTCATCTGGAGCTTCACCGAGCTCGGCACCCCGCTGATGTTTCACGTCTATGACGTGACCCCGGTGCAGGTCTTCATCCAGATCGTGGAGGTCGACAATCCGCTGCCCTACGCGCTGGTGGTGGTGATGCTGGCGGGCACGAGCGCCCTGTACGTGGTCGGCAAGGTGCTGTTCGGCAGGAGCATCCGCGCCAGCGGCAGCAAGAGCGCGAGCGCCAGCGCGGTGCATCCGCTGCGCGGCGTACCGGCGCTGCTGGCCGCCCTGCCACTGACCCTGGTGGCGCTGCTCTCGCTCTTGCCCCACGTCTCGGTCGTGCTCACCAGCCTGAGCGCCACCGGCGCGTGGTACCGCTCGCTCGTGCCGCGCCAGTGGACGGGCATGCACTACCTGGCGGCGCTGCAGGATGAGCTGGTGATGCCGGCCACGGGCCAGGGCCCGCTGCAGCTCGGTGCGGTGGGCAACTCCATCATCTACGCCGGCACGGCGACGGTGCTCGGCGTGCTCGTGGCCTGCGCGCTGGCCTGGATCATCGTGCGCTCGCGCGTGCCGTGGCGCGGTGTGCTGGACGTGCTGAGCATGCTGCCGCTGGCCGTGCCGGGGTTGGTCATGGCCTTTGGTTATCTGTCGATCAGTGTGCAGTGCCGGCGCTTGTTCGGTGAGGCCACGCCGTTCTGGCTCGACGTGCAGCGCTTTCCCGTGGTGTTGCTGGTGGTGGCGTACGCCACGCGGCGTCTGCCGTATGTCGTGCGCAGCGCCGTGGCGGGGCTGGAGCAGGTGCCTGAAGACTATGAGCGCGCCGCCGCCAACCTGGGCGCGGGCTCGCTGCTCGTGTTGCGGCGCATCGTGCTGCCGTTGATCTTTGCCAGCTTGCTGGCAGGCGCGCTGATGGCGTTCGTGTTCGCCATGCTGGAGGTGAGTGACTCGCTCATCCTGGCCCAGAGCGCGCGCTACTTCCCGATCACTCGCGCCATCTGGGAGCTCTCGCAGCGCCTGGGCGATGGCGTGTACGTGGCCAGCGCGCTGGGCGTTTGGGCCATGACCTTGCTCAGCCTGACTCTGGTGCTGGCAGGTGGCCTGCTCGGCAAGAAGCTGGGCGCGATGTTCCGGGGCTGACCCAGCGGGCCTGGCCAAGCCGCTCGCTTGCTCGCTCTGCCGGGTGCCGGTGTTGCTTCGAGCAAGCTCACGACATGGCGGGAACTGTTCGACTTAACTAGCGATTCAATGAGCCAATTGAATTACCCCCGGCGCCATGCCGGTGCCATTTCCAGTACCATTGCCAGTGCCGGCGTGTTTCCCCAGTGCTTAGGTACGTTACGCGCTGCGGTGCCGCTGCACGTGACAGGCCCTCATCATCGTCCTATGGCTAGATCTTGGGGGGCATGTTACCCTGGCACGGCCTGCTATCGGAAGTGAAGCATCGATCGGCTGAGTTCGCTCCAACGTCGTCTCACGACGGCTTGTCTCTCTACGGCGGCATCGTCGCGAGGCAGCACCGTCCAGGCGTCGTCGGGGCCTCGCAGAATCGCTCGGCTGCCTCGTTCTGCTTGCTGGCTGCTTCCAATGTATGGGGGCATTCGGATTGTGGCTCAGGGCACCGAGGCCGGGTTCGAAGCAGAGCGGATACGGTGCCTCGCAATCGAGATAGAATAGAATGGGAAACCGGCTGTATGTGGGCAATTTAGCGTACTCGACGATGGACCAGCAGCTGCAGGAGGCCTTCGCCGAGTTCGGTGAGGTCGTCTCGGCGAGCGTCGTCATCGATCGCGCTACGGGCCAGTCCCGCGGGTTTGGGTTTGTCGAGTTTGGCTCCGCCGAAGAAGCAGAGCGGGCCATCGAGTCACTCAATGGTGCCACGTTGGATGGCAGGTCCATCACGGTCAACGTCGCTCGCGAGCGTCGCCCAACGGGCGGCGGTGGCGGCGGTGGCGGTGGCGGGGGGCGTCGGTTCGGAGGGGAAGGTGGGGGCGGCGGTCGTCCATCAGGGCCTCCGCGCGGCGGCGGTGGTGGCGGACGCGGCCGGCGCTGATCTTGCGCGGGTTGGTCCGGGCTTCGTCGCGGTGAGGGCTCCTACTCCAGCCCACGCCTGTTGAAGCCAGAAAGCGCCTACCTCGGCACCCATGTCGAGCGGGGCGGCAGCTGTGGGCAACCGCCCGGGGCCACCACGAGCCGGAACGGCTGCAGTGGAGCCAGCCGGGCGGGTCCCTGTCCCTGCGCAGCCTCGAACGATACAGCCGGGAAGGCGCGTAGCATCGGGGTAAGCTGCGCAGGTTGGGGCAGACGCGAGTCTCGGGCCGACAAGTCGGTGTGCGTTCGGCTGGCGCCGCGGTAGACTAGCCAATGCACCACATCCTGAGGGGAGCGCTGGGCGCTGCTTTGGTGTACCCGCTCGTCTGGTACGTCTGTTCGCGGCCTGGCCAGGTGCCACCCCTTGCGTCCGCTGCAGCGCGCTCGCCAGCAGTAGAGCGGCCGAGCACGTCCCAGCTCCCGGAGGATGTGCTGGCGCCGCGCGCGCCAGCTTCGCCTCCGCAGCCAGTGCTGGCAGCGCAGCGCGAGCCGGAGCACGCTCTGTCCGAGCAGCCCGCGGAGCGGCCAGCGCCACGTCGGACGGCGGCTGCAGCAGCGCCGCCGGAGCGTCCGAGCCAGCCGGAGCTACTCCGACCACTCGCGGAGGATCCCAAGGCGCCTTTTCCAGCCTTCGCCGAGCTGCAAGAGGCCTTCGGGCAGATGAAGGATCTGCAGCAGATTGCCCACGACCCGAAGGCGCTGGACGAGCGTGTTCAGCGCACCGAATACGATCCGCAGAAGCTAGCCCGGCTGAAGGCCTTCGCCGAGCAGCTCGTGCATCTTCCGCCGCCCGCCAGTGAGCGTCATCTGCCTTCGGGCGGCAGCTCGCGCCCGGCGCGGCCCTGAGCCTGCCCACTGGCGCTGCGCTGCGCGTAACCCACCACGGCGAAGGCAAAGGCGGTGGAGAACAGCACGTCGGACAGGTAGTGGGCACCGGCCACGACCCGGCTGGCAGCCACGAACACGCCCCACGCCAGGCATGCCGCCAGGGTCCAGCGATAGGGACGGGTGCCTCGTGGCCAGATGAGCAGGCTGGTCAGCAGCAGCCAGCCGAGCGCTGCGTGCCCCGAGGGAAACGAGGCGTGCCCGGTCCAGCCCTGCGGCGAGTACCAGGGCGTGAAGTCACCGGCCGTGGGCTGAAGATCGCGAAAGCGCACCCGGCCCCAGACGAGCTTGAGCGAGCTGACCAGCGCCCAGCTCCAGATGCCCAGGCGGACCGTCCATGCAGCCGCGCGCTCGAGACCCGGGTGGAGCTGCAGCCCATGACCCAGCGGTGCCCGCAGCAGGCGCGTGCACAGCAGCGCGAGCGCCAGCGCGACGCCTGCCTCGGCTTGGGTCAGCCGACGGCCGAACAGGCGATAACTGCACAGCGCCACAGCGAGGGAGGCCCCGAGCGAGCACAGCAGCCAGGGCAGCTGTCGCTGCCACCACGGCAAGTGGACGGCGATTGGTTTGGCATAGCTGGCGGCCCCAGCGAGCGCGAAGGCGAAGACTCCGGGCAGCTCGCCGAAGCGCTGCCCGGCCTGCGCCCAGGCGGCGTCGCGTTGCACCACAGCCTGCGAGAGTGCCAGATCGTACCGGGCACAAATCAGCCCCAGGCCGGCCCAGAGCAGCGCCAGCCAGCCGAGCTTTGGGCCAGACCTCGCCGCGGGCATGGCACGATGGTAACAGACGGGCTGCGAGCGCGTGGCGTTCGCTGCGAGAGCTACAGCATGGCGGTGTACGCGGTCGGTGACGTTCAGGGGTGCTACGAGGAGCTTCGCTGTCTGCTGCAGCAAGTCAGGTTCGACCCCGCGCGAGATCGGCTGTGGCTGGTGGGTGACCTGGTCAATCGTGGGCCTCAATCCCTGGAGGTGCTGCGCTTCGTTCACTCGCTGGGCCCCGCGGCGCAGCTCGTGCTCGGAAATCACGAGGTCCACATGCTGGCCGTGGCGGCCGGGGTTCGCCGCCTGCGCGCGGGCGACACGCTGGCTGCCATCCTGCATGCGAGCGACCGGGACGAGCTGCTCGGGTGGCTGGCACGCCAGCCCTTGCTGCACGTGGATGAGGCGCTGGGCTACTGCATGGTACACGCAGGGCTGCTGCCTGGCTGGACCATTGCCGAGGCCCTGGAGCGGGCGCGCGAAGCGCAGCCGTGGCTGCTGCCGCCGGGTATCGCTGGCGTGGCGGGCCCCTGCCCGGTGGAGCCCGAGGAGATCACGGAGGAGCTCTCGCCCGCGCTCCGCGCCCGGGCGATCATCGGCGCCTTCACCCGGCTGCGAGTCTGCACCGCTGGCGGGCGCATGAACTGGAGCTTCAAGGGCCCTGCCGAGCAGTGCCCTCCGGGCTTTGCGCCCTGGTTTGCCCACCCCACGCGTAAGGCTCGCAGCCTCGGCATCCTCTTCGGTCACTGGGCTGCGCTACACGGGCAGACGCAGGTGGCCGATGTGTTCGCGCTCGATACGGGCTGCGCCTGGGGGCGCTCCCTCACCCTCATGCGGCTGGAGGATCAGCGGCGCTTCAGCTGCTCCTGCCAGGGGGTGAGCCACGGCGCGGACTGAGCACCGCGCCATGTGCGATGAGCCGTGCCGGCCTCAGCCCGCGTCGAGCGAGCGCAGCCGGATCAAGCCGGGGCCCGGCTTGACGATGGCCTGACACGCCAGGCGACTATTGGGCGGGCCGCCGATCACATCCAGCAGGTCTTGCTCGGATTCCTCCGCTGGCTCCAGCAGCTCGCTGCCCTCGAGCACCTCGACGTGGCAGGTGGCGCAGCTCGCGGAGCGGCAGGAAAACGGGATGGGCGCCAGGGCGTCGTCACAAATCTCCAGCAGGACGCCTCCGTCCGGTGCTTCTGCTTGCTTGGCGCTGCCTGCCGCTGAGGCCAGGAACTCGATCTTGGGCACGGGATCAGCCTAGCACTGCCGGGGGGGCCGAGACGAGACCGCCTGCCGGGCGATTAAGTCCAGCGCCGCGACCTCGCCGCGCACGCGGCGCGCGAGCGAAAACTGGCTGCGCGCGCGCACCAGGTTGTGGGCACGCCGGGTCGGAAAGCGGGTGGCATCCCAGCCGAAATAGCTGTCGAGGATGGCGTCTGCTGCGAACCGGCTGGCGAGCTCCAGCGAGACCGTCTCCAGGCCGGCCACGGCCGAGCAGAGCTCGCCATCTCCCACCGCAGCGGGACACGTGCGTGCGTATCCGGAGAGGACCGCGCGCAGCACCTCGGGGTCGAAGTCGGCCTCCAGCTGATCTTCGCCCGCCCGATTTCCCCACGAGCGCAGCGCGTCGCCCAGCTCATAGGCCAGGTAGCCGCGGCCCAGGGTGTCGAGGTCGATCATGCAGCGCGCACGCGTGGGCTCGGCGCGCTCGAACAACACGTTCGAGAGCTTGGGATCGCCATGCAACACGCGCAGCGGAAACTCGCTGAAATCCAGCCGTATGCCGCGCGAGTGCTGCAGGATGAGCTGGCCGAGTTGCTGCACCTCGAGGTCGGCGCGCGCGGCCTCGGAGGCCAGTGCCTGCTCCAGCTTCGTCAGGTGCTGCCGCGTGTCATGCAGGGGCCGCACGTGCACGAACTCGTGCTCCAGATCCAGCAGCCCTCCGTGGAACCTGCCCAGCAGCGCGGCCGCGCTGCCCAGCTGTGCGCGGTCCGAGGAGCGGTGGACGGTGATGCCATCCACGTAGCTCGAGGCCCGCCACACCTGCCGCGCGCCCGCGTCCTCCAGCTCCAGCCACAGCGCCCCCTCGCGGTTGCGCAGCAAGCGCGGTGTCTCGATCTGCCGGCGCTGCAGGTGCTCGGTCACCACCTCGATGTCCAGGTGAACGTGCGCTCCGAACACCGCGTGCAGCCGCTGCAGCACCATCGGCTGCGGCCCCTGGCCCACGTCGCCCTGCACGAGATACGTGCGATTGATCAGGCTGTGCAGGGGGACGATGGAGCCGCCACCAGCGAGTGGCAGCAGCCCATAGGCGTCCCAGACCCGAGCCGGAATCTCACTGGCCGTCATACCCCCGGACGATTGCCATACAGATGGATGTGAAGGCGATCGGAAAAGCGGTAGCCGCGCTCCAGACAGGCCTCCGCCAGCGCCGGCCGGCGGGCGCTGAGCTCGGCCGCGCAGGTGCCGAGCGGCATCAGGTAGATGCGATCCGGCTCCAGCCCGAGCTGCTGCTCCAGCTCGCGGACGCTGCGCACGTCCGCCGCGTCCGCGATCACGAACTTGAACACGCTGCGCGGGTTCTGCGCGAATGCGGCCAGCGCCGCGGGCTTGAGCCGCAGTGAACGCTCCACCTGCGAGTGATCGAGCTTGGGCGAGACGGTGTACTGATCGATGACCGCGTCCAGCTCTGCCGAAGGAGCCAGCGTACCGTTGGTCTCGATCTCTAGCTGATAGCGCGGGTCGCTGGCCTTCAGCTGGCGCGCCAGCGAGACACAATCCTGCGCCTGGAGCAGCGGCTCTCCGCCCGTCAGTACCACCCGGCGGCAGGCGAACGACTGCACGCGCGCGGCCACCTCGTGCACGTGCAGCTCGATCGTCTCCAGGTCGCGATCAAAGTCCCGCGCAGCGACGTGCGCAAAGCCGGCGCCTCGCCAGTTCCAGGTGTAGGGCGTGTCACACCAGACGCAATACAGGTTGCAGCGGCTGGTCCGCACGAAGACGCTGGGGGCGCCCTGATTTTTGCCCTCGCCCTGCAGGCTCAGAAAGATCTCAGGGCCTGCGTCGAGCCGCGCCAGCTTCATCTACCGCCACCTTCTCGGTGCTACTGCGTGGCTTGCTCTTGCGGGCGCGGGGAGTGTCCGCGCACAGCTCCTGCTGGCGCTCGGGGCAAGCGATGCGAACGTGGAAGTGGTCGTCATGGGGCAGGCCATTGGTGGGCTGGCGCAGGAACTGCGCGGCCGCGTCTACATAGCGCCGGAACGCCGGCCGCGCGCGGGCAAAATCCAGCAGCCGGCGCCGCAGATGGCTGGCCACGAAGACATGCTCCAGCTGGGCGCGGTGATCTTTCAACCAGAGCTGTACCAGGAGCCAGTTGCGATAGTCGTCAAAGCGCAGGCCGCTGCCATCGCGAGCCCGGCCGGCTGCGTCAAAGGTGAGCAGGCGCCGCGCGTTTTGTGGCCGCCCCTTGGCATCGGTCACGAAGAAGCCAACGTCCGCGTCACGGCCGCTCTGGTGCGACTTGTGGCCGCTGAGCGGCCCGCCATATTCGCGCGACAAATCGCCCACCAGCAGCACCGAGCCCGGGCTCTGCCGCGCGATCTGCTTGGCGGTTCGATGCAGCATCAGCACCAGCGAGGGGTGGCCGTAGGTGTAGGGACGGCTCTTATCCTGGATCCAGAGCTGAGGGCTCGCGCTCAGCTTCTTGGCGCGCAGCTGCCAGCCCGCGTTCGGCAGGCCCACGCTCAAGGACATCAGCGCGTACGGCGACTTCCGGTATTTTTCCGGTAGCTCCTGATCGGTGCGCTGCCGTGCATCGCTCGCGCGCGAGCACAGCAGGAGCGCCAGCAGGCTGATCATGGTCAATGGGCGCGCCAAGGAGGCAGAGTGTAGCCGGGGTCCCATCAGGTCACCACCGACGCAACTGCACGAGCCCTTAAGGTCCAGGAGCGTCCGTGCGCGCGACGATCTTGGACGGGGCTGCCGGGCATGTCATGGTGGCGGCCATGCGATGTAGGCCGATCTGGGCGGCGCTCGGCTTCCTGATGGCTTGTTCGTCCGGAGTTGCTCGTGACGCAGTCGTGCCCGGCGTGCCCGCGCTGCCCTGGGAGTCGCAGCCCGCGGTGGTCGCCGAGGTCGAGTCGCCGCTGACGGCGCTGGTCGGCGCCACGGTGATGACAGGGGCTGGCGCAGAGATCCCCGACGCGGTCGTGCTGTTCCAAAATGGGCGCATCGAGGCGGTCGGACCACGCCAGAGCACCCGCATTCCCGAGGGTGCGCGGCGGGTCGAGCTGGCGGGCGCGTACGTCACGCCAGGGCTGATCGACTCGCACAGCCACATGGGCCTGTTCGGCCTGGCCGGGTTGACGGGTAACGACGACGGCAACGAGATGACGCGCCCGGTGACCGCCAACATGCGCGCGGCGGACGGCTTCTGGCCGCAAGATCCCGCGTTGCCGCGCGCGCTCGCGGCCGGCGTGACCACGGCCATGATCCTGCCGGGCTCGGCCAATCTGATCGGCGGGCAGGGCCTGAGCATCAAGCTCAGCCCCGGCCGCAGCGCGGAGGAGATGCGCTTTCCGGGCGCGCCTGCGGTGCTCAAGCTGGCCTGCGGCGAGAACCCCAAGCGCGTGTACGGCGAGCGCAAGCAAGCGCCCTCCACCCGCATGGGCAACGTGGCTGGCTATCGCGAGGCGTTCCAGGCTGCGCTGGACTATGGCGCCAAGTTCACCGACTGGCAGGCGAAGCAGCGGAGCTGGCAGCGCAAGGCGGAGCGAGACCCAAAGCAGCAGCTGGAGCCTCCGCCCAGCATGCCGCCGCGCGATTTCGGCCTGGAGACGCTGCTCGGGGCGCTGCAGGGCCGGGTGCTGGTGCAGATGCACTGCTATCGCGCGGACGAGATGCTGGGCATGCTGGAGCTCGCGAGCGAGTTTGGCTTCCGCGTGCGGGCCTTTCACCACGCGGTGGAGGCGTACAAAATCCGTGACGTGCTGGCGGCGCGGGGGGTGGGTGTGGCCACCTGGGCGGACTGGTGGGGCTTCAAGCTGGAAGCCTACGACACCATTCGCGAGAACCTGCCGCTGCTGGCGGAGTCGGGGGTGCGAGCCACGCTACACTCGGACAGCGCGAGCCTGGTACAGCAGCTCAATCAAGAGGCAGCCAAGAGCCTGAGCGCGGGCCGTCGCGCTGGCGT
>JAICQL010000017.1 GCA_025937895.1 Polyangiaceae bacterium | reverse complement strand
GCCGTGCCCTGCTGAGCGCTGCCCTGCTGAGCGCTGCCCTGCTGAGCAACAGCGCCTTCCTCCATGTAACCGAGCACGTCCCCAACCTTGGCCGAGGCGCCCTTCTGAAACAGGATCTTGGAGATCGTCCCGTTCACGGGAGCCGGCAGCTCCACGGTCACCTTGTCGGTCTCGAGCATGACCACGATGTCGTCTTGCTTGACCGGGTCACCGACGCTCTTCAACCACTCACCGATCTCAACCTCGGTCACTGATTCGCCCACGGAGGGCACCTTCAACTCTACGGGCACGTTAGCCTCTCCTTCGGATCACAGGCGCTGGCGCATGTTTCAGCTACCTGGAGATCATTTTCCAGACGGTCTCGCGCGACGCTTCGATGCTCCCGCGCAAGCGGAGTGCTGGGGTCAGCCACTGGTCACTGCTACCGCCTCAGAGTGGCGCGAACGCGCGAGCGATCAGCTCCTGCTGCTCGAGGCGGTGAGCGCTGGCAGAGCCTGTTGCCGGGCTCGCTGACTCGTCGCGCGAGGCGCAAGACAGCGGATGACGGCCGAACAGGCGCTCACCGAAGCGCAGCCGCAGGAACGGCCACGCGCCCATGTTCTCCGGCTCATCCTGCACCCACACCACGCGAGTGCCGGGCGCGTAGGACTCCAGCAGCGAGCCCAGGGCCTGCTTGGGGAACGGATAGAGCTGCTCCAACCGGATGATCGCCACGTCTTTCCGCGACAACTCCCGCCGTTGCGCGAGCAGCTCGTAATATACCTTCCCGCTGCAGAGCAAGATGCGCTGCACGCTGGGCCCGGTGAACCCTTCGGGGTCGGGCAACACCCGGTGGAACGAACCGCGCGCGATGTCGTCGATGGCGTTGGTCGCGTCCGGATGCCGCAGCAGGCTCTTGGGCGTGAACACCACCAGCGGCTTGCGCCAGGGGCGCAGCACCTGACGGCGCAGCAAGTGGAAGTACTGCGCAGGCGTGGTCACCTGCGCGACCTGGATGTTGTCCTCGGCCGCCAGCATCAGGAAGCGCTCCAGCCTGGCGCTGGAGTGCTCGGGCCCCTGCCCCTCGAAACCGTGCGGCAACAAAAGGACCAGACCGCTCAGGCGCTTCCACTTGTCCTCGGCGCTGACCAAAAACTGATCGATGATGACCTGTGCGCAGTTGACGAAGTCACCGAACTGCGCCTCCCACATCACGAGCCCCTCCGGGCAGTCGAGGCTGTAGCCCCACTCGAAGCTCATCACCCCAGCCTCGCTCAGCGGGCTGTTGTAGATCTGCACGCGGGGCTGCCCATCGGGCACCAGGTGCGCCAGCGGCGTGTACGTCTTGCCGTCGCGCACGTCGTGCAGCACGGCGTGACGGTGCGCAAAGGTGCCGCGCGCCACGTCCTGGCCGGTGATGCGCACGGGCACGCCCTGGTTGAGCAGGCTGGCGAAGCAGGCGGCCTCGGCGGCGCCCCAGTCCAGCGGGCGCTCACCCCGGGCCATCTCCGCGCGGCGCTCGATCACGCCCAGCACCTTGGGGTTCGCCTGGAAGTCCTCCGGCAGCCGCGTCTGCCGCAGCAGCAGGTCGCGCAGCAAGGCCGGCTCCACCGAGGTGTCGACGTCCTCCACCTCGGACTCGGGCCCGCCGGTGTAGCCCTTCCAGTAGCCACCCAGCCAGTCCGTGCGGCGCTGGAAGGCCTTGGAGCGTGCCTCCGAGAGCTCCTGCTCCAGGTGCTCGCGGCGGCGCACGGCGATCGCGTCGGCGTCCTCCTTGGACATGTCCCCCATCTTCATCAGGCGACTGAGGTAGCCGTCGCGCACGCTGGCGCGCTTGGAGATCGCCCGGTACAGCACGGGCTGCGTGAACGAGGGCTCATCGCCCTCGTTGTGGCCGTGCCGGCGGTAGCCGTACATGTCGATCACCACATCGCGCGAGAACGTGGCGCGGAAGTCCATGGCCAGGGTCACGGCCTGGGCCACCGCCTCCGGATCCTCACCGTTCACGTGGAAGATCGGGATCTGCAGCATCTTGGCGATGTCGGTACAGTAGGTGGTGGAGCGTGACTCGCGCGCGGGGGTGGTGAAGCCGATCTGGTTGTTGACCACCACGTGCAAGGTGCCGCCGGTCTCGTACGCGTCCAGACCGCTCAGGTTCAGGCACTCCTGCACGATGCCTTCGCCGATGAAGGCGGCATCACCGTGGATGATCAGACCCATCTTGCGCATGCGCTTCTGATCGCCGGTGCGATCCTGCTTGGCGCGCACGCGACCCAGCACCACGCCGTTCACGAACTCGAGGTGGCTGGGGTTGAAGCACAGCGAGAGGTGCACCTTCTTGCCGTGCAAGGTGGTGAAGTCGTAGCTGCGCCCCAGGTGGTACTTCACGTCGCCACGACCGCGGTACAGCTCCGGGTCGACGTCGTCGAACTCGCGGAAGATCTCGCGCGGGCTCTTGCCCATCAAGTTCGCCAGCACGTTCAGGCGCCCGCGGTGCGCCATGCCCAGGGTCACCTCATCCACGCCGTGCTGTCCGGCGCGATCGATCGCCAGGTGCAAGAGCGGCAGCAGGCTCTCCGAGCCCTCCAGCGAGAAGCTCTTGGCGCGCACGTATTTGCGCTGGATGAACTCCTCCAGCATCACCGCGTCGGTGAGCAAGGTGAGGATGTGGCGCTGAGTGTCGAGGTCGAGCTCCAGCCGATTCTCGGTGCCCTCCATCCGCTCCTGCAGCCAGTTCTTGGCGACGGGATCGTGGATGTGCATGAACTCCACGCCGATCGAGCGGCAGTAGGTGTTGCGCAGGCGCTCCACGATGGCGCTCAGCGAGAGCCGCTGCGTGCCGGTGATGGTGCGGCTGGAGAACACGCGCTCCATGTCGGCGGGGCCCAGCCCGTAGTACTCCGGGTCGAGCTCCTCGTAGTGCGGGCGCGGCAGCCCGAGCGGATCCACCTTGGCGATCATGTGTCCGCGCACGCGATAGGCGCGCACCAGCTGATCCACGCGATCTTGCAGCGCAGCGACCGCCTCCGAGGTGCGCTCCAGCGCGGTGCTGCCACCGCTGTCGGGCACCACCACCCGAGGCGCGGGCGCGGGCAGCGCCACCGGCGGCACCGGCAGGGGCACGCGCGCATACGCCTGAGCCGCGCCGTTCTCGTAAGCCCTCTCGCGCGCGCCGGAGCCATTGCTGCCATTGGAGCCAGCCGACTTCGCGCTCACGCCGTTGTTGGCGTGGTACGCGGCACCGTTGGCCGTGGCCATGCCGTTGCGCGGCACCGAGACGTGAATCGACGACGAGCCCGTCGGGTCAAAGAGCGAGGGCGCCGTGAACGAGGGGCCCAGCCGCACGCTGCCGTTGCCGGGGTGCTCGCGCTCGAAGTAGCGCCGGAAGTCTTCGGGGACCGAGTTCGGGTCCTCGAGGTAGCGGCTGTAGAGTTGTTCGGCGAAAGCCAGGTTGTCGGTGCCAAGCACCATGGACGAATTGGACATGGATCCTCTGGGGGAGCTCGCTGGGCTCGCTAGGGCAGCGTTAAAGTAGGCCAGGGTTCGGCTGTCTACAAAAGACGGCGGAAACGGACGTGAAGAGCCCGCCCTGGCCGAGGCCAGAATGAAGCCCTCATTGCAGGAGCCCCAACGACGCGGCGCCGCGGGAAATATAGACACAAATTTCCGGCTCTACCACCCCTCCGCGAGGCGACGGGCCGGGCAGTGCAATTCAGCGTTTTCGCGCGAGAAATAGACCGTCACCGATCGGGATCAGCGAGACGGAAACGCGTGGATCGTCGGCGAGCTTCGAGTTGAGCGCCCGGATGGCCAGGGTCGATGACTTCTGATTCTCCGGGTCGGCGACGCTACCGCCCCACAGCACGTTGTCGATCGCGATCAGGCCACCCTGCCGGAGCAGCTGCAGGCAACGCTCGTAATACGCCTGGTAGCTCTCCTTGTCGGCGTCGATGAACGCGAAGTCATAGCTGCCTGCCTCACCCGCGGCGATGCGCCGATCGAGAGTGGCCAGAGCGGGACCGAGCTCGAGCTGGATGCGTTGCTCCAGACCGGCACGTTGCCAGTAGCGCCGCGCCACATTCGTGTACTCCTCGCTCACGTCGCACGCGACCAGCTCGCCATCGGGCGGCAAAGCCTGCGCGACGCACAGCGCGCTGTAGCCGGTGAAGACGCCGATCTCGAGGGTACGGCGCGCACCGAGCAGCTCCACGAGCAGCCGCATGAACTGCCCCTGTTCGGGAGAAATTTGCATGCCGGCGTTGGGCAGCTTGGCTGTTTCCTCGCGCAGCTCCGCGAGCACTCGTGGCTCCCGGACCGAAACAGCCAGAAGGTAATCATACAGTCGGTCGTCGAGACTCACGGTGCGGTTGGACATCTGTGTTGCTCCCGATTCCGTCAAAAGGCTGCTTTCCAGACGCTGGGACATCCCAGGAAGAAGCGGGCGCAGCCGGGCCCCGCCGGAGGAAGGCCATCACGCCTCGAGCCGAAGCGGTGCAGCGAAAATTCCCTTCGCTCGAGCGCTTTCGTGGCACTAGCATTCAGCTGCTTGAACACTCCAGTGAATTCCGATCCCAGTTCAGTGCTCGCCGAACGCATGCTTCAGGAAGGGCGCATCTCTCCCGCGCTCGCCAGTGCCGCGCTCGACCGCCATCACAGCGGTGGTGAGCGCTTCGAGGACGCGTTGATCGAATGCGGCCTGCCCGAGTCGATGGTGCTGCGCCATCTCGCCGAGATGTTCGGCACCAAGTTCATCAGCACGAAGACGCTGGAGGGAGCGGTGGTGCCGCGAGCCACGCTGCAGCGCCTGTCGCTGCGCCTGGCGGAGCGCTACCAGGTGCTACCGCTGCGCTTCGCCGAGGACGAGACGCTCACCATCGTGAGCTGTGACCTCGGTGATCCTGAGCTGCTGGAGAACGTGCGCGTGGCGGCCGGAGCACGCCAGGTCAAGGGCCTCGTGGCGCGCCCCTCCGCGGTGCAGGCGGCCATCGCTCGCCACTATCGCGGGGACACCAGCGCGTTCGCACGCCTCATCGCCATGGACTCGGTGCAGGCGGGCTCGGCCCGCATGGATGACATGGACGGAGCGCGGCACAGCGCGCCCGCGGCGGCCATGCAGCTGCCCGCCGAGTCCTATTCTGGCGGGCAGTCGGGTGCTGGCCAGTATCCGGCGGACCCGTTCGCCGCGACGGGGCACGCTGCCGCGCGCCTGCACGGGAGCAACGGGGCGCCGGAAGCGAGCGGCCTGCTCGAGAATGGCATGCACGACGTGCCGGTCGACGTCTCCGCGTTCGATGGACCGGGCTTCGACCAGGCAGGCTTCGACGGGCAAGCGGGCTTCGACGGCCAAGCGCGCTTCGACGGGCAAGAGCGCTTCGACCCTCAGTCACGATCGCAGATGGCCGCGATCGCGGGCGGCGGCTCCGGCTCGAGCGCGAGCGCCGGCGGAAATTCCTGGGCCCCCAGCACCGAGCCGCAGCCGGAGCTGGACGAGGGCGTCAGTCGCATCCGCAGCGCGTCGCTGGGCGACGCCTCGCGGCTCGCCGAGTGTCTGATGGTGCTGCACGAGCGCACGCGCGGCCCGCTCAAGAGCCACTCGGTGCGGGTGGCGCGGCTCGCCTACTCACTCTGCCGCCAGCTGGATCTGAGTGAGCCACAAGCGGCACACGCCTGGGCCAGCGGCCTCTTCCACGATCTGGGCAAGACGCAGCAGCATCACCTCACCGCGCTGAACGTGTGGCAGCTGCGCGATCACGAGGTGATGGCGCGCGCGCAGTTTCAAAATCCTGGGCGCCTGCTGGAGAAGGCCGACGTCCCCGACACGGTGAAGACGGCCATCATCCACATGTACGAGCGCTTCGATGGCCAGGGCTTTCCGCAGGGGCTCGCGGGTGAGGCCATCCCCTTTCAGAGCCGTGTGCTCGCGCTGTGTGACAGCGTGGCGGACCTGACCCTCAACCCGGGCAACACCCTGGGTCGCATCGTCAGCCCGCTGGAGGCTTGCAATCACATCCGGGCGCAGACGCCAAAGGTGTTCGACCCGACGTTGCTGGCTCACTTCTCGCGGCTGCTGGTCGAGCGCAAGCTGGATGGCGCTTTCCTGAGCGATCAGAGCGTGCACGGCATCGAAAAGCTGCTCGGCTGAAGCTCCCGGGGCCGCCGGCACCCAGACCGCCGGCGCGTCCACCGCAGCCGCCCGCCAAGGGGCTAGCGGCGGCCCTGCTGCGCGGCATCGGATCCGCTGGGGGCCAGCATCGCCTGGGCGCGGCGCCGCCTGCCGCAGCTGAACGTGACTACCCTGGCGCGCCGCGCCGGGCTCACCGTGCGCACGTTGCATCGCCGCACCCGTGCGCTGCTCGGCATCACGCCGGCCAAGCTGATCGAGCGCATCCGGGTGGAGCACGCCCGCACGTTGCTATCGTCCACCGCGCTGGCGCAGAAGGTGGTGGCCAGCCAGGCCGGCTTCAGCAGCAATGCGCAGATGCAGCGCGCCCTGGCGCGCCACCTGGGCATGGACGGGCGGGCGGTGCGCCTGCTGTTTCGTGGCCAACCTGCGCCCAGCGCACAGGCGCCGGCGCCGCGCATGGGCGGCGCCCGCAGCCGGTCACCCGCTACTCCTGCGGCTTGAACTCGGGTGGCGCGGCGCTGCCGGCGCCGAAGAAGTAGTTCTCCAGCTCCGTCATCCAGATGCGCTGCCCTGCCTCACTGACCAGGTCCAGCCGGTACTCGTTGATGAGCATCTTGGAGTGCTCCAGCCACTTGCGCCAGGCCTCCTTCGACACCGAGTCGTACACGCGCTGCCCGAGCGGGCCGCGAAACGGCGGCTTTTCCAGGCCTTCCGCCTCGATCCCTAACTTTACGCAATTCACCATTCTGGACATCGCATCGCTCATCGGTTGGAGAAGGTTCCGCGGGCTTCAGAGGGACGGGCCAGATAGCGGAACAGCTCGGCATCGGTCGACATCACCAGCTCCGTCTCGGGGGTGAGCGACTTTTCATACGCCTCGAGCGAACGCAACATCGCGTAGAACTCGGGGTCCTTGCCGTACGCGCCGGCGTAAATGCGCGTGGCGTTGGCGTCGCCGTCACCTTTCAGGGCCTCAGCCTCCTGATAGGCCTTGGCCAGCAGGATCGTCACGTCCTTGTCGGCGCGGGCGCGGATCTTCGCGGCCTCCTCTGCGCCCTCCGAGCGATAGCGCTTGGCCTCGCGGTCACGCTCCGCACGCATGCGCTGGAACACGCTCTCCTGCACCTCGCGAGGCAGGTCCGCGCGCTTGATGCGCACGTCCACCACCTCGATGCCGAACTCCTTTGCCTTCTCCTGCACCCTGGCCGTCACGGCGTCCATCAGCGGAGTGCGTGCGCTGCCGATGATCTCGTCAAAGCGGTGGCTGGAGATCTCGCTGCGCAGCGCGCTCTTGACGATATCGTCCAGGCGGCGCGCCGCCCGCACCTCGTCCTGTACGCGCTGGTAGAACGTGAGCGGGTCGACGATCTTCCAGCGCGCGACGGGATCGGCCACGAGCTTCTTCTTGTCCAGGGTCAGGTAGTCTCCGGCGGAGGTGTCGCGTCCGATCACGCGGCGCTCCATCCGGTGCACCTCCTGCACGAAGGGCAGCTTGAAATGCAGCCCGGGCTCGGTGGCGCTCCAGCGGTACTGGCCAAACTGAGTGACGATGGCCTGCTCCGTCTCGTCGATCACGAAGATGGAGCTCAGCCCCACCACCAGCAGGGCGAGCACCAGCACCACGGTGGCGCGGATCATCGCAGGCCTCCCGTCGCAGCGGCCGCAGGGGGCAAGGTGGAGACACCCGCCGTGGGAACGCCGCCACCGGCAGCGCTGGCAGAAGCCGAGCCCGCCGCTGCAGCGCCGGCAGCCGCTGCAGCGGGCGCCGAGCCCGCGGTGCTCGGGCCCGAGCCTGTGCCGCCGGAGTGGCCGCGCAGCGGGAACAGCGGGACCGCGCCCTGCAACGCCGCCTTGTCGACCACGAGCTTGTTGCGCAACGGTGAAATCACCCGCTCCATCGTCTCCAGGTACAGGCGCTGGCGGGTCACGCTGCGCGCCTTTTCGTACTCCGCCAGGGTGGCGTTGAACTTCGTGGCGTCGCCCTCGGCGCGCAGCACGCGCTGCTCCTTGTACGCCTCCGCCGCGCGCACGATGCTCTGCGCCTCGCCGCGCGCGCGGGGCACCTTGTCTTCCAGATAGCCGCGCGCCTCGTTGACCAGCTTCTCCTTGTCCTCGCGCGCGCGCGTCACCGCGTTGAAGGCATCCTTCACCTCGTCCGGCGCGTCCACCGCGTCCAGCTTCACCTCGGTGACCTCGATCCCGCTCTCGTAGTCATCCATCAGAGCCTGCAGCACCTCGCTGGTGCCTTGCTGCACGGTGCTGCGCCCGGTCGTCATCACGTCATCGATGGAAGTGCGGCCCACCACCGAGCGCAAGGCCACCTCCGCCGCCACGCGCAGCGATGCCTCCGGCTCGCGCAGGCGAAACAAGAACTTCGTCGGATCCGACACGCGGTACTGCACCACCATCTGCACCTCGACGATGTTCTCGTCGCCGGTCAGCATCAAGGCTTCCTCGCTGATGGTATTTTCCCCGTTGAAGCCGACCTCGATGCGGCGCACCTCTTCGATGTTCACCACGTCCACGGACTCGACCAGCGGCAGCGCGTAGTGCAGGCCCGGCGCCACGGTGCGGTGCTCACGACCGAAACGGCGGACCACGCCCTGCTCGCCCGGCCCCACGCTGTACACCCCCGCCACCACCACGGACAGCAGCACCAGACCGCCGATCAGCGGCCCGAAGCGCCGGATATTGCTCGCAAGGACGTCCGACACCTCGGCGACGACCTCCGAAATGTTCGGCCCCGAGCCGTCCTCATCGAACTTCGATCGCATTGCAAACCCAGACTAGTGCCCACTTCTGGAAGTCGCAATTGCTCAATGAGGCGCCCGCTGTCGCCTTTTTCCCGCTGGCGCGACGCCTTTCCCGCTCGAGGTGACGGCTCAAGGTGCCAGCCGGTAGCCCACCCCTCGCACCGTGAGCAGGTGATCGGGGGCAGCAGGATCCTTCTCCAGCTTCGTTCTCAATTGCATCATGAAGTTATCGATCGTGCGCAGGGTGCCGTGATGCCCAGGCCCCCAGACACGCGACTGGATCTCCTCCCGCGAGAGCACACTGCCCTGCGCCTGCACCAGGCACCAGAGGATGTCGAACTCGGTGGCGGTCAGCGCGATCTCCGCGCCGGCTCTCTTCACCTGTCGCGAGCGCGGATCGATGGAGAGCTCACCCACCGTGATGGGCGCACTGGCGGGCCGCGGGCGCTCCGCCGGGCTGGCGCTCAGCACGAGCGGCGGCCTGTCCGGCGCCGCTCGCTCCACCCCCGGGCGGCGCAACACGGCCTTGATGCGCGCCAGCAGCTCGGCCAAGCCAAACGGCTTGGTCACGTAGTCCTCGGCGCCAAACTCCAGCCCCATCACGATGTCCAGCTCCGCATCGCGGGCGGAGAGCACGATGGTCGGCACGCGTATGTCCTCGGCGCGCAGCTGGCGCAGCACCTCGAAGCCGTTCAGCTTGGGCAGCATCAGATCCAGGATGATGAGATCCGCCTGCTCCATGCGCGCCTGCGACAGGCCTGCTTCGCCATCTTCTGCCACCTGAACGCTGTAGCCCTCCGCCTCCAGGTTCATGCGCAGGCCCAGCACGATGCTGTGATCATCCTCGATCACCAGGATGCGCTTGCGCGGCGTGGGCGGCGGCATCAATGCGGCACTGGTCTCGTTCATACTCGGCTCGCTCGGGCCAACGTCACGGGTGCTTGCTCTGCGCGCAGCGCGGGCAGCACGATGGTAAACACGCTGCCCTTACCCAGCGCGCTCTCCACCTCGATGCGGCCGCCGTGCGCCTTGACGACGTGCCGGGCGATGGCCAGGCCCAGGCCTGAGCCCTGCATGTCGCGCGAGAGCCGGTCGTCGATGCGATAAAACTTCTGAAAGATGCGCTTGTGCTCGCGCTGCGGGATGCCGATGCCGTTGTCCTGCACGGCGATGCGCACGTGGCCGCCCTGCGCCGTCACGTGCACGGCGATCTCCGCTGGGTGACCGCCATACTTGCTGGCGTTGGTCAGCAGGTTCAGCAGCGCGTCACTGATCGAGGCCGCCTCGGCCCACAGCTGCGGCAGCTGCTCTGGAACCGAGACGCTGAGGCGCGCGTTCTGTCGCTCGCGCACTCCCTCGAAGTTGCTGATCGCGCGCTGCACCACCGTGCTCACCTCCGTCGGCTCCATGTGGAACTGGCGGCGCCCGCTCTCCATGCGCCCCCAGTCGAGCAGGCGGTCAATCAGATCCTGCAGGCGGCTCCCCTCGCGGTGCAGCCCGGCGATGCAGGTGTCCACCGCGTGCGCGTCTTGCCTGCGCAGGGCCAGCGTCTCCGTGAACAGGCGGATCGAGGTCAGCGGAGTGCGCAGCTCGTGTGAGACCTTGGACACGAAGTCACTCTGCAGCTGAGATAGATTGGCCTCACGGCGCACGAACACCCAGACCAGGATGACCCCGGTGACCACCGCGCCACTCAGCGCCAGCACCAGGATGCCCATCAGCACGTTGAGCTCTGCCTCACCGCGGAACAGCAGGATCACGCCCACCGCCAGCAGCAACCCCGTGGGCACGATCACCAGGCTCACGAGCAGGAGCACGATCCGCCGGTAGCCGAACGTGGTGATGTCGTGCGCCATGCAAACTCCGTCGGATCAGGGCTCGAGCAGCTGGCGCAGGCAACGCAACAGCTCCGCCACGCTCCAGGCCTGTGCTGGACAACCGCCCAGGTGGTAGGGCTGATCGCCGCTCGCTACCTGCGGAATTTGGCCCAGCACGGGGCCGGCGTCCAGAAGTCGTTCGATGCGCTGGCGCAGCTCGAGCTGCAGCTCGAAGTCGTTCGGGTCCAGCGCCAGGGCTGCGCGCGCGAAGAAGCCGAGCAGAAACACCCAGCTCGTTCCTTGATGGTACGCTGCGCGGCGCTCGTGCATCGGGCCGCGAAAATCACCGCGGTAGTCGGGGTGGCGGGGCTCGAGCGTGCGCACGCCCATGGGCGTGAGCAGCCGCTCCCGCACCCGCTCTATGATGGCCACTGCCTGCCAGCGACTGAACAGCTCCGGGTCCAGCGCCAGCGCGATCAGCGCGTTGGGGCGGATGCTGGGGTCGCGAAAGGCGCCCGGCCCGCTCTCATCGCTGCCCAGGCAGTCGTACGGATAGCGCGTCTCGCTGCACCAGAAGCGCCGGGCAAAGCTGGGGCGCAGCTGCGCCAGGGCCGCCTGAGCCCGTGCTTCTCGAGCGGCGTCGCCGAAGTGACCGCTGAGCCGCGCCAGGGTCGAGCAAGCGCGGCCCCACAGCCCCTGCAGCTCCACCGCCAGCCCGCCCCGCGGGGTCACGGCCACGCCGTCTGCGCGCGAGTCCATCCAGGTGAGCGGCGTGGCGGCGTCGCTCGCGGTTGCCAGCAAGCCATCCGAGGTGAGCCAGACCACGCTGGACTCCGGGCTGCCCGCAGGCTCGCGGCACACTCGCTCGAAGATGCTGACCAGCACGGGGTACAGCTCCTCGCGCACGAACGGATCATCGGCGCCCGTCTCGGCCACCAGCTGCTCTGCCGCATCAAACAGCCACAGGCTGGAGTCCGCGGTGAGCTGCGGCGCGACGCCGCCCATCTCGCTCAGGCCACCGGTGATGAGCCCGTCCACGCGCGCTGGCAGCAAGGTGCGCAGCACGCGCTTGGCCGCGCTGGCTCGCCCGGACACCAGGTACAGGCCAGGCAGCGAGATCAGCGCATCGCGCGAGGCCATGTCCAGCCAGGGATAGCCGGCGATCACCCCGGGCCGCGCCGCCAGATCAGCGCGGTACTGCTCGGCGGCGATGGTCAGGCGCCGCTCCGAGAGCGAGCGCCCCTCCCCCGGATCGAGCGCGCTCAGCGCCTGGCATGCCTCCGCCATGCAGTCACGCGCGGTGAGGCGCGGCAGGCGAGACAGGCTCAGCACCAGGTATTGCGTCTGGCCCGGCTCCAGCTCGATCTCGAACGTCCCCGGCGTCCATAGATCCTCCTGGTGCGTCACGCCGCGCTGGCGATCGACGGGATACTCGAAGCGCCGCCACCAGTCGGGTGAGCCCATGAACACGCCCGAATGCCCGAACACCACTGGCGGCAGCTCCGGGATGGGCTGGATCTCGACCTCTCCGTGGCGCATGCTCACGGTCTGGATCATGCCACCGTGCTCGTGGGTCACCTCGTGCATCGGCCGCATCGCAAACAGCGGCTTGACGGAGAGCCGCGCGCGGCGCTGCCCCTGCCAGCAATAGGACAGGATGGTGGCGTTCTCCCCGCGCGCCAGACACAGGCGAATCTCGAGCAGCGAGCGCCCCAGGCGAAACGTCCAGCGCGGGATGGGATCTTGCGCAAAGCTCTCCAGCAAACGATAGCCGGGGGTGGCGGCCACCCCTGGAAACTGATGCGTGGCCAGCCGGTAAATGCGCCTGCCCACCGTCGCCACGGTGTCGAGCTGACTCACGATCACATAGCGGCGCAGCGGCGGATCGAGGCTCGCCACCAGCAGGCCGTGGTAGCGGCGCGTGTGCATGAGCGCCAGTGTGCTCATGGCATACGCGCCTGCGCCGTTGGTGTGCAGCCACTCGCGCTCCGCCGGCTCGAGCTCACCCCTCGTGTCTACGCGGGGCCAGGGTGACTCGCGCTCGTGCTGCTCGTTTTCGCTCACGCTCCCCTCTGGGCCGCGAGGGCTTGCTCCGCGGCTCGGGTCAAGACTTCCAGATCGGGCTCGCGATAGCCTGGCGTGCCGCCGAGCCAGATGGTGATGGCGCCCACGGCCTGGCGCACCAGCATACCCAGACCCCCGGCGCACGCCACACCGGCGCTGCCTGCTGCCTGCAGAAAGGGTGTGGACGGTGGGTTGTACACCACGTCGATCGCCACCACGCCCGGGCGCAGCTCGCGCCAGGGGATCCAGTCGCTCACCGCCTCGCCGGGCCCCGCCCCGCGCATGCCCGCGCTGGTGGCCTGGATGATCACGTCCACCTCGCCCATGGCCGAGGCGATGCCGCCGGATGGCGAGCTGCCAGCGCTCTCCGGCCAGGAGCAGAGCCTCGCGCCCAGCGCCGCCAGCGCGTCGCCCCGGCGCCAGCTGCCCTGCGGCGTGCCCGGAGTCCAGCCCCGGTTGCTCGCGACGACGTCGCGGATGCCCAGCAGCTGGCAGGAGACCACCGCAGCCTGGGCGGCGCCGCCCGCGCCGATCACCGCCGCAGCGCGCGGCGCAGTCACTGCACCCGCGCGCTGGCGCAGCGCCGCAATCTCATCGGCCAGGGCGCGCGCGTCCGTGTTCGAGCCCACGAGCGCGCCCGCCGCATCGCGAGCCAGCACGTTGACGACCCCGGTGCGCTGCGCGGAGTCATCCCGGACATCGCAGGACTCGAAGGCCAGCCGCTTCCAGGGCACGGTCACGTTCATGCCCGCGATCTCCCCACTGCGCAGGCGCGAGAGCTGCGCGCGTACGTGCTCCTCGCCGGGACAGTCCACCACCTCGTAGCGGTGGGGCAGGCCCAGCTCGCGGTAGGCAGCGCCGTGGATCGCGGGCGACACGGAGTGCCCCACGGGGTGGCCCAGCAGCAGAAACCGTTTCTCGCTCATTGCCCGTCCTTCTCGCTCTGCTCGACCCGTGCCTGCACCCGCCCGTCAGACAGGCGGATGCGCACCACTTCACCCGGCAGCACGGCCCGTGCATCCGTCAGCACGCGCCCGCTCTCGGTGGTCACGATCGAGTAGCCGCGGCGCAGCACCGTCAGGGGCGAGAGCGCCAGCAGGCGGCCGCGTAGCCCCTCCAGCAGGCTCTGATCGCGCCGCAGCTGTGCGCGCATGAGGCTGCCGAGCTGCTCCGGCGCGCCGGCGAGACGGCTGCGCTCGTGGGTCGTGCGGCGCCTCGCGGCGACCCCCAGGCGGGCTGCCAGGGGTTCGAGTCGGGCGCGCGCCGACAGCACCGTCACCCGCGGGTGACGCGAGAGCAAGCGCCGCTCCAGCACCTCGCGCCGCGCCCCGCACTGCGCCAGACGCCGGCCCATGGCGCGCTCGGCGCGCCGGCGCTGCTCGTCCAAGCCCTGTTGGTGCTGCGCAATCACGAAGCGCGGGTCGCTGAGCCGCCCGCGTAGCGAGCGGACCAGCATCAGATCTTCGGTCCAGCGCGCGCGCATGGCACGCAACATCTGCCGCTGCAGCGCCACCAGCTGCGCCAGCCGCTCGCGGTGCTCGGGCACCACCAGCTCGGCCGCCTGCGAGGGCGTGGCCGCGCGCACGTCCGCGACCAGATCGGTGAGCGTGGTGTCCACCTCGTGCCCCACGGCGCTCACCGTCGGCACACGCAGGGCGGCCACGCGCCGCACCACGCGTTCATCATTGAACGCCATCAGATCGTCGCTCGCGCCGCCGCCGCGACCGATGATGACGACCTCCACCCGCGGATCGCGCTCGATGCGATCCAGGGCCTGCACCAGGCTCTCCGGCGCCAGCTCCCCCTGCACCAGGGCAGGCGCCAGTACCAGGGTGACGGGGCCGCGACGGAAGGCGACGGTGCGGATGTCGTGCAGGGCAGCCCCGTGCGCGCTGGTGATGATGCCCACCACCCGCGGGGCCACCGGCAAGGGGCGCTTGCGCTCGCGCTCGAACAGGCCCTCGGCCCGCAGCTTGGCCTTCAGCCGCTCCAGCTGCTCGAGCAGCGCCCCGCGCCCGACCGGGCGCAGGCTCTGCACGATGAACTGCAGCTTCCCGCGAGGCGCCCAGAGCGTGGCACGGCCCAGAGTCTGGACGGAGGCTCCATCGAACAGGTGGTGCCGGACCCGCAGGGCATCCAGGCGATACATCACGCACTCGATGCAGGCGTCTTCCCGCGGATCCTTGAGCGAGAAATACACGTGGCCGCTGCCGGCCCGCTTGAGCGAGACGATCTCCCCCTCGACCCACTCGCGTCCGGTCTGGCTCTCGACCGTTCGCTTCAGGCGGCGCGCCAGATCGGCGACGGAAACGACCGGGATATTGTCCTGCAGCGGCTGAGCCACTGGCGAGCTATAACAGCGCCGCCGGGCGGAGCCCAGCCCCCGGAGGCGCCTGGCGGCGCTGCTGCCGGGTTTGCGGCGCGCGCCGGGCCTCTGGGCCACCCAGGCCGCCGCACGGGCGCTCAGAGGCCTTTGCGCGTGACGGCGAGATCGCCCGGCTCGATCTCCTCACTGGAGCCCGTCACCAGCGCCAGTGATGAATAACGGTGCGAGCGAATCACGCGCAGCTCCGCGATCACCTCTTCGGGGAAGGACTCCTCGTCCCCCACCAGCTCGGTGACCTCCAGCTCGACGCGCTCCGGCACATCCATGCGGATGCGACTGCGCGCCATCACCGAGCTGGTCTCCAGAGTGCGCCGCCAGGCGTCACCCTTGCGGACCACGAACAGCCGATTGCCGGGCTTCAAGCCGTCGTTGGCTCCGCGGTCGATAAACACCACCTGATCGCGGCCCATGATCACGTGTGGGTAGATGCTGGTGAGGATGCGTGCCTCCAGCTCGACCTGGCTGGGCGCGGGCGGCACCACGTAGTAGCGCCTGCCCACGGGCCCCACCTTGGCGCCGCGCTCGATCGCGTCGAGCGACTCGACCACCTCGCCGCGCGCCACGCGCGTGTTCGGATCCCAGGCGTCGATCTTGATCGTGCCCTTGAAGGAGACGATCTTGCCCGGCGGGCGGCGCGCGCCGTCCACGTCCGGCGGCTCGCGCTCATCTTCGAACACGGTCATCAGCTGCCCCAGCTGCACCTGCGCGCCGGGCCGCAGAATCATGTACACGCGGTTGTTGTCGCTGAGCAACTGCTGCTCCTCGCGGGCGCCCACCACCTGCCCCCAGACCTCGCGCTCCGGCTCATCGATGTAGCCGAGCTCACGCAGGAACACGGTCTCCGGTGGCACGAGCGCGGTCCGACCGAGGCTGCCGTCCCCCAGCTTGCCGCCGCGCACGCCGCCGATGCCGGTGCCGAGCGCCGTGGCGCTGTCACTGCTGCTGCCTTCGCGCAGCCGCAGCTGATCACCGGGGTAGATCCAGTGCGGATTCTGCAGCTGCGGGTTCTGGGCCCAGATGCGCGGCCAGAGCCGCGGGTCCCCGAGTTGCTCGCCACAGATCCCCCACATGGTGTCGCCCTTGCGCACGATGTGGAACTGCTTGGTCTCACCGGCGCCGGCCGCGGTGTCCACGTTGAGCACGCCGAGGTTGTCGGGGTTACCGCGCACGATCGGGGTGGAGCCGCTGGGCCGCCTCAGATCGAAGCCATCCGAGCTGTAGATGTCGCTTTTCGCCTGCGAGCTGGAGGGCAAATAGCCTTCCAGGTTGGTCCCGGGCGCGGGCACGAAGTTGGGGCCGTACGTTGCACCGCTGGGCGCCGGCGCGACGGGTCCCGCCGCTGGAGTGGGCGCCGCCGTGTCCCCCGGGGCGGGAGCGTCCGGGGGCGCGTCGCCATCACCCTGCGACTGGGAGAATGCGCTGGCGGAGGCCAGGGTAGCCGCTGCCACCATCCTCCAGCAGTGGAGACGACGCTTTCGTGGCATCAGAGCAAGCATGTTGGCTGAACGCATGGCTGAGAAATCTTAGGCATCGGGGGCACCACTCGGACAACAAACCGGCCGCTCGTGGGGTTGCGAGAAGGGGTTGCGAGAAGGGGCGGAGCGCGAGAAGCGTAGAAATCCGCTCTGTTCCCCGGAGCAGTCGCCGAATGACATCGGAACAGCATCAGTCGGCCAGCGGGACACTGGACTCGTCGCGTCAATTTAGGTACTTTGTTCGAACACCCGTGGCCCTATCCCCGCGATTGCCCCAGCGCCGCAAGCGGCGGCGTGTGCCGCGCGTCAACCTGCGCCGCACGCTGTTCGTGCTACCGAACCTGATCACGCTCGGTTCCATCTTCTGCGGGTTCAATGCGATCCGCGTGGTGGCGCTGGACAACCCCACGACGGACGATTTCTATCGCGCGGCCATCTTGCTGATGTTCGCGATGTTGTTCGATCTTCTGGATGGTCGCGTGGCGCGCATGACGCGCACCCAGAGCGCGTTCGGGCTGCAGCTGGATTCGCTCGCAGACATCGTCTCGTTCGGGGTGGCGCCCTCGTTGTTGATCTACAAGTGGGTGCTGTACCGCTACCCCGTTCCGGGCCTGATCGTCGCTTTTCTGTTCACCGCCTGCGGGGCCATCCGGCTGGCGCGCTTCAACGTGCTGAGCTCGAGCCCCGTGGGTGCGCCGGTCAAACCGAGCAAGTACACGGTGGGCCTGCCCATTCCGCCTGCCGCCGGCATCTTGATCTCGCTCTTGCTCGCCAACCATGCGGTGGGCGGCGCCTTGAGCCACGAGCGCTACACGATGGCGCTGTTCGGGGTCACCATCGGGCTCAGCCTGCTGATGGTGTCGAGCTTCCGTTTCCGTTCGTTCAAGGATCTCACGTTCAACGTCGGCAACGCGCTGCTGGTGCTGTTCGGCATTGGCTCCAGCGTGTTCGTCTGGCAATACGGCAAGCCTCAGTTCGTCCTGGTATGGTTGCTGTGCTGCTACGTGGCCATCGGCTTGGTGGAGACGGTTCGTGCCCTGCCCGAGCTGTTCCGGCGCCGGCGGGAGGCAGCGAGCGAAGCCAACCTGGAGCAAGAGTCCGCGCGAGAGTCCAACCCGGCCCCGCAGGGTTGACCTCTCGACAGCAGGTCGAGGACACGATGTGGCGACGACGCCAGGTTCCAGGGAGCGCGAACAGTCAATGTCCGGCCGCAGCACCGCCAGCCTGGCGGCGGCTGCTGCCCGTCGCCCTGAGCGTGCTGCTCGTGAGCGCCGCGGGCCCTGGCTGCCGCAGTACCTCCCATTCCGGTGAGGCCAGCAGCCCAGCGCCAGCCCCGGCCGCCGGCGCTTCTTTGCCGGAGCTGCAGCTGACGGATGAAACGCCCAACCTGCTCCTGACCTGGATCAGCGAGGATGGGGATTTCCACGTGGCCGAGAGCATCGCGCAGGTGCCGGAGGGCCGCCGCGCCCAGGTGCGCGTGGTGCGCACGGACCAGGCAGAAGGCTCGGGCGCGACCGTGTACGTGGCGGATCTCACGGTGAAACGCCCGGACGGCAGCTACGCGGTCAGCACTCTGCCGCGTGCCGAGTGGGAGAAGCTGGGGGCCGAGCTGCGCAAGACCCGGATGGAGGCGCTGGCGCCTCGCAATGCAGGTGCCGGCGGGGGCGGTGCAATGGCGCCCGAAGCAATGACGCCCGAAGCAGTGGCGCCCGAAGCCGCGGCAGACTCCGGTGGTGCCGTCACCGCCATCGTGTATGGCGCCGACTGGTGCAAGCCCTGTCACGATGCCGAGCGCTATCTGAAATCATTGGGTGTAACCGTCACGAAGAAGGACATCGAGGAGAGCCGAGCTGCGCAGGCGGAGATGCAGCAGAAGCTCACGCGTGCCAACCGCATGGGGGCCAGCATCCCGGTGATCGACGTGATGGGGAAGATCTTCGTCGGCTACAACCCTTCGAGCCTGCGGCAAGCCGTGGAAGCAGCGCGGCAAGCCAACGCGCGCCAGCACGGCTGAGCTGACGCCAGCGCCGCGGCGCGCCGCTGCTCGGTTCGTTGCCTGCAGCGAACTGGTTCATTTCGCTATAGCTGCCTGACGCGCGCCAGCACGGCTGGGCAAATTGGCTTCGAATCCTGCTCGGTTCAACTCGACGGGGCCCGCGGCGCGACTAGACTCCGCGGCGATGAACCCCGGGGGCTCACCAACCAAACCCTCACTGTCAGCGAGCTCGCAAAGCTCGGCGCCCACCGCCGTGCAAGCCGACTCGCCAGCTCCGGGAGCCCGAAACACGGCGGCAACAGGGTCCAACTCTCACCCGCGTGAGCCCATGGCGCGCTCCGCTGCACGCGGCTCCAGCCCGGGAGATCGCATCGTGCTCGGCGACTGCATCGCCGAGCGCTACGAGGTGCGCAGCGTGCTGGGTGAGGGTGGCATGGGCATCGTCTATCGCTGCTTTGATCGCCACCGCGGCGTGGACGTGGCGCTGAAGCAGGTAACGGTGCCTGAGGGCTCGTCGACGCGCGACTACCTGGCGTGGTTCTACAAGGAGGCGCGCGCGCTCGCCACGCTCGATCATCCTGGCATCGTGCACGCCACGGATTTCGGGCAGCTGCTGGGTGGCACGCCCTACCTGGTGATGGAGTTTGTCACCGGTGCCTCGTTGCACGACCTGGGCCACGTGCAGCTCAGCTATCCGGTGATCTGGTCGATCGTCGATCAAATCCTGGATGCGCTGGCCCACGCGCACGCGCGCCGGGTGATCCACGGTGACCTCAAGCCCTCGAACGTGGTGGTCGAGGCGCGGCCGCGCCGCCCGCCGCGGGTGCACATCCTGGATCTCGGCCTGGCGTGGCTGAAGGAGGATCCGCACGACGAGCGGCTCGACGGCACCAAGGCCATGGAGTTTCTGCCGCACGCAGGCGCCGGCACCCCCGGCTACATGGCACCGGAGCAGATCAAGCACGAGACGCACCACGTGTGCGGCGCGACCGATCTGTACGCGCTCGGCTGCTTGCTCTATCGCCTGCTCAGCGGGCGCGCGCCGTTCGTGGGCGACACCAAGGAGCTGCTGCACCAGCACGCCTTTGACGAGCCGCCGCGGCTGGTGCCCGCCATCCCCGTGCCGCCGCCGGTGATCGACTTCGTGCACCAGCTGCTGCAGAAGCGGCCGTGGGATCGCTACGAGTTCGCGGCGGAGGCGCGCCGCGCCTGGAAGCTCCTGTCACCGCAGTGGCCGCTGCCGCCAACCATCTGGGATTTGCCGGAGCTGGAGCCGCCCAACGACGGCCCGCGCAAGCCCAGCAACCGGCCGCCGCAGCGCTTGCGCGCGGTGTCGGAGCGCCCCACCGGCTTGCTCAGCATCCGCCCCTCCCCGCTCGTCGGGCGGCAAGACATCCGCTCGCGCCTGCTGCAGATCGCGCGACAGGTGGCCAACGGCGAGGGGCCGCCGCACCGCCTGGTGCTGCTGCTCGGCCCCGCCGGCGTGGGCAAGAGCCGCATCGCCGAGTGGCTGTGCACGGCCGTTCACGAGGAGGGCCGCATGGTCCCGCTGCCGGTGCGCTACCAGCGCCTGCGCGGCGCCTCCAACGGCATGCTCGGCGCGGTCGTGCAGTATTTCAACTTCGAGCGCGTCGAGCGCAACGCCATCGAGGAGTCGTTGCTGGCCCGCTGGGGCGCGGGCGAGCACGACGCCGAGCTGCGCGCCTGGATCGCGGGTGCCGCGGAGTGGCTGCGGCCCACGCCGCCCGGCGCCGATCAGAGCGTGGGTCCGACGGGCGTGCGCTTCCGCATCGATTCGCCCGGCGTGCGGCGCCAGATTACGCGCTTTACCATCCGCAAGATCGCCAACGGCCGCCCGCTGCTGTTCTTCCTGGATGATCTGCACAACGCCTCGGAGATGGTGGTCGACGGGTTGCTGCGCATCCACGAGACGGAGCAGGATCAGCGCATCTTCATGGTGGCCACGGTGCGCACCGAAGACGTGCAGCTGGCCAGCCCCATCGCCAACGCGCTGCGGCTGCTGCGCAGCGCGCTCGACGGCGAAGTGCTGCAGGTGCTGCCCATGAACCGGGACGACACGATCTCGCTGCTGCGCGCCTCGCTGCCGCTGGACGATGAGGCGGCGCTGGAGGCGGCGCGCCGGAGCCGAGGCTTTCCGCTGTTCGCACTGCAGCAGCTGCACGCCTGGGCGCACGCCGGCGATCTGCAGTTTGCCAATGGCGCCTACCGCGTGCCGCGTGAGGTGCTGGCGGTGCGCCCGCAGACCACGGCGGATCTGTGGGATACGCGCCTGGCCGCGCTGGGCGATGTGGAGCAACTGGCGGCCCAGGCCGTGGCCACCTTGGGCATCGACATGCGCGTGGTGGTGATCGTGGCGCTGCTGGGCGATCTGGGGCTCACGCCGGGGCCGGCGATCGATGCCCTGCGCCGCGCCGAGATCATCCTGCCGCGCGGCTCCGAGCGCTACACCTGGCCGCACGCGCTGCTGCAGGAGCACCTGCTGGCCAAGCTCACCAAGCGCTCGGACGCGGACAAGATCTTCCACGCCGCTGCCCGCGCGCTCGAGCACCACCCGCTGGTCGGTACCCACCGCGTGGTGCGGCAGCGAGTGGTGAACCTGCTGAGCGCCAACCGCGCACAGGAGGCGGCCGACATCTTCTTCGACTTCCTCGAGCAGTCCTCGCACGGCACCTTGCAGCCGCGCGCCACGCTCGATGATCTGGACCTGTTCGACGGTCGCCTGGACGGCAAGATGGCGGCCCGGCAAGATCGCTGGCGCGCCGAGGTGCTGCGCCACGCCGGCACATCCCTGCAGGCCAAGGAGTACGCCGAGCGCGCGCGGGCAGCGCTCGAGGGGCGGGATGACGAGCCGTATCTGGCGCACTGCCTGCGCCTGCTGGGCCAGATCGACAGCAACCTGGGGAACTCCAGCGATGGCCTCCGGCTGGTGGAGCGCGCGCTCTCGGTGTTCGAGCGGCTGGGTGACGTGCTGGGCATGGCCCAGTGCGAGGTGGCACTGGCAGAGATCGCGTACCTGCAGGGCAACTACGAGCGCGCGCGCACCGCCGCGCAGCGTGGCGCCGACCACTTTGCGGCGCGGGGCCGGGCACTCGGGCGCGGGCAGTGCATGCTGCTCTCCTGCTGGATCGCGCACTCGGAGGGGCGCACGAGCCGCGCGCGCCGGCTGACCCTGGAAGCCCGCGCCGAGCTGGATCGCAGCGGCTATCGTCCCGGACTGGCCGAGACCACGCTGCTGCTCGCTCACATCGAGCACCGGCTCTCGAACTTCTTCAGCGCGGTGTGCGAGGCGCAAGACGCGCTGGCGCTGTTCGAGGCGCTGGGCATGCCGCGCGGCACCGCCAGCTGTGAGCGGCTGCTGGCCATGATCGCGGTGGACACCGACGATCTCGACAACGCCTACGTGCATGCCAGCCGCTCGCTACGGCTGTACGAGATGCTGGTGGAGCCGTCCGGGCAGAGCGAGGCGGAGCTGCTGGTGGCGCAGGTGCACCTTGCCCGCGGGGAGCTGTCCGAGGCGCGCGCGCTGCTGGAGGGGGTTGCTGGAAAATTCGGTGAGGAGCGCGGACCGAAGCAGCACTTCTTGCTCACGGAGGCCTGGCTCGAGCTGGAGCTGGGCGACGTGGATCAAGCACATCGCGCGCTCGGGGCCGCTGCCAACTGCTTCTCCGAGCTATGTCAGGCCGGTGAGCATACCTCCCAGCTGCTGGCGCGCTTGTCTCGGCTGCGCTGGCCCGGTACCGAAGCACTGGACTTGATCGAAGAGTGGCGCCGTGCCATCGACGATCACGAACGGCGGGACCAGGATTAGGGCAACATGGAAAAGAAAACCGAACAGTCGCACGAACAGTCGCAACGCCTGATGGAACGCGCCGAGCGGCTGATCGTCGGCGGCGTGAACAGCCCGGTCCGCGCCTTTCGCGCGGTGGGTGGCTCGCCGCGCTTCATCGCCAGCGCACAGGGCTGCACCCTCACCGACGTCGATGGCAATCGCTACATCGACTACGTCGGCAGCTGGGGGCCTGCCATCGTCGGGCACGCACACCCCAAAGTGATCGAGCGCGTGCGCGAGGTGGCGCTGCAGGGTCTGTCCTTTGGCGCGCCCACCGCGCTGGAGGTGACGTTCGCCGAGGCGCTGGTGGCGCGCTACCCGAGCCTGGAGATGGTGCGCTGCGTGTCCAGCGGCACCGAGGCGACGATGAGCGCGCTGCGCGTGGCGCGTGGCTTTACCGGCCGCGACGTGATCGTCAAGTTTGACGGCGCCTATCACGGCCACTCCGACTCGCTGCTGGTCAAGGCCGGCAGCGGCGCCGCCACGTTCGGCGCTGCGGACTCGGCTGGCGTCCCTGACGATCTGGTCCGCAACACGGCCACCCTCGGCTACAACGACATCGGCGCGCTGGAGAAGCTGTTCGCCGAGCAGGGCAAGCGCATCGCAGCGGTGATCGTCGAGCCGGTCGCGGGCAACATGGGCTGCGTGGCGCCGGAGCCCGGCTTCCTGGAGGCGATCGTGCGGCTCTGTACCAGCGCCGGCGCGCTGTCCATCTTTGACGAGGTGATGACGGGCTCGCGGCTGTCCGCGGGCGGGGCCCAGGCGCGCTACGGCTTGCGTCCCGATCTCACCTGTCTGGGCAAGGTGGTCGGGGGCGGCATGCCGCTGGCGGTGTACGGCGGCCGGCGCGAGGTGATGTCACGCATCGCGCCGATCGGCCCGGTCTACCAGGCGGGTACGCTGAGCGGTAACCCGCTTGCTGTCAGCGCTGGCCTGGCCACGCTGGAGCTGCTGGATGAGGCCGCGTACGCCCGGCTGGAGGCGCTGGGCGCCAGGCTGGAGGCGGGCATCCGCAAGGCGTTGCCCGGTGCCAAGGTTCCGGTGTGCGTGCAGCGGGTGGGCTCGATGCTGACCATCTTCTTCCACGCTGGCCCCGTGCGCTCGTGGAACGAGGCAAAACACTGCGATACCAAGGCGTTCGGCAGCTTCCACCGGGCGCTGCTGGCGGAGGGCGTGTACTGGCCCCCGGCTCAATTCGAGGCAGCGTTCCTGTCCCTGGCGCACGATGAAGCGGCAGTGGATCAGACCATCGCCGCCATCGGCAAAGCACTGGCCCAGGCGGCCTGAGGCGCCCGCCAGGAGCCCGCACGGGCGGCCCCGCTCCAGAGAAAGGCTGCAGAAATCGCGTCTTGACAGCCAGCGCTCAGGCTAGCGCAGGCGTGCTAGAATGAGAGCCGTGCGGATCGTTTGCCCCACGTGCAAGAAGGTGCTCGAGGACGTGCCGCCGGATTTCCCTCCGCGGCCGTTTTGTTCGCCTCGCTGCAAGCTCTCGGACCTGGATAACTGGCTGAGCGAGCGATACGTGACTTCCCAGCCGCTGCCGCCGGCTGGGTTTGACGAAGACGAGCATCTCCATTGACCTCGATTTCCGACTCCTCTCTCCGAGCGATGACCGATGACGCGGCCTTCCGCGTCATGGCGGTCAACACTACCCTCACCGTGCGTGAGGCGCTGACCCGGCAAGCCCCCACCGGCATCACCCGGAAGGCCTTTGCGGATCTGCTCACGGGTGCGGTGCTCGTGCGGGAGACGATGGCCCCCAATCAGCGGGTGCAGGCCATCTTGAAGCGCCGGAAGGAGACGGGCTCGCTCGTCGCCGATACGCATCCGACGGAGGGCACGCGGGGCCTGGTGAGCATGCCAGCAAAGAGCCCGCAGTTTCCCATGACGGATGCCATGCTGCAGGTGATGCGCCGGCTGCACGACGGCAAGATCCATCAGGGTGTGGTCGACGTGCCGAACGGCGGCGATGTCTCGGCCGCGCTACGCGAATACATGCGGGTGTCCGAGCAGGTCGACACGCTCGTGGCCGTGGGCACCTTGTTTCACGGCGACGAGGTGGCCAGCGCCGGCGGCTATCTGATCCAGCTCCTGCCCGGTGTGGGTACCGCGCCGATGGCGTTCATGAGCGAGCGGGTGCGCGAGTTTGGCGACATCGACGCGCACCTGGCCGCTGGCAAGGCCGAGCCCAGGGCGTTGATCGCGGCCTTGCTGGAGCAGATCCCCTACACCGAGCTCAGCGACAGTGAGCTCAAGTTTGGTTGCTGGTGCAGCGCCGAGCGCCTGCTGGGCGCGCTGTCCACCTTGCCCAAGAGCGATATCGACGACTTCGTGCAGCGCGGCGAGGTGCTGGAGATCTCCTGCGACTATTGCCACCGGCAATATCGCATCCCGCCCGCCAAGCTCGTGGGCCTGCAGCTGGAGAGCTGAGCAGCGGCCCACGGCGCCTGACGAGCGGCTTCGCCGCCGGTTCACTCAGCGGCGCTTCGCCGCCGGTTCACTCAGCGGCGCTTCGCCGCCAATTCACTCAGCGGCTTCAGCGCCCCGACCCTGGCGTAGCCCGGCCAGGATAGCCTCGACGTTCTTGCGCGCGTCACCGAACAACATGCGGTTGTTCTCCTTGTAGAACAACGGGTTGTCCACGCCGGCGTAGCCCGAGGCCATGCCGCGCTTCATCACGATAGTGGTGCCCGCCTTCCACACCTCCAGGACCGGCATGCCGTAGATCGGGCTGGCAGGGTCGTCGAGAGCGCCCGGGTTGACGATGTCGTTCGCACCGATCACGAGCACCACGTCCGTCTCCGGGAAATCCTCGTTGATCTCCTCCATCTCGAACACGGTGTCGTACGGCACCTTGGCCTCTGCCAGGAGCACGTTCATGTGACCAGGTAAGCGCCCAGCGACGGGATGAATGGCGAAGCGCACCTTGGCGCCCTGCGCGCCCAGCGTCTTGCAGATCTCGTACAGCGGATACTGCGCCTGGGCCACGGCCATGCCGTAGCCGGGGACGATGATCACGCGCTTGGACTCGCGCAGCAGCTGGACCGTCTCCGCCACGTCGATGCTCTGCACCTCCCCCGTCGGTGCCTGCGCGCTGGGCGTGACCGTGGCCCCGCCGAACCCGCCCATGATCACACTGAAGAACGAGCGGTTCATGGCGCGACACATGATGTAGCTCAGGATGGCACCGCTCGAGCCCACGAGCGCGCCGGTCAGGATCAGCAGATCATTGCTGAGCATGAAGCCCGCCGCCGAGGCGGCCCAGCCCGAGTAGCTGTTGAGCATGGAGACCACGACGGGCATGTCGGCGCCGCCGATGGCCATCACCATGTGCACACCGAACACGCCCGCCACTCCGGTCATGATCAGCAGCGACTGCAACGCCACCGCCTCCGGCGCGCCGGCAAAGCGCACCCCCAGCGCGACGCACACGAGCAGCATGGCCAGATTGAGCCAGTGCCGCGCGGGCAACAGCAGAGGCTTGCCGCTGAGCGTGCCCCGCAGCTTGCCATAGGCCACCACCGACCCGGTGAAGGTGACCATGCCCACGAACACGCCGACGAAGATCTCGATCTCGTGGATGGTGTGCTCCACCCCCGTGAGATGTTGAGGTGCGAGGTGGGTGGCGAAGCCGACCATCACCGCCGCCAGACCCACGAAGCTGTGCAGGATGGCGACCAGCTCGGGCATGGCGGTCATCTCCACGCGAGCGGCCAGCACCGCCCCGATGCCGGCGCCCACGGCCACGCACAGCGCCAGCACCACGTAGCCGGAGCCGCTGACCTGCGCGCCGAAGGCGGTGGTGGCGATTGCGATCAACATGCCGAGCACGCCGAAGCGGTTGCCGCGGCTGGCGGTCTCCTGCGCGCTGAGGCCACTCAGCGAGAGGATGAACAGCGCTCCGGAGAGCAGGTACAGAACGGTGACGAGACTTTCAGACATGGCCAATCCTGCTCAGCGACGGAACATCGCCAGCATGCGCTGGGTAACGAGAAAGCCGCCGGCCACGTTGATCATGGCGAGCAGCACGGCGATGGCGGCCAGGATGGTGACCGGCGAGGCGGGCGGCCCTGACACCTGCAGCAGGCCGCCGATCAGGATGATGCCGCTGATGGCGTTGGTGACGCTCATCAGCGGGGTGTGCAGCGCCGGAGTGACGTTCCACACCACCTGGTAGCCAATGAAACAGGCCAGCACGAACACGGTGAAATGATTTAGAAAAGCCGGCGGCGCTACCTGGCCCAGGCCGAGCAACGCCAGCGCGCCGACGGCCATGCCCAGCCCGCGCAGCACGGGTGAAGGGGGCGGCGGCTCCGGCGCCTTGGGCGGAATGGAAGAGACCTTGGCGACTGGCGCGGGCAGCGCAACGGGCCGCGGCGGCGGCGGCCACATGAGCTTGCCGTCCAGCAGCACCAGCGCGCCGCGCACCACCTCGTCGTCCAGGTTCACGTTCCAGCTCTTGGCGCCGCCCATGTCACCCAGCAGGTGACACAGGTTCGTCCCGTACAGCTGGCTGGCGGTGGGGGCCAGGCGGCTCGGCAAGTCGATGTAGCCAATGATGGTCACGCCGCGCTCGACCACCACCTCACCCGGCTTGGTCAGCTCACAGTTGCCACCAGCCTCGGCGGCCAGATCCACGATCACAGAGCCCGGCTTCATGGCGTGGACGATCGAGGCGTCCAGCAGCTGCGGCGCGAGCTTGCCCGGGATGAGCGCGGTGGTCACGATGATGTCCACATCGCGCGCTTGCTCGGCGAACAGCGCCATCTCCGCGGCGATGAACTCGGGGCTCATCGTCTTGGCGTAGCCGCCCTGACCGGAGCCGTCCTCCTGGATGTTCACCTGCAGGAACTCGGCCCCCATGCTCTCGACCTGCTCCTTCACCATCGGGCGCGTGTCGAAGGCGCGCACGATGGCGCCCAGGCTGCGCGCCGTGCCGATGGCGGCCAGGCCTGCCACGCCCGCGCCGATCACCAGGACCTTGGCCGGCGGCACCTTGCCTGCGGCGGTCATCTGCCCGGTGAAGAAGCGTCCGAAGAAGCTCGCCGCCTCGATGATGGCGCGATAGCCGGCGATGTTCGCCATCGAGCTCAGCGCGTCCATCTTCTGCGCGCGTGTCACGCGCGGCACCTGATCCATCGCCAGCACGGTCGCCTTGCGCGCCGCCAGCTTCTCCAGCAGCTCGGTATTGGCCGCGGGCCAGATGAAGCTGACGAGAGTGGCGCCTGCGCGCAGCAGATCGGCCTCGTGCCGACCCAGCGCAGGGTCGTGCTCGGGCGGTCGCACCTTGAGCACGATGTCGCCCTCTTGCCAGATCGCGAGCTGATCGCTCACGATCGTTGCGCCGGCGGCCGCGTAGGCCGCGTCCGGCAGCGAAGAGCCCACGCCTGCACCGGCGGCGATCGACACCTCGAAGCCGAGCTTGATCAGGCGCTTTACCGTCTCGGGCGTGGCGGCAACGCGCCGCTCGCCTGGATGAATCTCCCGAGGAACTGCGATTTTCATTACTGTTATGGATTGTTGAGAATTGCGAGCGAAACCGCGGCGGCGCTGCCTCCGGGCGCGCGGGGGTCATACTCCAAAATCAGCGCCCCGGGCGGTTGAAGAATGCGATCGTGCTCACCCGCGCTGCGCAGGCGTGGCCGGCAGCGCGAGAGTTGCAGCGAAAACCGCGCGAAGTTGCGGCAAAGCTTTAACGAGAGCAGCACGTGGGCGGCGTGTCGACGGCGATGTCGGTCGGGCGCGGGCGGGCTGCGCCGAGCGGGGTGATCGGGCTGTGAGGTAAGGATCGAGGGCGAGAGCGCCGGTACGGCTGGGTGCGGCGAGCGGCGCGAAAACGTGCGGTGAGCGAGAGCTGCGCTACCTTTTCTGGTCAGGCGCGATCAAAGAAATGACGACCCTCTGGCCCGCTCTCAGTCCCGCCACTCGCGGCCGGCTCGCCCAGAGCTCTCTCAGTGAGTTGCTGGTTGCAGCCCTGGAGCACCAGCTCGATGGCTCCTTCGTGTTCGAGACAGTGGAAGGCGCCAGGAGCGCCCTGGTGATGCAGCGCGGGCAGGTCATCAAGGCCAGGGTCAGCTCATCCGTGGAGCCACTCGGTCAGCTGCTGCTGAAGGCAGGGCTGATCAGCGAGCCAGCACTGCAAGAGGGTCTGGACCAGCAGGGGTCGCGGCGGCGCGCGCTCGGGCAGCTCCTGCTCGAGCGGCAAGCGCTCTCCAGCGAGGAGTTGCACGCGGTGCTGAGCGAGCAGCTCGGGCGCCGCGTCTCCAGCATTGCGCGGCTACCGAGCTCGAGCGCATACGGCTTCTACCCGAACCGCGACTTCCTGGCGGACTGGCTGCCCTGCGAGGCTGACCCGCTGGCACTGATCTGGCTGGCCCAGCGTGATGCGAGCGGCAGCAGCCCGAGACAGCTGGAGCTGCTGCGCGCGCTGATCGGGCGCAAGCTGCGCCTGCACCCGGCGGCCGTGCCGGATCGATTTGGGCTGGCACCCCAGGAGCAGATGGTGCTCACCGCGCTGCGCGCACGCCCGCGTGCGATCGAGGAACTGCAGCGCGTCGGGCTCATCGACAGTGAGCGGCTGCAGCGGCTGATCTACGTGCTCGCGCTCACCCAGCAGCTGGACCACGGCCAGCAACTCGGTCCGGTCGACGCCAATCTGCGGCGCCACTCACGGCCGCCGCTGGGCAGCCCGCTGCGCTCGCGACCTGCCCCGCGCTCGGTGCCGCCGCCTGGTGCTTCGCTGCCGCCTGGTGCTTCGCTGCCGCCTGGTGCTTCGCTGCCGCCTGGCGCTTCGCTGCCGCCCGCCCGCGCTTCGCTGCCGGCCCTGCGCGTGTCGGTACCGCCCGTACGCGCCTCGCTGGCGCCGGTGCGCGCTTCGCAGCCGCCGCGGAGCGCCGCGACTGGTCCGCTGAGCGCCGTGCCGCAGCCGGGCAGCCTCGTGCCGCCGTCCTTGCCTGCGCTGAGGCCCTCGGGACCCGCCACGGGCCTGCGCCGCTCGCCGTCGCTGCCCGGCCTGAGCCGCCCACCGGCGCAGACCACCGCCCCTGGCGCCTCCCGCCCCTCCGCGGCGCCGCCTGCGGGCAGCAGCCAGCGGCCCGGCGCGGAGCGCCGTAGCCAGTCTGTCGCCAGCTTGCACCCGACCGATCCAGCGGTGCTCGCACAGGCGCGCGAGCGCTTCGAGAGCGCCCGCGAGCACGTGCAGCGCCAGCAGCTCGAGGCGGCCGAGAAGCTGGCCCGCGAGGCCTGTGAGCTGGACACGGGCAACGCGGAGTACCTGGCCCTACACGCATGGTTGCGCGCGCACCTGGGGCAGCTCAGTCAGCCCGAGCAAGCCGCACAGATCGTGGCCGCGCTCGATCGCGCAGTGCTGAAGGATCGCGAAAACTTGGCGATCCGCTTCTACCGCGGCCAGGTGCTCAACCGCCTCGGGCGTGAAGAGGATGCCGTGCGAGAGTTTCGCTTCGTGCTGCGGCGCGAACCAGGCAATGTCGATGCTGCACGCGAGCTGCGCCTGCATGCCATGCGCAAGCGTGATCCACAGAAGAAGCCCAGCCTGCTCGCCAAGCTGTTTCTTCGTTAAGTTGGCCAGTCGGTGTTCTCGGGGGCTCGCTTGCTCCGCTGCCCAATTGGCTACATGACTAAGGTGTGATCGTTGGAGTTCTCAAAGAGACCAAGGCGGACGAGTTTCGCGTTGCGCTTCGTCCGGTGGGAGCACAGCTCCTCACCAGTGATGGCCATCGCGTCCTGATCGAAGCCGGCGCGGGCGCCAGGAGCGGGCACCCCGACGAAGACTACCAGCGCGCGGGAGCAGAGCTCGTGCCCAGCCCAGACGTCATCTTCGAGCGGAGCGAGCTGATCGTCAAAGTGAAGGAGCCGCAGCCGGCGGAGCTCTCGAAGCTACAGCCGCGGCACACCGTCTTCGGCTATCTGCACTGCGCCGGCTCGCGCGAGCTGACGGAGGGCTGCCTGAAGGCGGGCTTTACCGGCATCGCCTATGAGACCTTGCGCGCCCCCGACGGCAGCCTGCCGCTGCTCATCCCCATGAGCGAGATCGCCGGGCGCCTCTCGATTCAATCCGGCGCCAAGTATCTGGAAGCGCCGCTGCAGGGGCGCGGCGTGCTGCTCGGCGGCGTACCCGGCGTCGAGCCCGCCAACGTGCTGGTGCTGGGCGGCGGCGTGGTGGGCAGCAACGCGGCGCGGGTGGCCGCAGGCATGGGTGCCAGCGTCGTGATCATGGACGTGAACCTGGCCACGCTGCGCACGCTCGACGTCAGCATGCCCGCCAACGTGACCACCGTGTACGGCGATCCACACGCCATCGACGAGCACCTGGCCCGCGCGGATCTGGTGATCGGTGCCGTGCTGTTGCCGGGGCGCGCAGCGCCACGCCTGGTCAATCGCCGCCAGCTCAGCGTGATGAAGCCGGGCAGCGTCGTCGTGGACGTGTCGATCGATCAGGGCGGCTGCTTCGAGACGGCGCGCCCCACCACCCACAGTCAACCCACGTACATCGTGGATCAGGTCGTGCACTACTGCGTCGCCAACATGCCCGCCGCCGTCGGGCGGACCAGCACACGCGCGCTGACCAACGCCACCCTCCCCTATATTCGGCGCCTGGCGAAGCTCGGGGTGGCGGACTTCCTCGACGTGGACCGCGGACACCGAGAGGCTCTGAACTTTGCCGGCGGCAAGATCCGCAACGCGGACGTAGCCGCGGCCTTCGAGGATCTGCCGCGCGCCTGATCCGCCGCTCGCAGGCATGAAATGACGAAGGCCCGCGCAGCGCGCGGGCCTTCTCGTATCGGCTGCCTCGCGGGCAGCGTATTGCAGCTCAGCGCAAGCTGTAGCGCGCCGCCACTAGCCCGGCGAAGTACATGTCGTTTGCGCCACCGGCCACGGGACGACGGGTGGTCTCACCGCCCGGGTCGACACCGAAGTCCTCCAGACGCGAGTTCATCGTGTAGAAGAAGTTTCGGAAATCCATGCCCACGGTGATGGTCAGGCGCTCGCTCACGTTGTAGCCACCGGTCAGGCCCACATCGAGACCGCCCACGTCCGAGCGCGGGAACCAGCGATCGTTCTGGATCTGCCCCGGATCCTCACCGGCGCTGTTGATGACCCGCAGCCCGACGTCGCCCGTCAGGAAGTACGCGCTCATACCGTAGGTGAAGTCGGCGCCCACGCGGATGTAGCTGTAGTTCACGTCCGGCACGAGCTTGGCGGGGCCAGCCTCGGGATTCGACTCCGTACCGTTGTCGTCGATCTCGAACTGATGACCGCCGTAGGCAGCGCTGAACCCGAGCTCGTGGTCCGAGATGGGCAGCCTCACGCGCAGGCCGATATCGTACGAGGTCAAGGTGGTGTCGAGATCGCCCTGCGGCAGGTTGGCGACGTTGGTGTCACCAGCGGCCGTCTTGCCGCCGAGGCTGCGCTCGAAGTTGCCCACCACGCCGATGTTGGCCAGGAACTCCTTGGTGAACAGGGCCGCCGGGTAGAACGCCGCGCCCACGCGCAGGGTAGCCATGCCGCCGCTCTGGTCGCGCGTCTGCAGCACACCCGGGATGTTCACGGCGTTGTTGGCGACGTAGTTGCGAAACACGAAGCCGGCGCCTGCGTCGAGCTCCAGCGGCTTGGGTGCGGGTTTCTCCTCTTCGGGTGCAGCTTCGGGGGCTTCCTCCGGCTCATCCGTCACGCCCGCCGGCACCTTCGCCCCGGAGAGCGCCTTCTCCAGGGTGGGGATCAGCTCCTCGTCGATCTTGGTGAGCAGCCCCGGGAACCAGCTGGCCTTGAACTCGCCCTCACCGACCACGGTGCCATCCGAGCCCTGGCGCACGGTGAGCTTCAACGTCCAGCCCGTGTTATCGTTGGTGGCGGTACCGAGAATGAACGCCTGAATGTTCAGACGCGCCGCCACGCCCGCGTAGTCCGCCTCCGTCTCCATGGCGGTCGGGCCTTCAAACCCCGCGGGCACGAGATCCGCGCCCTGTTCCTCCAGGACCTTCACCACGCGCTCGTTCAGCGCCTTGCCCTTCGGCCCGTCGAAGGGGCGCACCATCATGTTGGGCGCGCCCTCTTCAGTCACGGCGGCCCGAGCCGGCGACGCCGCCAGCCAGCACACCGCCGTAACCGCAAACACCAGCGCCAGCCGCAGCCAGGCTCGTGCACCCGTCACGCCATCGCTGGCTTTGGGTTGGTGAACGAAAGTGACGTTCGTGATCATGAGCTTACTCCTTGAACTTGGATCGCCGACGCTGGGCACACGAAGCAGCGGCGCTCATAGCGACTGGATCCAGGTCTGGATACAATCGATGTCAGCCTGCCCCAAAAATGGCCCACCTATGGGCATCCGTTGACCGCAAGTGGCCGAGCCAACGATCTTCTTCATCACCAGGCTCGCTGCCGGGTTGGTCGCATCAAATACGGGCGAGCTATCGCTGGTACAGGCGCTGCCCGCGGAGGGCTGCCCTTCCAGCGCCGCGGCCGTCATTACATCAAAGGCAAAGTTGGTCAGCAACCCGGGCGACGGGGCGCCATGACAGTTACCGCCGCCGCAGCTCTCTTCCAGGAGCGCGAAGCCATCACAGCCACCGCCGCTTGCCCCGCCGGATGCCGTGCTGCCACCCCCGGTACCGCTGCTCATGCCGCCGCCCGAGCCCGCGCCGCCGCCGGTACCGCTGCTCGCGCCGCCCCCGGCACCCGCTCCAGCCCCGACCTGGCCGCCGTTGGTGTACGTGTCCGCAATCAGCTGCTCCAACTCGTCCGTCCGGGCAGGTGTGTCAGTGCCTGCGCAGGCAGCGATGAACGCCGCGCACAGAACAGCCACCCCGCAGAGGGTGCCCAACGTGCGAATCGCTTGGTCTTGCATCATTTCCTTACGAGGTGTCGCATCCCTGCCAGGCTGCGCAATGCCACCTTGCCCAGTGCCCACCGGCCCGTTGCCGGCCTGCCAACTGCGGAGCCAACGAACGCCGGGCTATGACTAGCAGGAAGGCGGCTAAACTGCAGAGCTGCCCGCGCCGGGGGAGCGATCCCAGCAACTTTGGCGCGGGGGGTATCTTTCACAGTCTTCTGATCCCGTCAACGAAGTATGATTTTGAGCTGCGGTTGCAACCATGGCGAGCGCACGCGCGGGGCGTGTGCACCCGGCGTGACGTGTGAGACGTGAAACACGCCTCTCGCGCAGGCACGGCACGCACCTCGAAAATGCGCCGAACTGCCTCGATTTTGGCCTCGGCCGCGGGTGTGCACAATTTGTCGTCACTCTAGTACGGGAGCTCGGAGCGCGCCTGCCGCGCAGCGGTCGCGCGCTCACCCCGCGGCGCGTTTTCTATCGCCAACAGAGTTTTTAACCCTGTTTCGTGATGCCTGCACCAAGCTCCACACTGCTTCACACGCCATGCAGCAAGCTGGTGGGTCAGCCTTCCGCGAACATTGCGCGCATGTCTGTCATTGGCGGCGCGCCCCCTCAGGCGCTGCGCTCCGTCAGACCGTTCTCTTTCGAAACGGCGAGTTCCGGCGCATCGCGGCCGGCCGCATTAGCCGGGCCCCATCAACACCCAACTCCATTGACCCAGCCCCATCAAAGGGGCGAGTCAATCAGCTGCGTCAACCGCGCGGGTACGACGGTGGCAGCGGCGGCGGGACGGTGCGGCGGCGCGAGGAAGACGGCTCCGCAGGCAAATTGGGGAGTGGCGGGGCGGGTGCTGCATAGCCCGGCACGGCGCCCAACATGGCTGCTGGCTGCGATGACGGAGGGGACGGATAGAACCCGTCGGGGTTGGGGTACTCGTCCGGCAAATTCGGCGGGGGAATGCTGCCCGGCGGATAGCTCGCGGGAGCGAAGCCGAGGGGTGAGCGGCTCGAGCCAGGGCCGCCGGAGCCAGGGCCGCCGGAGCCAGAGCCTCCGGAGCCAGGGCCGCCGGAGCCAGGGCCGCCGGAGCCAGAGCCATAGCCACCGTAGCCGCCGGTGGGAAAGCGCCCCGTCTCCTTTCGCCGCTGCTCCTCAAACAGCAAGATCTTGATCAACGCCTCGATCTTGGCGCCCTGGATCACCGGATCCGAGGTGTCCACCGAGGAGTCCATCAGCTCGATCAAGCCGAGCAGCGCCGAGCGCAGATGGTTCTCGTTGGCGAAGGTCTGGCGGATGACGGACTTGCGCTGAATGTCGTCCGTGGCGCTCGGCAAGAGCGCATACATGGCGTCGATCGAGCGCAGCACGGCGGTGGGCAGCGACGGGTGGTTCGGCGGTAGCCGGCCGATGGCGCGCAGGTGCTCGATCACCCGCTGGCGCTGGCGCTCGTTCGCGTCTCCGTCCCCCGCGGGGGCTGGAGGACGCACCGAACTGGGTTGCGACGGTGGCGCCGGCGCAGGTGGCATGGCCTCGTACGACATGTTGTCGAAGGGACCATCCAGCTGAGGCAGCTGCACGGGGCGGGTGAACTCCTCCGGCCCCAGCGCATAGTCCGGCGTGGAAAAGCCACCTTCACCCTGCGGCGGCGGAGGGGGCAACATGCTTGCCTCCTGAAACCGGGCTACAGGCGGAGGCGCCGCCGTCTGGGCGTCATCGTTGGCCGCCCGCTCGCCAGCGGCAAACCCGGCGGCTCCGTACCCGCCCTGTACGCCCGCGGAGGACGAAGGCAGCGAGGCGGGGGGCAGCGCGGTGACCATTTGATCGCTGACCGGGGGCCCACCATATTCAGGCGGCAGCGCAGGTGGACCCGAAGCACGGCTCGGCCAGCTGCGCGAGCGCTCGCTGGCAGGCCGCTGCTCTGCCCGGCTGCTACGCCGCTCTTCCGTGGACAGATCCGTGAAACCGCAAGGCACGGCCAGACGGCGGATGACCACCTCTTTCCAGATGTGATCGAGCGGCACGGAGCGCACGATTTTCTCCAGCGGCAGCACCTCCAGCAGCACCCGCTCGCTCAGTGCGATGCCCTCCCGACCCTTGACCATGGCAAAACGCACGACGCTGCGCAGCTCATGCGGGGCGAGCGAATCGGCGACCGCGTCGCAGGTGATGCCGTCCAGGATGTCGCGCAGGGTCAGCAGGCGCTCCGTCAGCGCCTGGGTGAGCGTGAAGGTCATACGCTCGGCCGAGCCCCTCCGCTGCTCCTCTCCCGCCTCGGCGTCGAGCTGCCAGAACTGATCCTCCGCCAGGAACTCCCAGATGCGATGCGGATCCAGATAGCGCACCCGATCTTCGGGCGTGAAGACGCCCAGCAGCTGCAGGCTGTTGGTGGTGCCCTCTTCCAGCGCGATGCGCAGATCCTCCGCGGCCAGCGCCGGTGTCTTGCGGCGCAGGATCTCCTCATAGATGCCGGTGGCGGCGGCCAGCAGCTTGACCCGCAGCTCCGGCGCGCCCTTGAGCGCCGCCATGATGGTGTGCGCCGGGAAATAGCGCACGAAATCGTCCGGGGTCCGCCAGCCCTCCCGGAAGGCATGATCCATCAGCTGTGACAGATAGCGCTTGGCGGCCGCCGAGGGGCTCGGGGCTGCAGGCGGCGGGGTCTTCAGGTCTCGAGTCATCGCTGGATACCCGGCGGCGGGTAACGGGTACGAGCAAGCAGGCACGGTGGTCGCAGGCCCGCTAACTGCGCCCGGCCGGTAGATACGCCTCAAAGGATGTGACGGCTCATGAGGAAAAAGCAAGGCTGCCGCGTACTTCTCCTCGCTCCAGAACACTTCGGCCCCGTTCGGCAACGGTCAGCGTTGCAGAGTGGCGCGGAGCTTTTCGGCGATTCATGAGTCAAGCTGGGTCGCTTTGCAGACCCGCCCGAGTCTGCCCGCGCAACCTCGGGGTAATCAGGGTTCCTCGAAACTGGCTCAGAGGCCGTGAACCTCCACAACTTTTTGCATATCGGCAGCCGAGAAGGTTGTTGGGGTTGGCGTACAAAAGCTGTTAGCGTGCGCCGGTCTGGCCACACTGTCCGAGTTTGGCGGCGGTGGGGTCCGATCGGCTCCCCCGTTCTCCGCCAACTCCTGGTGTTCTTTTTGTGTCAGGGGTGTCTTCGCCAACCAGGCGGCGAGCCGTCCTGAAGTGATAGACCGCTTGCTCCCCCGTCGCTGGAATGCCGTCTCATCCTGTTCCGTTTGGCTCGACGACCCCTCCTGAAGAGACGCCCGCCGTTTGTTCTGCTGCCCCCGGCGGTACACGGCCCGGTTGGCTCGGCAGCAGACGGGCGGGTAGGTCGCTGGAGAGGGAGCCCGTGAGGCGCGGCGGCAACGTGCTGCGCTGGCTCGGGGCGGTGTTCGCTTGCGGTACCTGGGCGTGCGGGCCTGCCTTCTTTGCGCAGGAGGCGGTGCAGCATCCCGGAGCAGCGCAGCCGGTCGTGGCCGACAGTGTGCCGGTGCGCTCCGAGGCTGCGGACGTGGGTCAGGGCTGCAGCTTGAAGGGCTGCCTGCGGCGCCCCAACCCCGCTGCCAGCGAGGTGGCCAGCACGCCACCGGGCAAGCGCGCAGTGCCGCCGGAGGTGAAGCCGCCTTCGCTGCGGGGCAAGGGCGCGGATGAGATCGCGCGGCTGGTGCGCACGGATCTGGCGAGCCTGGGCTCGATGAGCTTTGGCAGCGCCACGCGCGGCGGCCTGCTCAACGCCGTCCGCATGCCCGAGGACGATCGCTGGAAGATGGTGGACCTGGTCAACAACTGGGGCACCGCCGAGACCATCCGCTACCTGGTCACGGCCATCCACGCGGTGCACGAGCAGTTCCCCGACACTCATCCGCTCTTCATCGGTGATATCAGCGCGCAGCGCGGCGGTTACCTGCGACCGCACATCAGCCATCAGGCGGGCCGCGACGTAGATATCAGTTACTTCTACACGCATACGCCGAGCTGGTACGCGCGCGTCACGCCCGCCAACCTGGACAAGCGCCGGACCTGGGCGTTCATCCGGGCGCTGATCACCCAGACCGACGTGCACTACATCTTTATCGATCGGCGCGTGCAGAGCTGGCTGCGCTCGTACGCCGAGTCCATCGGTGAGGATGAGCAGTGGCTGGAGAGCGTGTTTCACGGCTCCAAGAACCAGCCCCCCATCATCCTGCACGAGCCCGGGCACGCTACGCACCTGCACATCCGGTTTTACAACCCGATCGCCGAGGAGACCGCGCGCCGCGCGTACCCGGCCCTGCTGGCCCAGCGCAAGCTCCTGCCCAGCAAGTACCACGTGCCGTACAAGGCCAAGAGGGGCGACACCCTGCTCGGTCTGGCCAAGCGCTACCGCACCACGGTGACCGCGCTGATGCAGGCGAACGGCCTGAAGACGAAGGCGCTGCGCGCGGACAAGACGTACCTGATCCCGCGTGAGGGCCCGGCGGGCCCGGCCGAGCCCACGCCAGTGCCGCCGCGCCGGCTGCCGCCGGCTCGCCCGCCGACCGGTGCCGTCGCCTCGCGCTGAGAGCCGTCACGTTGCTCCGCTGCGGAGCGACGTACGTGCCGGGCGAGGGAATTTTCCTGCCGCGGGCCGGCCCAGCGGTGGTAGACGGGCACCGCCATGCCCCGACGCGACGACATTCACAAGATCCTGCTGATTGGCTCCGGTCCCATCGTGATCGGACAAGCGTGTGAGTTCGACTACGCGGGGACACAAGGCGCGAAGGCGCTGACCTCACTCGGCTACCAGGTGGTGTTGGTCAACTCCAACCCCGCAACGATCATGACGGACCCGGACCTGGTGTACCGGACGTACGTCGAGCCCATCAATCGCGCCGCGCTGACGGCCATCATCGAGCGGGAGCGCCCCGATGCGCTGCTGCCCACCCTGGGCGGGCAGACCGCGCTGAACGCAGCGCTCGATCTGCATCACTCGGGCGTGCTCGCGCAATACGGGGTGAAGCTCCTGGGCGCCGACGTCGCCGCCATCGAGAAGGCGGAGGATCGCCAGCTGTTCAAGGACGCGATGACACGCGCGGGGCTCGAGTCCGCGCGCTCCGGTCATGCGCACTCGCTGGAAGAGGCACGCGAGATCGTCAAGATGACGGGCTTCCCCGCCATCCTGCGGCCCAGCTTCACCCTGGGTGGCGCCGGAGGCGCCGTGGTGGAGGATCCGGCAGAGTTCGACGAGAAGGTGCTGTGGGCCCTGGATCAGTCGCCCACCCACGAAGTGCTGGTGGAAGAGAGCCTGCTCGGCTGGAAAGAGTACGAGCTGGAGGTCATCCGCGACTGCAAGGACAACTTCATCGTCGTCTGCTCGATCGAGAACATCGATCCGATGGGCGTGCACACGGGAGACTCCGTCACGGTGGCCCCGGCGATGACGCTGACGGACCGCGAGTACCAGCGGCTGCGCGACGCAGCGCGCGCCGTCATGCACGAGATCGGCGTGGAGACGGGCGGCTCCAACGTGCAGTTCGCGGTCAACCCGGAAGACGGGCGCGTGATCGTGATCGAGATGAACCCGCGTGTCTCGCGCTCCAGCGCGCTCGCGTCCAAGGCCACCGGCTACCCCATCGCCAAGATCGCCGCCAAGCTGGCGGTGGGCTTCAGCCTGGATGAGCTCACCAATGACATCACCGGCACCAGCGCCGCGTTCGAGCCAACGCTCGACTACGTGGTGGTGAAGTGGCCGCGCTTCGCCTTCGAGAAGTTCCCGGGCGCCGACGTGCGCCTCGGCACCCAGATGAAGAGCGTGGGCGAAGCGATGAGCATCGGCCGCTCCTTCCCCGAGGCCCTGCAGAAGGCGGCTCGCTCGCTGGAGACCGGCAAGCAAGGCTTTGACAGCTTGCTGGAGCGCATCGACTACCGCCGCATCAGCGGTGCGCCGGCGATCGGGCGCAACCTCAAGACGGAGGCGCCGCCCGAGGTGCGCGAGGAGCCGCAGCTGCCGCCAGCCAACCCGGACGAGATCCGCAAGGCGCTGGCAGGCTTGATCCGCACGCCCACGGCGGAGCGGCTGTTCCACGTCGGCGATGCGCTGCGCATGGGGCTGGGCCTGGAAGAGGTGCACCAGCTCACCCGCATCGACCCCTGGTTCTTGCGCGAGATACAGCGCATCCTCGATCAGGAGCAGAAGCTGCAGCAGGCCCCTGCCCTGGACGGTGACTTGCTCTGGGAGAGCAAGCGCCTGGGCTTCGGCGACGCTCAGATCGCGCGCCTGCGCCAGACCACGGAGCAGGAGGTGCGCAGCGCGCGGCTGGCCTTCGACAAGCGCCCCGTCTACGGCCGGGTGGACACCTGCGCGGCGGAGTTCGTGGCGCGCACCCCGTACCTGTACTCCACGTACGAGACGGAGAGCGAAGCGGACATCAGCGATCGCCGCAAGGTGATCATCCTCGGCGGCGGCCCCAACCGCATCGGCCAGGGTATCGAGTTCGACTACTGCTGTTGCCAGGCTGCGTTTGCGCTGCGCGCGATCGGCCTGGAGACGATCATGATCAACTGCAACCCGGAGACGGTGTCGACCGACTACGACACCTCCGATCGGTTGTACTTCGAGCCGCTGACCCTGGAGGATGTGCTCAACATCTGCGACGCCGAGGCGTCGCGTGGCGAGCTGCTCGGGGTCATCGTGCAGTTCGGCGGGCAGACTCCGCTGAAGCTGGCGGTAGCGCTGGAGCGCGCCGGCGTGAAGCTGCTGGGCACGCCCGCAGACGCGATCGACCGCGCCGAGGATCGCGAGCGCTTCGAGGCCTTGCTGAACAAGCTGGAGCTCTCGCGGCCGCGCGCCGGCATCGCCCGCAGCATCGAGGAGGCGGTGACCGTCGCCCGCGGCATCGGCCTGCCCGTGCTGGTGCGCCCCTCCTACGTGCTGGGCGGCCGCGCGATGATGATCTGCTACACCGAGGCGGAGCTGCGCGCGTACGCGGCGCTGGCCATGCGCGCCGCGGAAGAGGCGGGCACGCAGACGCTGCTGATCGACGAGTTCTTGCGCAACGCCACCGAGGTGGACGTGGACTGCGTGTCCGACGGCAAGCGCTGCGTGATCGGAGGCGTGATGCAGCACGTGGAAGAGGCCGGCGTGCACTCGGGGGATTCGACCAGCATCTTGCCCCCGTCTTCGCTGGACGCGCTGGTGGTGGCGAAGATCGAGGAAATCACGCGCCGCATCGCCATCGAGCTCGGCGTGGTGGGCCTGATGAACGTCCAGTACGCGATCAAGGACCGCCAAGTGTACATCATCGAGGTGAACCCCCGAGCGTCGCGCACGGTGCCGTTCGTGTCCAAGGCCACCGGGCAGCCGCTGGCACAGATTGCGGCGCAGGTCATGGCGGGCCGCACCCTGGATCAGCTGGGCGTTCACGACGCTCCGCTGCCGGGCCACGTCTCCATCAAGGAGAGCGTGTTCCCGTTCCAGAAGTTCCCCGGTGTGGACACCATCCTCGGACCGGAGATGCGCTCGACCGGTGAGGTCATGGGTATCGCCTCCAGCGTGGCCGAGGCCTTCGGCAAGTCGCTGATGGCCAGCGGCTCCGGCCTGCCCACCTCGGGGCGAGCGTTCATCAGCGTGCAGGACGAGGACAAGCCCGCCGCGTGCTTGATCGCCCGCCGCCTGCGCAATCTGGGCTTCAGCATCGTGGCCACCAGCGGCACGGCGCAGGCCATCCAGCGCTCGCGGGTACCCGTGACTGTCATCAACAAGGTCAATCAGGGCACGCCACACGTGGTGGAGGCGCTGGCCAAGAATGAGATCCAGCTGGTGATCAACACCACACAGGGCACGCAGGCCATCCGGGACAGCTACGCCATCCGGCGCAACGCGCTGATCGCCAACGTGCCCTACTTCACCACCTTGCCGGCTGCGCTGGCCGTGGTCGACGCGCTGGAGGCGCAGTCCCTGATGGGCTCCAACCCACCGCGGGTGCGCAGCCTGCAGGAGTGGCATGCGTTGAGCTCTGCATCGGGTGGGTTGGAGCCGGCGAAGCTCACTCCGCAGGCCGGGGAGTGACGGCCGCGCCGGCGCCGCGGTCGGAATCGCCGCGGCGCTGGCAAATGCCTGGCGAGCAACTCGGTGAGCGAGCTGCTCCGGCCCTGCCCTGCCCGAGCGCTGGCCGCCTCAGACGCTGGTCTTGGCGTTCTGCGCCTTGAGCGCGTCGCGGATCTCGGTCAGGAGCACGACTTCCGCCGCGGGCGGCGGCGGGGCGGCAGGCGGGGGAGGAGCCTGCCGCTGCAGCCTGTTCACCAGCTTGACCAGCATGAAGATGGCCCAGGCGATGATCAGGAAGTCGAAGATCGTCTGGATGAAGGAGCCGTAGTTCCAGGTGACGGGAGGCTTGTCCGCCACGGCATCGCGCAGCGTGACCTTGAGGTTGGTGAAGTTGACCCCGCCCACGAGCAAGCCGAGCACCGGGGTCAGGATGTCCGCCACCAGCGAGCTCACTATCTTGCCAAACGCTGCACCGATGACCACGCCGACGGCCATGTCCACGACGTTGCCCTTCATGGCGAACGCTTTGAATTCTGCCAGTGCCTTCATGTGTCTCCTGCGGGTTGAGAGTTGGGCGAATCTGCGGCGGGCTGCGCCTGGGGGGCCGACGGCTGCCGGGAATGGGCCTGCTGGAGCTGCGCGTGCTGGAGATGCGCGTGCTGGAGATGGACAGTGCGGGTGGGAAACGCAAACGCGCTGCCCTCGCGCTCGACGATCTCCATGAACTGCAGCAACAGCTCCTGCCGGATGACCATGAACTCCTGCCAGTCGGTGGTGGCGAACCAGGCGCTCACCTCGACGTCGAGACTGGACTCACTCCAGCCCACGAAGCGTACGGTCACGCCCTCGGAGAACAGCTCGGGCTGCTCGCGCAAGGCGGCCTCCACACCCCGCAGGATGGCCCGCAGCTGCGCGGCGCTGGTGCCGTAGACCAGCTGCAGCGAAGTCTTCAGGAGCAGCCGGTCGCGCGCAGCGAAGGACTCGATCTGCTGATCGGCGAGCTTGCCGTTGGGGATGGTGACCAAGGTGCGCTCCTGCGTGCGAATGCGCGTGGAGCGCAGCCCGACCGCCTCGACCGTGCCGGCGACATCCCCGATGCGCACCGCGTCCCCCTGGATGAAGGGTTGATCGGCGCCAATGGAAAACGCGCCGAACAGGTTCTCCAGCGTCTTTTGCGCGCCGAGCGCCACCGCCACCCCTCCGATACCGAGCCCTGCGATCAGGCTGGTCACGGCGTAGCCCAACTCCGATAGAAAGGCCACCACCGCGAGCACGATGATGAAGACCTTGCCCACCCTTGCGCCCAGCGGAAGCAGCGCGCGGATCGACGGCGCCCTGCCCCACCCGGAGTTACCCAGCAGCTCGCGCAGTACGTCGATGCCGCGCGACAGCGCCCAGTAGAACGCCAGCAGGCCAGCGGCACGAATGCCCACGTAGACGGCGGCGGACGCCGACTCGTGCAGGCGGAGCCAGCGCAGCGCGAGCGCGAAGAGCAGCGTGGCCCAGCCCAGGAGCAGCGGGCCGCTCACCTGCTGCAGTCGCCGGTCGAGCCCCGGCGCCTGCCCTCGGTGCAGCAGGCGCGCGAGCAGCGCCCGGCTGAGCCGGCTCAGCGGAATGGCCAGCGCCGCTGCGCACAGGGCCAGCACGGGCAAGCCCAGCCACTGCCACCAGTGGAGGTGCTGCGGCCCGATGGCGCGCAAGCTGGGCGGCAGATGCTCGAGAAGCCAGTCCTGCGTCTCTTGCGACATGCCGGCACGAGCCTCGGCGGGGCACTATCCGCAAAACGCCCGAAGCTGACAACCGCTTTCACTGCGGCCGCTCCGCGCTCGCGAATCCGACAGCCCGGCGCGTGCTGCCCGGGCGGCTCACTTCCGCCGTTACTCCGGCGTCACTCCGCAGCTGCAGAGCCGGCGCTGGCGCTGCTGGCGCTCAGCCGGCGTGGTAGCCGGAGCGGGTCATTGGCAGGCGTGATCTCGCCGTCGCGATAGTACAGGAAGGAGTACGCGCCGCGGCTGGCCAGCACCTTCTTGGTGTAGCGCCGTGTCTCACGGAACGGGATCAGCTCCACCCACAGATCAAAGTCCACGCTGGGCCAGTCCTTTGCCCAGCGCATCGGCCTGCCCGGCCCGGCGTTGTAACCGGGGATGACCAGCAGCGGATCACCCGGGAAATACGAGCGATAGCTGGACAGCACCCGGATGCCGAGCGCGATGTTCACCGCAGGCGTGGTGAGCGCGCGCCGGTCGTAAGGCAAGCCTAGCTCCTTGCCGAAGCGGCGCGCCGTGGGGCTGATGAGTTGCATCAAGCCATAGGCATGGGCGGGGCTGACCGCGTCGGGGTCAAACGCGGATTCTTCACGCATCACGGCGTAGGCCAGCGCCGGATCCACCCCCTCGCGGGCTGCCTGCTCGGTCACCGCCTCCAGGTGAGGGCGCGGGAAGGCCAGCTCCCAGGCTTGCTTCCAGGGACCAACGGGCCAGCGCTGCAGCCAGTCGCGCAGCTGCCAGCGTGACAAGGCGTGCGAGAGGCGCGCGGAGCCCGCGCGCGCGTAGAGCAGCGCCACGCCCCACAGCACCGAAGGCGACGTACCCTGCTCCAGCACGTTCAACAGGTCCAGCTCGCGCCGGGCGCCGTCGATGTCGCTCTGCCGAAACAGCTCGAGCGCGCGCAGGAAACCCGGCGAATCGAACTCGGGCTGGTGCTCGATGCGGAAGGGGGGCACGCCCGCGACCTGCAGCGAGCTCTCCAGCGCGCGCTGAGCGCGCGCTGAATCTGCGTCGGACAGGCGCGAGTAGGCGTGCAGCATGTAATAGGAGAGCGGCAGCTCGGCGATGATGCGCTCGTACTCCTCCAGGCCACGCGCCACCTCGCCCGTCTCGATCAGCGCGCGCGCCCGGAAATAGCGCTCCCGCCCCGATGCCTCTGGCCCGCGCGCAGCGCCATCGCTGCTCGAGAACTCCAGGCTGCGCTCCAGCACCTTCCTGGCACGGGGCCAGTCGGCCTTCTCCATGTGGTGCAGGGCCAGCAGGAACAGCCCGTCGGGCACCATGTCACCGGCGGGATAGTCGCGCGCCATGGTGTCGAGCAGCGCGACGAAGCTGGCGTCATTGGCCAGATCGCGCTGCGCCTGGGCGCGATACAGCCGCGCATCGTCTGCCAGGCGGTGCTTGGGCGCCTCGCGCTCCAGCCGTGCAAAGATGCGATCGGCCTCGCTGTTACGACCGCTCTGGTATGCCGACTTGCCAGCCAGATACAGCGCCGGCGCACGCAGGTCGTCGTTCTTGCAATGATCGATGATGTCGGCGAAGCGGCTCTCCGCGCGGGTGCGCTGCTTGACATCGAGCAGCGCCTTGCCCTGGATCAAGCGCGCCTGGCAGGCGATGGGCCCATAGGCGCCTGGCCCCAGCGAGGCCAGCAGCGCGTCCACCAGGGTATTTGCCTCCTCGTGCCGGCCGGCGCTGCCGAAGGCCTCGGCGCGCTCCAGCTGCTGCTTCGGGCTGAGCTTGAGCTCGCGCGCGCGCAGCTCCGCCGGCAAGGCGTCGAGCAGGCGGCGCTCCAGCGAGCCCGCGTCGAAGCGGGTCGAGGTGCGCGGCGCATCGACGATCAGCGAGCGTACGAAGCCCAACACCGCGAGCACGTCGTCGCTGCTCACGGGCGGGCGGGCGGCTGCCGCTGGCTGGGTTGAGCGAGCGGGGGTGTCCGTGCCGCGGGTGACGGGCGCCACCTGGCTCACCAGCAGCTCGGCGATGCGGAAGGACTGCGTGCTCCAGCTGAGCGGCTTTCGCGGCTGAGCACGGAAGTAGCGCGCCCGCTCCAGACAGGCCAGCGTCTGCTCGCGCCGGCAGGCCAGCTCTGCCAGCAGCCCGCGCGCGCTGGCGTAGGTGCCGGCGTTCTCCGGTACGCTGCTCAGCGCGCGCTCGGCGCCGTCCCAGTCGGCCAGCGAGAGCAGCGAGCGCCCCAGGCCCAGCGCGGCGTAGTCGGCGAGCGGCCAGGCCGCGTTCATGGCGCGCTCGTACGCACCGGTTGCGCCCAGCAAGTCACCCGACTTCTCGCGCAGGCTGCCCAGGAGCAAGTACCAGCGCGGCTCATCCAGCACGCTGGGCGGGTGAGCCAGGATGTGCTTCTCCACGAGTGCGCCGCAAGCGGCGTAGTCCTCTGCCTCGAATGCCTGCCGCGCGGAGCTCAGCTCCGGCTGTGACAGCAGCGGGACGAAGTCGGAGAGATCCACGGCGCTGCTCGAGGCGTTGCTGGCCTCGCTGAGCAGCTCCTCTCCCGGCGCGGTGCTGGGGAGCGGGGGGGCGGGAGGCAAGCCGTACGACGGCGCAGGCGGCGCGCCCGGGCTCGGCCCGGGCAGACCGGCGCTGCAGCCCTGGCTTCCGACCCCACAGGCTGCAGCCACGCTCAGTGACACGGCGGCTATCCAGGCAGTTCTCACGCGTCGCTCCGTTCCGAAAAGCGCCTGGCCGCGGCTTCGTCCAGGGCCTCTTGCTGGGCCTGCTCGGATTTGTAGCGAGCTTCGCGCTCGCGCTGGCGCAGGCGACGTTCCACCTCTTCGAGCTCGGCGTGCGCGCGCTCCAGCGCCAGACGCGTCCGCTCCTGCTCGCGCTCCGCCTCGCGCCGGCGCGCGATGGCTCGCGCCACGTCCGAGGAGAGCTGTTCCACCGCGCGACGCTCCGCGCCCTCCCACGCCACTCGCCGCAAGCCGTCAGCGGCCGTGATACCCGCGCTCTGTAGCCGGCGGCGCTCTGACGTGCGGATGCTGTCCGCGCTGCTGGCCCGCTCCACCAGCAGCTGCCGCGCCAGCTGCTCTGCCCGCTCGGCCTGCTTCTCTGCCTCGATTCGCGCGGCCAGGCGGGCCTGCTCCTCCTGCCGTGCGCGCTCGCGCAGCTCACGCAGCGTGTCGAGGGGGGTGGGCCGCTTCACCCGCAAAGAGTAACCGAAAAAGGGGACCCGGACGACTTCCCGGCGGTCCCCAGGTCTGCTCCTACCCGCGGCCGCGGCGACCCTGGCCCAGTCTGGGACGCCGCGCTGCGCGAGGATGCAGAGTGCGGGAAAGTTGCTCGATCAGCGAGCTGGGAAAGAGGTCCAACCTTCAGTCCAGTCTGCCCCCGAGGGGGGCAGAGCACCCACGAACTCCACGGGCTCGAAAAAACCCGAGCTCGGCGCGACCGCTGCGCCCGTGGTGGCGGCCCCGCCCGCTGCCGGCAGGAAGCTCGGCGCGGTGGGGTCGTAAGGATCGGCCAGACCCGGGTCGACCCCGAGCTGGTTGTCACGGGCTGCCAGCCACGGGCCTTCGTCCAGGGCGTCGGGCAACATCGTTCCGTCGTTGGCGACATCGGCGTGCGCCGAGCCGTCCGGACCGTTGTCGAAGAAGATGCTGTTGGCCACCGTCAGTCCATCCGCGCTGGCACCGGAGATGCTCTCTGCGTCACGGATGTCGATCCCGGACAGCGGAAAGCCCATCACGATGCTGTTGAAGATCCTGCCGTGTGTTCCGCGCCGCAACACGATGCCCGGGCTCGCCAGCGAGCCCTCGTCGCCCACCAGGGTCAAGTTGGCGAGCGTGGGGCTGGAGCGCGGCACGGCGGCGTTGTCGCCGTCTCGGTTGTCCGCCTCGATGGCGCCGTCCGACGCGCTCGGATCTCCGCGCACGATGATGAACTGGCCGCGCCCCGTCCAGCCTCGATCCCAGTCGAGGCCGTCATCGGCGCTGTTGCTGATGACCGCATGTTTGATGTCGACGGTGCCACCGAAGATCTCGATGCCGTCATCCAGGCCCTTGTGCACCTGGACGTAGTCCACCACGGTCTGGCTGCCGCAACCGCCCAGGGTGAGGCCGTTCAGCTCCTGATCCACCACGTACTGAAAGCCCGCGAACTCCACCCGCACATAACTCAAGACACCGCAGTCGTGGCTGGGGTCGCCCTCGTTGGGGGCCGGGCCGCCGTACGCCGCGCGCACGTCGTCGGCTGCGATGCCTTCGATCAGACCCGCTGGCGCGTTGATGGGAGCTCCGCCGAGCAGCACCAACCCACCCCAGTCACCCGGGCTGCGCAGGCCAGCTGCGAGCCCGCTGGTGAACACGATGGGCCTCTCCGCCGTGCCGTTTGCGCGGATGCGGCTGCCACGCGTGATCACCAGAGCAGTGCCCAGGCCACGCCCCATGATGGTGGTGCCGGCCTCGATGGTGAGCGTGCTGTTGCCCACCACGAACACGGGGCTCGTCCCCTCGAGCACGTAGGTGTTGTCTGCCGTCCAGGTGGTATCCTGGCTGATCTCGCCGGTGACGATCACCTCGCCGCTCCCGCCGGGAAGGGGCGCAGCCGGAGAGGTGGTGTCATCGCCATCGCCGGCGAGGAGATTGCCTCCGCCTTGCTCACTGCCACCTGGGATGGTGCGGGTCTCGTCATCTCCGCAGGCGCAGGCGAGCAGCAGGGCGGAGCCGCCGAGCCAGGAACGGAGAGCGGGGATTCGCAGGGATTGAGCGTACATGATGGACCTCTCTTGCTCTTTCATTGGGCTGGTGCCTTCTAGCGCGAGCGCAGCGCTGGCAGGTGACAGCGCTGGAGAACTTCCGTTACATCGCTGGAGCGCGCGTACGGCGTACGGCTAGGGCAAGGACCAGCCGAGGCTGAGCGCAAAGTTGGCGCCGCGCTCCGAGCGCGTGAAGTCGAACTTGCCGTGAGTCGCGCGCGTGGGCTGCAGCAGCAGGTTGCTACCGGAGAGACCCAGGGTGAGCGAGGGCAGCGGCTTCCAGAACAGTGTCGCGTCCAGCGAGTGGAACGCCTCTTCGTACACGTCGGGCAAGCCGACCTTGCCCACCTCCTGCAGCCGGCGGCCAAAGACGTTGTAGTAGAGGTACGCCGAGAGCCCGGTTGCCTCGGAGCTGTAGCCCAGCGCCAGGTTCGCAACGTACGGGGACTGCCCCGCCAGCGGGCGCCGCACGCTGCTGGCGACCGCCCGCTGCTCCGGCAGCAGCGTCACCCTGGAGCGGATGAGCGCGAGGTTGGCCATCAGCTCGAACGAGTCGAGCTGCGACCAGAGCGTGCCCAGTGAGAGCCGCGCCTCCAGCTCCGCGCCATAGTTCCGGGCGCTCTCGATGTTGTCCACGGTGAGGTTACCCTCGGTGTCCAGGATCACGTTCTCGATGGGCGCGCGAAAGAGCTTGTAGAAGCCAGAGATCGCGAAGACCTCCGTGGCGCTTGGAAAGAGCTCCCAGCGCAGATCAAAGTTGTGCACGAACGTGCGCTCCAGCTCCGGGTTGCCCACCGTGTAGCGTCGGCGCACGAAGTCCTGATTCAAGAACGGCGCCAGCTCGCGCACCAGCGGCCGCGCCACCGTTCCCCCGTAGCTGGCGCGCACGTTCATCTGCGACGTGGGGCTCATGATCAGAGCCAGCGCCGGCAGGTAGTCGAGCTCGGTGCGATCGGCGCCGCGCGGGCCCTCCATCGCCGTGGTGGGCGCCGGGGTGCCCGAAGCAAACGGCGGCACGACATCGATCTGCTGCTGAAAGCGCTCTGCACGCACGCCACCGACCACGCGCAGCTCATCCAGTATGGGGCTGTCGAGCAGCAGGTAGCCCGCGTGGAGCCGCTCTTCGGCGTGAAAGCCATCGTCGGGCCTGGTCACCTCGTTGATCAACCAGGTCTCACCGGCCCGCTCGGGGGAGAGCAGCTCTTCTGCAGGCAGCAGGCGATCACTCGCCTGCCCCAGGAACTGCACGCCGAAGCGCCGCGCCGCGAAATCGCGCTGACCAGCGCGCCCGAGATAGCCGAGCTTTAGTGCGTGGCCCGCGCCGAGCTCGAAGGTGCCGTCCAGACCACCGCCGAGATCCCGCTGGCGCAGCTGGCTGTACAGGCGCTCGCCGCTGCCCGTATCCGGGCGGAAGGCGAAGCCGTTGGGGCCCTGCGCGTACAGTAGATCGCGCGTCTCTGGCTGATCGCGCAGCGTGGTTGACCAGTTCACTTGCCAGCCGAGGGTGAGCAAGCCGCCGAGGCCCTGATGTTCACCCGTCAGCTGATTGAAGAACAGGCGCCGCTCCACGAAGCGAAGCTGAGTGTTCCTCACCGGCGCGCCCTCCGCCTCGGTCACGCCGGTGACGATGGCAGCCCGATCTTCCCCGGCCTGGGTCAACAACGAAACGGCGCTGATGCGATGACGGGGCTGCGGCTCGTAGCTGAGCGAGGCGAGCAGGCCGAGCAACGCCTCTCGATTGCCCACCTCGCGGCTGAGGGTCTCGCGCGGGACGACCTGCTGCTGGTCGCCTTCACCCTGCAGGCGAACGTTGGTGATGCTCTCGTCGTAGCGCTCGAAGCGACGTCGATAGCCCAGAGTGACGAGATAACCCAGGCGACCGGAGCCGACCGCCAGCGTATCGCCGGCACTGGCGCTCAGGCTCAGGTTGGGCGGCACGGTGCCGCGGCGCACGTACCAGACGCCCGGAAAGGAGCGGCTGATCTCCACGATGCGCTCGAGGGTCAGGTTGCGATTGCCGTTCCAGACTCGCTCGTCGGGGACCGCGCCGGGCAGCGCGCGGCTGCCGTCGTCGTGACCGAGAAAATCGAGGCCGCCCCCCTGGTAGTTGGGCACCCCGCGCCAGGTGGTTTCGCTGTTGTAAGTGAAGCTGCTCGACAGCTTTAGCTCCAGCTTCTCCGGGAACGCGCGGGTCGTGACGTTCAGCGACCCACCCGCGAAGTCGCCGGGGATGTCAGGTGAGAAGGTCTTGGTGATGGTCAGGCTAGAGAGCAGGCTGGCCGGGAACAGATCCAGCTGGAATCCAGGTAGATCCGGATCAGTGGAGGGCAGCGGCACGCCGTTGAGCCGGACGTTGGTGTAGCGGCCGCCGAGGCCGCGCGCGAACAGGTACTGGCCACCAACGATGGAGGCGCCGACGATGCGGCGGGTGGCCGTGCTGGCGGAGCTATCTGCGGAGCGCGCGATTTCTTCGCTGCCGAGCCCGTCCGACACTCCCGTGGCCTTGCGGCGCTCCTCCAGGATGCTGGCCGTGTCACCGGCGATGAAGCGGGCGCGGATCACCCAGTCATCGGTCTGCTTGGCGGGCGGCAGCAGCTCGACCCGCAGCGCCGTCTCCTCGCCGGCGCGCACTTCCACGCCGGGCAGGCTCAAGGTGGGGAACTCGGGATGGATGACCCAGACGGCATAGCGCCCGGCGGGCAGCTGCAGGTGGAAGCGCCCCTCGGCGTCGCTGAGCGCCTCACCGTCACGCCCCTCGACGAACAAGCTCACCCCCGACACGCTGGTCCGTTTGCCCCGAGCGACGACACGACCGCTGATGGCCCCCTGCCCGCTCGCCGGGCTCTCCACTGCGGCCGGCTCGGGCTCGAGCTCGCCGGGTGCAGCCGCGGGCAATGCGAACACCTGCAGCTCGACAGGCGCACCATCGACACCGAGCGTGGCGCGCAACTCTACCCTCTGGTCCGGCGCCAGCTCGATGCCCTGCAGGAAGATGTTCTTGGGTTCGGGTCCAGGGTGCTCCGGGGTGAGGGGCAGCGGCAAGGTCAGGCGCAGCGCTCGCGTGCCAGCCGCCAGCTGCAGCTCGGCGCTGCCGTCCTCCGCGGTCGTCGCTCGCTCGCCGTCGTCTGACTCGATGTCCACGCCGGCGGCAGCCGCCGGCGCCACGTTGCTGCGCAGGAGCACGCGCAGGCGCGCGGACGCCGGAGGCGGCGCAGCATCATTGCGCTCGGGTTGGGCCGCGGCCAGGCCGCCCCACGATAGAAGTACCAGCACCGCGCACAGTCGAGCAAAGTGGTGAAACGCTGACAGGTTCACTCGTTGTTTCCGTTCTCGAGACACGGCTGTAACGACCCAATGGGGCGGCAGCGTGACGTCCCGGCAACGCCTCGGCACGAGCGGTGCAATCCAGCACCATGGGTGTTGCGACCTTCAAGTTGCACCAATGCAATGATCTGGCGTGAGGCTCGACCTGTGACAGCGCAGTGTCGAGCCGGCAACTTCTCAGCGCACGGGATTGTGCAGGAGCGGCAACGCTGACACCCTCTGCTTGCGCCGGAGGGCGCTCGAGGAGTCTTCATGCATCCAGCAAATACCGATCAAAGTTTTTCCCTGATCCAGATCTTCCTGCGCCTGGCCCAGCTCGGAGCCGAGTGGGTGATGTGGCTCTTGCTGCTGATGGGATTTCTCGCGGCCATGCTGATGTTCGAGCGCCTGTACCTGTACGCGACCACGAGCGTGGACGTGACGCGACTCGCGCGGCGCCTGCTGGCTCTGCTGCGAGAGGGCAGCCTGGAGCAGGCGCGCTCGCTGGTGAGCCAGGGCCGGGCGCTGGAGGAGCGCGTGGCCTCCGACGCGCTCTCGCTCTACGAAGATGGCTCGGACGCTGTCGAGGAGCTGGTGCAGGCCTCCATGATCCGCGAGCGCCAGCGCTATGAGCGCTCGCTCAGCTACCTGGGCACGGTGGGCAGCAACGCGCCGTTCATCGGCCTCCTGGGCACCGTGATCGGCGTCATCCTGGCGTTCGGGGAGCTCGGGCGTAACCCAAAGGGCGGGCTGGAGGTGGTGGGGCCCGGCATCTCCGAGGCGCTGGTGGCCACGGCGGTGGGACTGCTGGTGGCGATCCCCTCGCTCATTTGCTTCAACTGGACCAAGGGGCTCTTGAAGAAGCGCCTGGGCAACGCCGACTTTCTGGCGCGCATCATCGTGACGGAGCTCAAGCGCAAGGGCGGCCCGAGCCGAGCCGGGCAGCACGCGAGCCTGCCGGACGACTCCAGTGAGCCCGAGCTGCAGCTGGGCGCACCGCTGCCAGCCGGGGCCGAGTGACCCACCGCCATCCCGATCCGGAGCACGAACATGGCAGCAAGCAGTAGATGGGACGATGACGACGGCATCAACGAGATCAATGTCACCCCGCTCGTGGACGTGATGCTGGTGCTGCTCGTGATCTTTCTGGTCGCCTCGATCTACATCGTGAAAGACGCCATCGAGGTCGACTTGCCCAAGGCGGCCAGCGCCGGCGAGACGCTCGATACCACGCTGGCCATCGTGATCGACCGCGAGGGGCGCCTGTATCTAAATGGGCGCCATACCCCCGATGAGCTGGTCGGGCAGGCCTGCAAGCAAGCCTCCGAGAAGGACGCCAGCGCTCAGGCCATGATCGCCGCGGACCAAAATGTGAAACACGGCGACGTGATCCGGGTGATCGATCTGGTCCGCAGCAACGGGCTCACTCGCTTTGCCATCAACGTCAAGCAGACCGACATCCTGGACGGAGCGGGCGCCGCTCCGCCCGGCGGCTGAGTGCAACGGCAAGGGACGGAGTCTGTCGTGTATGCCCTGGAAGAAGAGCCCGAGTCGCGGCACCGCTGGCGCCGGCTCGGGCTGGGTGCCCTGATCACCGCCATCGTGCTGGCTTCACTGGCCCATGGCGCGCAACGTTACGAGCCCGCGCGCCGCTTGCTCCAGCAAGTGGTGCAGCTCACGGTGGTGACCGAGCTGCCCAAGCGGGAGGAGCCGCCACCGCCGCGCACGGAGCCACCGCCGCCCCCCCGGCGAGTCACTCCGCAAGAGAGCAACACACCTGCTGCAGCGCGCGCCAAGCCCGCCCAGCCGCAGCCCGAGTCAGCAGAGCCCGTGGTGGGCCTGGAGGAAGGCAGCTTCGGCAGCGGCTCGGGGCCGAGCTTCCAGGTCGGGGCCACGCAACTCGGAGCACCGGCGAACGTGGCGCGTGCGCCCGTGAGCGCCCCGGCCCCCGCCGTGCCCCCGCGCCTGGTGCCTGCGGGTCTGCCGGAGCGGGTGGAGCGCTGCAGATACCATTCGCGGGCTCAGCGGCTGGGTCTGCAGGGTCTGATGGTGATCGAGACGGATATCGACCCGAACGGGCAGGTCACCAGGACACGGCTGCGCAAGGGCCTGGAGGCGGCGCTGGATCGAGAGTGCCTGGAGGCCGTGCGCAGCGCGCGCTTCCAGCCCGCGACCTTGGGCGGCCAGCGCATCGCGAGCACGCGGTTGCTGCGCCTGCGCTTCGAGCTGGAGCGCTGACGCGCACTACTCCGGCGCCGCCGGCACAGATTGCTGCTGCTGCTGCTGCTGCTGCTGCTGCTGCTGCTGCTGCGCGGGCACCGGAGCCTTTCCACCGGCAGCGCCCTGCGCCGCGGCGGGGCGCGGACTGGCCGCCGGAGAAAGTGAGCTACCGGGGGGCGGCGCAGGCTTGTTGGCGAGCGTATGCTCGACGAGCGACGGCCCGCGGCGGCGCTCCAGCAGGTAGCTCTGCCCAAGCTTGCCCACCACGAAAGAGAGCACGATGCCGATCACCAGGCCCAGCGCGATCTCGCGCTTGGAGCTGCGCACGTCATCGGCAAGACGACGAGCGAGCCCCGGGCGGCGCGGCCTGGGCAGCAGCGGAATCGCGACCGTGAGCGGGCGCGGCTCCGGCACTGGCGGCAGGTGAAGCACGCTGGCGCGAGGCGCGACCGTGGGCAGAGTGCGCGTCTCCAGTGCGTTCAGCTCTGCCAGCTGGAGCTTGTCGATGCGACGGGTGGGAGGCTCCAGCGATACGAGCGGCACTGGCGTTGGCGTCAGCTCTGCGCGCAGCGCGGTCGGACGCTCCAGCGCGGCCACGGGCAGCGGCGGAACGGCGGACGTGGCTTCGGGCTCGCTCTCGCGCAGCTCCACCTCTGGCAGCCCGACCTCTGGTAGCTCGGTAGGGGCCGGCACGGCAGAGGGCAGCGCGGGACTCGTCGCTGGAGCACTGGGCGGCGCAGCCTCCTCACGGGCCGCTGCCGGCGAGGTGCCCGGCTCCTCTCCGGAGGCAATTTCCGCAGCTGAGCGCGGCGGCACGATAAGCGGCTGCGCACGCGCTGGAGTCTCACCCTTGCCCATGAGGTAGTCAGTCTAGCCCCACGAGGCCCTGACCGGGAGCCCCGTTTCAGCTTGCCAAGAACCAGGCCAGAGCCAGCACGCTGAGCGCAATGGTGACAACTGCAACGGCAACCACCAGCGTGTCGGTAGCAGACCACGAGATGCGGCGCTTGCGCGGGCGCGGCTCGGGCTCCTTGAACTGCAGCACCTCGATCGGCGCGCTGGGGGCGGAGCTGGAGCTGCTGGTGTTGAGGGACAACACGCTCTTTGATTCGGCTCCACTCGCCAGCTGCGAGCGTGACTCCGTGCTCAGCCCGAGACGCGAGCGCGTGTCCATGCCCACGGGCACCACGGCGGTGGTGGAGCTCGGAGGGCCATTCAGCTGCCCTGCTCCGAGCGTGCGGGGCCACTCGGCAGCGCCCAGGCGCTCGTCCGGGGCGCGCTCCAGGTTGCGCAGCGCCGAGCTCACCGGGTCTTCGATCATCAGCTGCGTCTTGCCCAGCTCCAGCAGCGCGGTGTCGGGCCAAGCCTCCGCCACGTTCGGCCGTAGCGGGCGCGAGTCCAGGCGGGTACCGTTCTTGGAGCCGAGGTCGATCACCCACAGCCGCGAGCCGCGCCGGACCACCGTGGTGTGCCGGCGTGAAACATCCTCGTCACTCAACTTGAGATCGACGTCGTCATCGCGGCCGAGCACGTAGCCCCGCTCCTCGCGCAAGATCAGCTCGCGACCGCGATCGGGACCGCCCACGACACTGAGCCGGGGGATGATGGCGGAGCCAGAGTTGATCAGGGCGCCTTGAACCAGGGCCAGCGCGATGTCCTGGGTGGACAGCCCGACTTGCGGCGAGCTGGAGGGGGCTCGAAAGCGTACGCGCAGGAGCGCCCTGCCCACCTGGATGCGGTCACCATCGGAGACGGGCTTGGCCGTGCCGGGCAGCACCCGCACCGCGTTGAGGAACGTACCGTTCGTGCTGTTCTCATCGATCAGCACGTAGCTGCCGGCGCTCGGCGAGAGCCGGGCGTGGCGCAGGCTGACTGAGGCTTCAGGCAGCTGCACCAGGCTGGTGCCATCGCGGCCGATGCTGATGGTTTCGTCGGGCTTGAAGGTCAGCTCCAGCGGAGCCGCCGCCTTGGGCGACTCCACGATGACGACGACGACGACGCTCATTCGGCCTGGATCATTCGGCGGCGGGCGGGCGGCGCAGCTGGACCAGCTTGGCCTGCAGCTCGTGCGCGGCGGACTCCTCTGCGAGATCACTGTGGCAGGCTGCCTTGTGCCCCGGCGCCGCCGCCACGCTCCGGCGAGTCTTGCTGGCCAGGCGGTGGATCTCCTCCGGCGAGAGCACGCCACGGCGCTCCAGCACGGCGCGCTGCTCGGCGTTCAGCGCCGGACTCTTCAGCACCCGGTCGCGCTGGTAGCCGTCGGCCTTGCCCGACCCGAACTCGGCAATCTCCTTGGAGATGCGCACGGAGCACCAGTCGTGCCCGCACATCGCGCAGAAATCCGTGTCCACGTCCAGATCCTCGTCGTGGTACGCGCGCGCCAGGTCCGGATCGAACGACAGCTCGAAGTGCTTCTCCCAGTTGAGGGCAGCACGCGCCTTCGTCAGCTTGTCGTCCCAGTCGCGAGTGCCCGGAATGCCGAGCGCCACGTCGGCGGCGTGGGCAGCGATTTTGTAGGCGACGCAGCCCTGCTTCACGTCGTCCTTCTTGGGCAGACCGACGTGCTCCTTGGGGGTGACGTAACAGAGCATGCTCGCGCCGTGGTACGCGGCGGCGGTGGCGCCAATACAGCTGGTGATGTGGTCGTATCCGGGAAACACATCCGTCACCAGCGGGCCCAGCACGTAGAAGGGCGCGCCGTGACACAGCCGGCGCTGCAGCTTCATGTTGTACTCGATCTGATCGAAGGGCACGTGACCGGGGCCCTCGACCATCACCTGGCAGCCCTTGCGCCAGGCGCGCTCGGTCAGCTCCCCGAGCACGTCCAGCTCGCCGAGCTGCGCGGCGTCGCTGGCGTCCGCCAGGCCACCGGGGCGCAGTCCATCGCCCAGCGAGAAGGACACGTCGTACTCGCGCATGATGTCACAGATCTCGTCGAAGTGCGTGTACATCGGGTTGTCCTTGCCGTGGACCAGCATCCACTTGGCCAGCAAGGACCCGCCGCGGCTCACGATGCCGATCAGGCGCTGCTTGATCAGCGGCAGGTGAGCCCGCCGCACACCGGCGTGAATCGTGAAGTAGTCCACCCCCTGCCGCGCCTGGTGCAGCAAGGTCTCCAGGATGACCTTCTCCGTCAGATCCTCGATGCGGCGCCCCAGCACCATCGAGTAGATCGGCACCGTGCCGATCGGCACGCGCGCGTGGCGCACGATGGCCTCCCGGCACTCATCCAGGTCCCCGCCGGTGGATAGATCCATGACGGTGTCCGCACCCCAGCGCTGGGCCCACTCCAGCTTGTCCAGCTCCTCCTGCGTCCCGGAAGAGATGGGGGACGCGCCCATGTTGGCATTGATCTTGGTCACGCTGGCGCGACCGATCGCCATGGGATCGAGCCGGTAGCCGAGGTGCACCGTGTTGCAAGGAATCAGCATGCGGCCCGCGGCCACCTCGACCCGGACCTGCTCGGCGGTCAGGTGCGGCTCCCGCTCTGCCACTCGCCGCATCGGCGCGGTGGTCAGCCCGAGCCGTGCGTGCTCCAGCTGAGTGATGGGCCGAAAGCCCTCGGGGGCCCGGCACCCTTCCGGGGTCCGCTGCCAGCCGGGCGGTAGAAAGTCCCACGCCGTCTTGTCGCTTGGCGGCGGCATGCCGGGAGTATCCGGAGACGAGAAGGCCAGCGGCCCACCCACGTCGGGCGGATTGGCGAACGAGCCGGGGTTGGTGCCCTCGCGTAGGGTCGACGGATTGTGGGTGACCCTTGGTGCCCAGCGTTCAAATGACATTCGGTACTCCTGCCTTGCCCGGATTCGGCGACGCGCAGCATAGCGCCGAGCGCTGGCCTTCTACAGCCGAATAGGCTCGTTGGGAAATACGCTGGCCGGACCCCGTGGCAGTCGCCTGGGCGCCACCCTGCCCCGGGCTGCAGCCGCCGGGGGCCCATGGCGGGCGAACGCCCCGCCCCGCGGGCCGCGCCGCCGGTGATGGCGGCAGTGGCGTTCTGCCAAGCCGGGTTTGCAGCGCCCGCGGCCGCGCGCCCTCGGACCGACGTTACGTTGTCGCCCCGCCTTCACGGCGCACGCATGCGCAAGACACCAGCCGACCCACGACAGAAATGCCGGCGACATCTAGTCGCCTAGCTCCACCAAGCTGGTACAGCCGTTCGCTTCCGTGTTTCACCGACGTATCCGCACGCGATCTGCTGGCAACCAAGCGCGCCTGCGCCGCCGCGCTGATTTTGCTGCGCCGCAATACGCCCGAAACTGCGGCAAAGCCATGCATTGGACATGCTTACGACTACCGCCGAGCTGGACGCCAACTCGCTCGGAGGCACTGCGCAGGGCCGCACACTCAAAGCCGAGCCCCGGCGCTTGCCCATTCTGGATCAAGCAGTCGATCAGTACCTGCGCGAGCAGCGCGAGCTCACCGCCGTCGAGCGCTTCTCCCAGCTGCACGAGAGCACGGAGCTGCCCGCACAGGCCAAGTATTACAGGAGCCTGCTGCCCCTCACCAAGCCGAAGAGCGGGCAGCAATACGCGTTCAGCGTGGATCTGGACAAGTGCTCGGGCTGCAAGGCGTGCGTCACCGCTTGCCACAGCTTGAACGGGCTGGACGAGAGCGAGACCTGGCGCTCCGTCGGGCTCTTGCACGGCGGCACCGCGAGCGCACCGATGCAACAGACGGTCACCACCGCCTGCCATCACTGCATCGACCCCGCGTGCATGAAGGGCTGCCCGGTGAACGCCTACGAGAAGGATGCGGACACGGGCATCGTGCGTCACCTGGATGATCAGTGTATTGGCTGCCAATACTGCACCCTGACCTGTCCGTACGAGGTGCCGCAGTTCAGCAAGAAGCTGGGCATCGTGCGCAAGTGTGACATGTGCAGCGAGCGGCTGGCAGCGGACGAGGCGCCTGCCTGCGTGCAGGGCTGCCCGAATGAGGCCATCGCCATCCGTATCGTGGACGTGGCGCAGATCCATGAGGACGTGCAGGCGGATGCCTTCTTGCCCGGCGCCCCTTCACCGGGCATCACCTTGCCCACCACGGAGTACAAGACGAAGCGGGTGTTCCCCAAGAACACGCTGCCCGCGGACTTCTACAACGTGCGGCCCGCGCACAACCACTTCCCGCTGGTGGTGCTGCTGGTGCTCACGCAGCTCTCGGTCGGCGCCTTCAGCGTCAACTACGTGGTGACCTCGTATTACTCGGCGAGCACGGTGGCGCGCTATCACTCACTGGTCGCGCTGATGCTGGGCCTCGTGGCGCTGGGTGCCAGCACCCTGCACCTGGGCCGCCCGCTCTATGGCTTCCGCGCCATCATGGGCTTTCGCCACTCCTGGATGAGCCGGGAGATCGCCGCCTTCGGCGCCTTTGCCGGGCTCGCGGTGGCCTACGCGGCCGGCGCCTGGGCAGATCCGTTGCTGCAGGCGCTGGGCATGCCCGCGCTGGACCCTGACCTCAGCGTGCGACTGCAGCGCTGGCTGGGCGGCGCCGTCGCCGTCACCGGGCTGCTCGGGGTGGGCTGCTCGGCGATGCTCTATGCCGTCACGCGCCGGGTCTTCTGGCGGCTCTCGTATTGTGGCCCGCGCTTCCTGGGCACCACCGCGCTGCTCGGCCTGTCACTGACCCTGCTGGTGTTCGTCGCGGCTGCGTATTTCGGCCAGCCCATCCCCGGCGCCACCCTGGCAGGTCTGTGCGAGACGCTGATCGGCGTCTGCGCGTTCAAGCTGCTGCTGGACGCCAGCGTGTTCGGCCACCTGAAGCGCACTCAGGTCTCCGATCTGAAGCGCACGGCGCTGCTCATGTGGGGTGAGCTCGGCAAGCTGACCAAGGCGCGCTTCCTGCTGGGGGTGGTGGGTGGCCTGGTGCTGCCGGCGTTGCTGCCGGCGTTCTTCTCGCCGCTGGCGGAGCAGGCGGAGCTGAGCCAGGCAGGCCTGATGCTGGCCGCCGTCAGCTGCATGTTGCTGGTCGGAGGAGAGTTGCTGGAGCGGAGCTTGTTCTTCATGGCGGCGGCCTCGCCCAAGATGCCGGGGGCGGTGGGCAAGTGAGCAACTCGCGCAACCTCGCCGGCGCGCTGCAGCGCCTGCTGTTCGACCGCCAAGGCGAGCTGACCCGGGATCTGCTGCGTCAACCCGGCCAGTTCGGGCTGGGCCAGGTGCCGCGGCGCCTGGCCCCCGATCGCACCACGACCATGACCTGCGGCTTCTGCTCCACGGGCTGCGGGCTGTCCATTCATCTCAAGCAGGGCCAGGCGCTGAACCTCTCGCCCGCCACGGACTACCCGGTGAACCTGGGGATGGCGTGCCCGAAGGGCTGGGAGGCCCTGACCCCGCTCGCCGCCAAAGATCGCGCCACCGCGCCCCTGATGCGCAAGAGCCGCTCGGAGGCGCTGGTGGAGACGGACTGGGCCAGCGCGCTCGACTGCTTCGTGCAGCGCTTTCGCCAGGTGCAGGAGCGCCACGGCAAGGGCTCGGTGGCGTGGCTGGGCACGGGTCAGATCACGGTGGAGGAGCTGGCCCTGCTGGGCGCGTTCGCCAAGTTCGGCATGGGCATGATCCACGGCGACGGCAACACGCGGCAGTGCATGGCGACCTCCGTGGTGGCGTACAAGCAGTCCCTGGGCTTCGACGCGCCGCCGTACACGTACGCCGACTTCGAGCAGTCTGACGTGCTGGTGTTCGTGGGCGCCAACCCCTGCATCGCGCACCCCATCATGTGGGAGCGAGTCTGCCGCAACCGCAAGCAGCCCAAGATCATCGTCATCGACCCGCGCAAGACCGAGACGGCGATGGCCGCCACCCTGCACCTGCCGCTGGAGCCGAAGAGCGACCTGGTGCTGTTCTACACGGTGACGAACCTGTTGATCCAGCAGGGGCTCATCGACATGGGCTTCATCGAGCGCAGCGTCAGCGGCTTTGAAGAGCTAAAGGCCCACGTGGAGGCCTTCACCCTGGAGCGAGCGGTCAGCGCCACGGGCCTGCCCGAGGCGGACATCCTGGAGCTGGTGTCGAGCATCGGCCAGGGCAAGGCCGTGAGCCTGTGGTGGACGATGGGCGTGAACCAGAGCTACGAGGGGGTGCGGGTCGCACAGAGCCTGATCAACATCGCGCTGATCACCGGCAATATCGGCCGCCCCGGCACTGGCGCCAACTCGATCACTGGTCAGTGCAACGCGATGGGCTCGCGCATGTTCAGCAACACCACGGGCCTGTTCGCGGGGCGCGACTTCACCAACCCCGAGCACCGCGCGGAGATCGCGGAACTCCTCTCCATCGATCTGGACACAATCCCGAGCGAGCCCAGCTGGGCTTACGACCAGATCATGGAGGGCATCAACCGCGGTCAAATCAAGGGGCTGTGGGTGGTGGCCACCAACACGGCGCACTCCTGGATCAATCAGGCGGATGCGCATGATCTGCTCAACAAGCTCGAGTTCCTGGTGGTGCAGGATATGTACGCCAGCACCGAGACCGCGGCCTTCGCGGATCTGGTGCTGCCGGCGGCGGGCTGGGGCGAAAAAGAGGGCACCTTCATCAACTCCGAGCGCCGCTTTGGCCTGGTGAAGAAGGTCTCCCGCGCGCCCGGGCAGGCGCTGGCGGACTTCTCCATCGTCAAGCTGCTGGCAGAGGCCTGGGGGGTGGGCGCCATGTTCAAGGAGTGGAGCTCGCCCGAGGCGGTGTTCCAGATCCTCAAGCGCTGCTCGCGCGGGCGCCCCTGCGACATCAGCGGCATCCGCGACTATCAGATGCTCGACGAAATGCGCGGCATTCAGTGGCCGCTCCCGGAGGGCCAGGAGCCTCTGCCCGGGGAGGAGCGGCGCCTGTTCTCCGATGGGCGCTTCCATCACGCGGACGGACGTGCCCGGCTGCTGTTCGAGGAGCCACGCAAGCAGCCCGAGACGGTGGACAAGAACTATCCCCTGCTGTTGCTCACCGGGCGCGGCACCTCCAGCCAGTGGCACACGGGCACCCGCACCAACAAATCAGCGGTGCTGCGCAAGCTCTTCCCGGAGGACGCCTACGTGGAGATCAGCCCCAAGGATGCGCGGGACCGCCAGATCGGCCAAAACGAGTGGGTGGTGGTGGAGTCACGCCGCGGGCGCGTGCTGGCGCGTGCCTTCGTCAGCCATGTGGTGCGGCCCGGGCAGTGTTTCATGCCCATGCACTACGCCAAGGTGAACCAGCTCACGTTTGCAGCCTTTGACCCCTATTCGCGGCAGCCCTCGTACAAGAACTGCGCGGTGCGGCTGCTCAGGAAGAGCGAGGTGTTTGACCTGGAGTGATGGCGAGCAGCGCCTCGCTCACCTGTGCCCTCAAGATTTCTGGCCGGGCGTCGATCCACGGGATAACCGCCCGACGACGAAACCGCACCGATCTGGCACGTCGCCGTGGCCTCTGCTGTCGAGAGCCCACCGAACCCACACCCACGGCGAACCATGGACCCCAAGTTTCTGGCCAGAGCCAAGGCACGCAGCGGCACTGTGAAGGGTCCTCCCCCGCTGCCCACCATGGAGAGCAGCGGGCAGAACATCGCGGATCGGCCCACCCCGCGCCCGCCCGCGCTGGATCCAGATCGGCCCACGCCGCGCCCACCTGCTCCCGCTCTGCCAGCGCTCGCCTTACCTGACACCGTTGCGGAGCCAGCGCCGCCCACGCCGCGGCCCGTGCCCGTGGAGGCGCCCGACGCGGACGATGAAGAGGAGCACACCGTCATGCGGCCGCCGACGGTGCCGCTGCCGGCCGATGCCTTTCGCGACGACGCCGTAGCGCCATCGCCTGCTAGCGACGCGGAGCACGGCGTGGGTTTGCCGCTCGAGCTGGCCGTGGAGAAGCCCGCCGCTGGCCGGTCACGCGCTGGCATCGCCTGGGCGGTGCTGGCAGCGCTCGGCCTGGCTGCCGGAACGCTGGTGTTCGTGAAGCATCGCGAAGCCAGCTCCGCCCTGGCAAACGCCGCGGCGCAGCCAGCCGAGCCGAAGTCCTTCACACGACCGCCGCGACCGCCGCCGCCCAAGCGCCGCGCCCAGGGCAAGCTGGATCCACCCATCTCGACCTCCTTCAAGGACAACGAGTCGCTGCCCGAGGAAGAAGTCGCAGCCACGCCGACCGTGCGCCGCCGCCCGCGGCCGCGTCCAGCGCCGCCTCCGCACGAGGCGGCTGCCTCCGAGCAGGCCGTGTCGGGCAGTGCACCCGCGGTAGCCACAGGCTCTGCCGGAAGCAGCGGCATCGCCCCGCAGGGCGGACCGTCACCGTCGCCTCAGCAGCCAGGCAATACACAGCCGGGTAATGCACAGCCGGGTAATGCACAGCCGGGCACGGCACCTGCGGCAGGCACCCCGACGGCCTCGACCCCGGCAGCGGCCCCGACCACCGGCGCGACAGCGCCCACGCCCCCGGTCGCCCCCACGCCGCCGGCCGCGCGCCTGCCCGCCGAGAGCAAGCCCGCCACCGACGGCGAGGAGCAGCCGCAGGGCAGCGTCGACACCGACAATCCCTACGGCGACTAGGCCAGCGAAGCGGCTATTCCGCGGCGGCCTGCTCCATGGAGCAGTGCTTCTCCACCCCGATCATGCGCTCGGTCGTGGCCTCGTCCGGGAGCTCCACGTAGACCCAGCCCTCCACGACCTTCACGGGGAAGGTCAGGATTTTGTACTCGTCTTCCCCCAGGCAGTGACCGTCCTGGAGTGAAAACGTCTTCTTGTGCAGCGGGCAGGCCACCTTGGGGATGCCCTGCTGGTCGCCGATCAGGCCGCGCGCCAGCACCATGTCCTGCATGTGCGGGCACTTGTTCTGCGTGGCGTACCACTCGCCCCGCGACTCGAAGTTGAACACCGCGATCTGAGCGTTGCCGTAGCGCAGCGAGCGGCCGCCCTCGCGAGGGAAGCTGTCGGCAGGAGCCAGCTTTACCCAGGAGCGCTGCAGCACCGGCAGCGAGATGCGAGCGTTCTCCTTCTTCGGATCGCTCGGCTTGCCCCAGTCCACCGGGCGCGCCTGCGCGCGCTCCGACATGAACTCGATGGTGTCGTCCTCGGCGTGCGAGTTGGCAAAGTGCGCAAACTTGGCGCGCGCCTCCGGGTTGTTCACCACCTCGGCCCACTCGCAGCGGTAGGTATCGACCAGGTACTGCATCTCCTGCTCGAGCTGCGCGCAGAT
>JAICQL010000283.1 GCA_025937895.1 Polyangiaceae bacterium | reverse complement strand
CTATCTCTCCTCTGCCAACTTCGATCGGGTGATGGCCACGCTGGCCACGCGCCTGGAACACAGCCAAGATCCGGACGAGCGGCGAGAGCTGCTGACCCGCCTGGCCAAGCTGCACGAGGAGCAGAAGGAAGACTACGGGGCCGCGCTGGCCACGATCGCCAAGCTGCTGGACGAGGATGTCACTGACCAGGACACGGTGCGCGAGCTGGAGCGCCTGGCGCGAGTGGCCGACAGCGGCGCCGAGCTGGCGCGCATCTATGCCGCGGCGCTGGAGCGGGTGACGGTCGACGAGGCTGCCACCGCCAAGCTGGCGCAGCGCGCCGGCCAGCTCTTCGCCGAGCACGGGGATCTGGAGCGCAGCCTGGCCTTCTACCGGCGCTCGCTGAATTTCGACCCCGATGACCGCCAGGTCTTTGACGAGCTGGATGACCTGCTGGCGAGGGCGGGGAAACACGAGGAGCGGGTGCAGCTGTTCGCGTCCGCGCTCGAGAATCGCTACGAGGACGCCGAGCGCCTGACTCTCCTGCACCAGTCCGCGGAGCTGTATCGCGGTCCGCTGGCGCGGCCCGAGTCCGCGATCGAGGCCTATCGCGCCGCCCTCGAGATCGACCCGATGGATGCCGTCTCGCTGGACGCGCTGTCGGAGGTGTACCGCGAGCTCGAGCGCTACGAGGAGCTGGGCGAGCTGTATCTGAAGCGTGCAGAGGCGACGCCGAGCCCAAACGAAGCCTCCGTGTACCGTCTGCAGCTGGCGCGGCTGCGCGCGAACGAGCTCGGTGATCCGGAGGGCGCGGTCGATCAGCTGGAAGAGATCGTGAACTCCCTGCCGGCCCACGCCGGGGCGCTGGATGAGCTCGAGCGTCTGCGCAAGCAAGGCGTGGCGCGCGAGCGCGTGGTGGGCATCCTGCTGCCGCTGTACGCCGCCGTCGATGACTGGCGGCGCCTGATCAAGATCAACGAGGACCGCTTTGCGCTGGCCGAGACGGTAGGCGACAAGGTCGCCGTCTTGCGCGAGACCGCGGAGCTGTGGGAGCGCCGCGGGGATGATCGCGAGCGCGCACGGCGCGGCCTGGCCGTCGCCTTCGAGCTCGATCCGGAAGATCCCGACGTACGCCAGGACTACGAGCGCCTGGTGGAGGCAACGGGCGCCTGGGATGAGCTATGCACGGTGTACCAGGAGCGCCTGGAGCTGCCGGATCTCAGCAACCGCCACGAGCTGCTCGCCACCCTGGCGCGCGTTCACGACGAGAAGCGCAATGATCCACGCCGCGCTCTGGCTGCGTACGCGCAGCTGGTCGAGGAAGATCAGACCGACCTGGACGCGCTGGAGAAGCTCGAGCAGCTGGCCACCATGCTCAGCGACTGGGACGTGCTCGTGCGCGCGCTGCGGGTCAAGGCCGAGCTGGTGGATGACTCCGAGGAGCGAGCCAGCCTGTGGCGGCAGATCGGCGAGACGCGCCGTGACATGCTCGATCAGCCCGACCTTGCGATCGAAGCCTACGAGCGCGCGGCGGAGATCGAGCCGCACAGCACGTTCACCCTGGATAGCCTGATCGGCCTGTACCAGGAGCGGCAGGACGTGCCGCGCCTGATCGAGCTGTATCAGCGCCGGGTAGAGCTGGCCGAGGAAGACGAGGTCGAGCTGAAGTTCGAGCTCCTCTGCGCAGCCGGTAGCCTGTACGAGTCCCAGCAGAACGATCCGGTCAACGCCATCGACATGCTCAACCAGGCGCTCGCGGTCAAACCGAGCGACAAGGGCGTGCTCACGCGCGTGAACCGCCTGTACCAGACCGCCGAGATGTGGCCGGAGCTGCTGGAGAACCTGCGCTTCTGCGTCAGCATTGCCGAGAACGATCAAGAGCGCATCGGGTTGAAGATCCGCATCGCGCAGGTGCTGGCAGAGCGCCTCGGAGAATACGACGAGGCCCTGCAGAACTACCGCGACGTGCTCGAGGCGGCGCCGGGCGAGCAGGCAGCGCGCGACGCAGTACGCAAGATCGGGGAGGAGCACGCCGAGTTTCGCGAGCTCGCCGCATCCATCCTGGTGCCTGCGCTGGCTGCGCTGGAGCGCCACGATGATCTCGTGCAGGTGCTGGAGATGCGCCTCACGGCGCAGACGGATCCGCACGACCGGGCCCAGACCTTGCGCCAGATGGCCAACGTCCTGGAGGAGCGGCTGCACCAGCCCGCCGCCGCGCAGGCGGCGTTGCTACGCGCGCTGGCGGATCAGCCTGACTCGCCCGAGCTGCACGCGGAAATCGAGCGCCTGTCGCGGCTGTCCGGCGGCTTCAAGGAGTACGCCCGCGCACTCAGCGAGCGAGCGCAGTCCACCTTCGACGCTGATCTTGCGCGCTTCCTGTATTCAGCGCTGGGGCGCATCTCGGAGCAGGAGCTCGACGATCTGCCGGGCGCCGTTCAGGCGTATGAAGAGGCCGTGCGCCAGGCGGGAGATCAGCCGGAGCTGCTGGCTGCGCTCGATCGCCTGTACGGCAAGCAAGGCAACTACGACGCGCTGGTCGAGGTGCTGGAGCGCCGCGCCTCGGTGGCAGGCACGGAGTACGAGCAGGCGGAGCTCTTCTACCGCATGGCAAAGCTCCAGCTCGAGCAGTTCCACGACACCTCACGGTGCCTGCTCTCGCTGCGGCGAGCGCTCGAGTATTCACCCGGCCACGCCAATGCCGTTCGCGAGCTCGAGACGCTGCTCGACGACAGCGAGTTCTTCGAGGAAGTCTCGGAGGTGCTCGAGTCCGTGTACCGGACCGTGAACGACACGGCCAAGCTGGCCGCGCTGTTCGAGCGGCGTATCGGTCTGGCCAGCACTACCGAGGAGCGCCTGGCGGCCCGGCTCACGCTGGCGCGCGTGCTGGAGGACGAGGTCGGTGACGCCGCCGCTGCGCAACGGATCTTGCAGCAGGGCGTGCTGGAGGATCCCAGTAACCTCGCCGTCGTGGAGGAGCTGGCGCGCCTCGCGGCGATCACCGGCGAGTGGGCGAGCGCAGCCGAGACGCTCGAGGAGGCCCTGTACAAGGTCGTGTCCAGCGAGCCTGCCACGGCCAAGGAGATGGCGCTCACCCTGGCGAGCTGGCGCCGCGAGCGCATGCACGACCCGGCCGGTGCAGAGCGCGCGCTGGGCGTGGCGCTCGACTGCTCGCCGGACAGCGACGACATCCTGCAGCAACTGGAGGAGCTGCAGACGGCGCCCGGACGCGAGCAAGCGCTGATCGAGACGCTGCGCCGGCGCGGCAAGCTGGCGAGCGGCGACCTGCGGGAAGAGCTGTTCCGCCGCGCCAAGCTGCTGGCGGACGGCCTGCGATCTCCTGCTCTGGCAGAGAGCGTGCTGCGGGACCTGCTGCGGCTCGAGGAGTCGAACGACTGGGCCCTCTCGGCGCTGGCAGAGCTGCTGGAGGAGAACCAGCAGTACGCCGAGGCCCTGGCCTTGCACGAGCGGCGGATCGTCCAGGGCAGCGCCGACGATCCGCGCGAGCTCCGGCACCGCGCGGCGCAGCTCGCGCGCGAGCGCCTGAACGACGACGCCAAGGCCAGCCAGCTGTACCTGGAGCTGATCGAGGAGGACGCCACCGACACGCGGGCCGCGAGCGCCTTGCGGGTCTTGCTGGTGCGCACGGAGCGCTGGCAAGAGCTCGGCCGCCTGCTGGAGAGCCTGATCGACGTCGCGCAGAGCACCGAGGATCGGCTGGGGCTGCGGCTGGAGCTGGCGCAGCTGTACATGGATCGCTTCGATCAGAACGATACGGCCATCGAGCAGCTGCGGGCCGTGCTGGAGGAGGAGCCCGGGCACGCGGACGCAGTGCTCACCCTGGGGCGCCTGTACGAGAAGAACGGCCGTGACCAGGACCTGGCCGATCTCTTGAACCAGCAGGTGGACGCCGCCCTGGGCCGCGGTGACGTGACCGCTGCCGTGAAGCTGCTGGTGCGGCTGGGAGGCGTGTACGAGGGCAAGCTCAACGAGCCCGAGCTCGCGATCGATACGTTCCGCCGCGTGCTCGATCTGGACGCGCGGCATCGCCCCTCGATCGAAGCGCTGGCTCGGCTGTACCGCCAGGCAGACCGCCTGGAAGAGGCGGCGGAGGTGCTGGAGAAGCTACTGGACGCGAGCGAACCGGGCGAGCTCGTGCCGCGCGCCGAGGAGCTGGCGGAGCTCTACATCAAGCTCGAGCAGGTCGAAAACGCCTGCCGCGCGCTGGAGCGTGTGCTCGACAGCGGCCAGGCCCGACCTGAGCTCCTGGCGCGCCTGGAGAAGCTCTACGAGCAACAGCAGGACTGGAGCCGCCTGGCGGAGCTGCTGGTGCGCCAGGTAGACAACGCAGGGGGCGCGGACGAGAAGGCCAGGCTGCTCAGTCGCGCGGCGAAGCTGTATTTCGAGCGCCTGGAAGAGAGCCGCACGGCAGCTTCGCTCCTGCAGCGCGCGACGGAGCTACGTCCCGACGACCGAACCCTCCTGCTGCAGCTGTGCGACGTGCTGAACGCATCGGGGCGCAGCCGGGAGGCAGCCGAGACGCTGCAGCGCATCGTCGACTCTTACGGCGGCCGGCGCAGCAAGGAGCTGGGCGAGATTCATCGCCGGCTGGCGGCCGCGTATCGCGCTCAGGGCAGCACTCAGGACGCCCTGCGTGAGCTGGATCAAGCCTTCCGCATCGAACCCGGTAACGTGGCCGTGCTGAAGGAGCTCGGCGAGCTGGCATTCGAGGTGGACGACATGAAGAAGGCCCAGCAGATGTACCGCGCGCTGCTGCTGCAGCGCCTGGACGGCGATAGCCCCATCAGCAAGGCGGAGGTCTTTCTCGCGCTCGGACGAGTGCACGAGAAGCTGGGCGAGAAGCCGAAGGCGCGACAGATGCTGGAGCGTGCGCTCCAGACGGATGCCAATCTGGGTGAGGCCAAGCGGCTCCTCGCCGAGATGACGGACTGAGGTCACTGCGTGTCCATACTGGTGGTGCTGGACGGACAATATTGTCCGCCGGCGGAGCCGACCGTCAGCGTCTTCGATCGCGGGTTTCTGTACGGGGACTCGGTGTTCGAGACGCTGCGGACGTATGGCGGTAAGCCGTTCGAGCTGGAGGAGCACCTGCGCCGGCTGGAGCGGAGCGCCGAGCTGGTGTTCATTCCCATGCCGCTCTCGCGCGCGGAGCTCGCCGAGGAGTTGCTCGCGGCCATTGCTGCCGCGGGCAACCAGGAGAGCTATGTTCGCCTGATGGTGACCCGGGGGCAGGGGCCGCTCGGGCTCGATCCGGGCCTGGCGGATCGTCCTCGGCGAGTGATCATCGTTCAGCCACTGCTGCCGCCGCCCGCAGAGGACTACGAGCGCGGTATCGCAGCCATCAGCTACCGCACCGAGCGGGTCGCGGACGCCACCAGCGCCCAGGGCGCGAAGATCGGCAACTACCTGATCAGCGTGCTGGCCATGCGTCAGGCCCGCATGGTGGGGGCCTCAGAGGCGCTGATCGTGGACGGGCACGGGCGCCTGCTGGAGGGGGCCAGCTCCAACGTGTTCGTGGTGGAGCGGGGTACCTTGCTGACCCCGCCGCTGGAGGCTGGCATTCTGCCTGGCATCACCCGGGCCCATCTCCTGCAGCTGGCGGACGAGCTCGCCATCCCGGTGGAGCTCCGTGCGCCTCAGCTCAGCACGGCAGCCGACGCCGACGAGTTGTTCATCAGCTCCAGCATCCGTGAGCTGCTGCCGGTGGTGAAGCTCGACGGCAAGCAACTCGGCACGGGCAGCCCCGGGCCGATCTACCGGCGCTTGCTCGCGGCCTTCCGACTGCGTACGCGCGGCAGCGCGGCCAGTTGAGCCTGAGCAGCCCTGGCTGAGCAGCCATTGCCGGGGCAGCCTGTGTAGCTGCCCCTGCTTTCGCAACCTCAGCCGGGCTGAGCGGGGGCGGGCTCGCCCTCCGCTGCAGGCTGAGCCTCTGCCGGTGCCGCCTCTGCCGGTGCCGCCTCTGCCGGCAGCGCCTCTGGAGCGAGCGGATCTGCTTCATCCGTCGCACTCGGGGTCTGGTTGGGGGCAGGGATCGGCACGCGCAGCCGCCCGCCTTGCTGAGCCGCCAGCACGGCCATGGCCTTGTCGAAGAAGGCACAGAGAAAACCGACCCCGCTCGGCGGGTTGGTGATCAGCCCAGCACCACGGATGGTCTGGATCACTGCCTGCAAGTGCCGCGCAGCGTCTTCACCGAGGCGATGCAGGACGCTGAGGCCGCTGTCGAGCATGCGATTGGCCAGCACTGCACGGCGCTCGGGGGTGAAGTAGCGGTCCGTCGCGGCGATGACCTGCTCGCGCACGATCGGATCGATCTCTTCCTTGGCCGTGGGTGGCGTGGGGCCGAACTTGCGCCCGATGTGCAGCAGCATCTCCTGCAGGGAGCGCTCACCGGGCAGCCACGAGCGAAACTCGGGCCACTGATGCAGCGAGGCCGAGTTGCGCGCGAGCTCCTCCACGGCCTCCGGGGGCGGCTTCAACCGCTCATCCTCGAAGGGGTGGGGCGGGGCCTCGGTCGGATGCCCCTCGAGCAACTTCTCTGCGCCCATCCAGCCCAGGGGCTCGGCCACCTTTCGCTCGGCGTGCCACGCCCGGCGCTCCACCAGCCGCCACTGCGCCCAGGCCCACGGCACCGGGACGGGGCCATAGCCAGAGCCGCCCAGCGAATCCCGCATGTTCTTGTCCAGCCTGGACAGGCTCAGCTGGCCCGACTGCACGCGCAGGATCTCACGGTTCTCCCGGAAAAACACCGAGCACGCTTGATAGCTGCCGCTGGGCAGAGGATCCGCGAGCACGATGCCGACGACCCCGTTGGGATCAGGTGGAAGCAACCAGGCCTGGCGCGGGCCCACGACGTCGGAGCCGATGCGTCCCACGCGCGGCGCTGGTGGCGGCAGCGCCACGCCGCGCGATTTCAGGACGTTCAGCCCGCGGCGCGCGGACTTGCGGGCGGCGCCGGTGCCATGCTCGGCCGTCACCTGCACGGCGGCGGCGTTGCCGGCCTTGACCCATTCTTCGACCAGCCGCGTCGCATTTGCGCCGGCTTGCTCCAGCGTGCGGAGCGCCTGGTCAGCGCTGGCTTGGATCTGGTCGGGAGCGAAGTGAGAGGTGTTCTCCATGGCGGACCTGTAAGTGCTGGTCTGGCGGGTGCTGGCGGCAGGCGCCGGTAGGGTTAGCGCTGGTCTGGGTGGCGGAAGTCTCACGGGCCCTGATCGATCTGACGGGCCCTGATCCAACTGCCGCTGGTCTGACTGTTCAGGCCGTGGCGAGGCGCGCTACGACTTCGATCTCGATGGCCGCGTTGAGCGGAAGCGCAGCGACTTGTATCGTCGATCGCGCCGGCGGCGAAGTGGGAAAGTAGCTCGCGTACACCTGATTGATGGTGCCGAAGTCGGCAAGATTGGTGACGAACACCGTCGACTTGCAGACGAGATCCAGGCGGCTGCCCGCCGCCTCGAGCACGGCCTTCAAATTCTCGAGGACCTGACGGGTCTGGGCGGCGATGTCACCGGCCACGAGCTTGCCCGTGCTGGGATCGAGCGGAATCTGACCGCTGGAATAGACGCGATCCCCATCGACGACCGCCTGGCTGTATGGGCCGACCGCCGCGGGTGCGTGAGGCGTGCTGATGCAGGTTCTCGTCACCGCGGCATACTGCCCGGCGAGCGGCGCTAGATCAAGAACCCGAGCCCTCGCTGAGCAGCAGTGGCGGCCAGCGCGCGCGCTCAGGCCGTGTCCCTTAACTGTGGCTTTTGGGCGTGTCCCTCAACCGTCCAGGCCACGGCGGCCTGCCATGGCCCGCCCGAGCGTGATCGGATCAGCGAACTCCAGATCCCCACCGTGAGGAATGCCGCTGGCGATGCGGGTCACCCGCACGCGACGGCCGAACTCGCGCGCGAGGTGCAGCGCAGTGGCCTCGCCTTCCACCGAGGGTGGGGTGGCGATCACGAGCTCCTGCACGCCGCTGCTGGTGATCTGGTGATCGAGCTGTGCGAGCGGAAGCTCTTCAGGGCCGATGCCATCCAGGGGCGAGAGCAGACGGCCCAGCACGAAGTAGCGCCCGCGCATCGCGCCGCTGCGCTCCACCGCCATCAGGTCCTGCACCTTCGCCACCACGCAGAGCTGGCTCGGGTCACGGCGGCTGTCGGCGCAGATGCTGCAGCGCACGGGTGTGGCGGCTGCATCCGTATCCGGCGCGTCTCGCTCGGCGATGTTGCCGCAGGCCTCGCAGGTCGCCAGCCTGCTGGCCGCGTCCGAGAGGGCCTGCCCCAGTGTGTCCAGCACCGACCGCTGGTCGGTCAAGAGATGCATGGCGAAGCGCAGCGCAGTCTTCTCGCCCACGCCGGGCAGGCGCGTGAACGCTTGCACCAGATGGCGAAGCGCCGGTGGCAGAGCAGCGCTCATCAGTTGCTCTCACCCAAGTCGACCCGCTTGACTCGAGCGCCCAGGATCTCGGCCGCGCTGCGCACGCTGGGGTGCTGCTCGGCACGATCGATGGCGGCCTTGCGCTGCTTCTCGCGGGTACGGCGATCGACGTCCGCGAGCGTCTCCGCTCCGGCCGCCACCGCCTGGAACACCACGTTGGGCTCGCGCCCCAGCACCTTGGCCGCAGCCGAGCGGAGCTCCTTCACGCACTCCGCCGAGCGCAGCGTTGCCTCGAGTGCGTGACCCGGCTCACAGCCGAGGGTGAACAGCTCGGGGGTCAAGCTGAGAACCACGGCATGCTTGAGAAAGGCCACCAGGTCCGGTCGCGTGTCGCCCAGCTGAGCGAGCACTCGGCGCCAGTCGTCGACGTCGAGCACGGAGCCCGAGGCTGCGACGCCGGCGGGTGTGCTGCCCGTGCCTGCGACGGCCGCAGGGCGAGGTGCAGGAGCGGGCGCCAGGGCGGGTACAGAGGCGAGGGGAGCGCGCACTGGTGGTGCAGCGACGGGAGCCGCTGACGGCACAGCGCTGCTTGACGGCACAGCGCTGCTTGACGGCACAGCGCTG
>JAICQL010000280.1 GCA_025937895.1 Polyangiaceae bacterium | reverse complement strand
GCGCCACGACTGGCCCCTCGCGGGGGCCCAGGACGGCGTTTCCAGGACCGAGTTCACGGCAAGCAAAAAATGCGGGAGAGGACAAATGCTAGCGTCAGCGAAAATCAGCACGGCAATCCTCGCAGGCGGTCTTTTTTTTCAAGTCGCGGCCTGCGGGTACTCCCAGGAGGAGTGGGATCAGAAGGTCCGCGAGAACAGCGCGTTGATGCAGCAGGTCGCTGCTCAGGAGAAAGCCAGCTCCAAGTGTGCGGCCGACTACGCCGCCGCCAACCAGGAGCTCGATGGCTTGAAGCGCAGGTTCCAGGAGCGCGGGGTGAGCATGGACAATCTCACCCAGGATCTGGAGCAACAGCGGCAGGCCAACGCGGAGTACCGCCAGCGGGCGGAGCAGCTGGAGCAGGTACGCCAGCGCTTCGAGCTACTGCGCGACAAGCTGAAGAAGCTCACGGAGATGGGCTTGAAGGTGCAAGTGCGGGACAACCGCATGCTGATCCAGCTGCCCGGCAGCGTCTTATTTGATTCTGGCAAAGATACGCTGAAGACCTCGGGCCTGGAGATCCTGGGGCAAGTGGCGGCCGTGTTGCGCGCGGACGCTGATCTCTCGCAGCGTGAGTTTCAGGTGGCCGGCCACACTGATAGCAAGCCGCTCACCTCCGGCGCCTACAAGGACAACTGGGGGCTGTCGGCGATGCGCGCTCGCTCGGTGGTCGCGTTCCTCACTGCTCCAGCCGAAAATGGCCAGGGCGGCGGTCTCGATCGCACTCACTGGAGCGCGGCGGGCTACGCTGACACGGATCCCGTAGCGGGCAACGACACGGAGGAGGGCCGCGAACAGAATCGCCGGGTGGAGCTCGTGGTGCTGCCCAACGTCGAGGAGATGCTCAACCTCAACAGCCTCGCGAAGTGAGCTGCAGGGCCCCCGTGAAGTGCGGTTCCGGGGGCTGAATGCTGTCGCGTCACTGACGAAGAATTCGCGGTAGCGCCTGCGATCGCCGAGATCCTGGCCTAAATCGAGCGATCGGGTCGCGACGCTCTCATGCGGGAGCGACAGCGCTCCGTTTTGCGAGACACGGAGCACGGGGTGCGTTTTGTCGGACGGCGCAAGGCCACGTTTTAGGTCAGGAATGTGGCCCGTCCGAGGCAGAACGCGGGTCTCGGGCTCGACCGCACCATCAGATCTGCTACTATTCAAGACGTTGTTGCGGTGTGCCCCACGCCGGACAGCTACTGCGCCCCGCATTTGAACGGGCGCGCCATGGGGTTATTGCTTCCGCTTCCATCAGCGGTCCCTGCAGCACTTGCACGAGGCCGAGGGCGGGGCGCCGCAGGTGCCCGTTTGAGGCCTGCTTTGCAGCTCATCCGAGCTCAGACCAACCAGGAGTCAGTGCCCGCGTCTCTCGACGATACAGCGCTTTGTCGGCCAGCTACCGCTGGTGACGCCAGCGAGCCATGTACCCCGTCGGGTGCGCAGGACAGACCTCAGGCCATTGAGCCTGCGGCTTCTGCCGGGCTGCCGCCGAGCGCTCTGGAGGCTGGCAGAACCCAACACCACGTTGACATGATCGTGCCACCTCACTACAGTGCCGCGCCGAGCGGTGACCTGTGCACTACGTTGAGACTATCGTTCGTGGTGCGAGGGGAGAGCGGAACAAGCGTGCCAACCACAGGTGACAGACCGCAGCCGTTCCGGTCTCGGACCGGCCTGCCTGCGGTTGCGCAAAGCTGCACGCCGCCACGGCAACGTATTTGCGTTCAGGCGTCGCGCGCGCGCGCGAGTGACTCAAAGCAGTACGACGTGTCGCTGATGGTGCGTGCGATGGTGTCTGTCTGCGCGCGCGGCGCGGTGTTTGTTTGCCCGCGCGGCGCGCGTAAGGCAACGCCGCTCGACCAGCTGAAACACGATCGATGCGATGCTCGATCAAACCGGATTTTCAGGGCAATTCACGCTTCGGGTGTGAACGCTCGTCGCTCGGCAGTGTCCAGACTGCGGGCGGGGGTACCTCACGAGTTACCGCACGAATCACCACACCGTGCGGTGCCACGAGGAAGTGCACCAAGGAATAGGATCTTCACCTAGCTCGTTCTTGGTGAAGCTCTTCGCCGAGGCACGACTCCACCAGAGCGTGCTGAGCCATTCGAGAAAGCGCGTCACTCGCTCACAGCGAGGGCCGCGACCAAGGAGAAAACATGCAGGCAAGCGCAGAAGTTGAGTTCAAAGTCGGTGACAAGGCAGTCTACCCGGCCCAGGGCGTTGCTGAAGTCATCAGTATCGACGAACGCGACATCGCCGGATCGCGCCAGCGATTTTACGTCCTGCGAATTTTGGACACGGACCGCAAAATCATGGTCCCCGTATCCAACGCGAATGCTGTCGGCCTGCGCCAGGTGATCAGTGAGCAGGAGATCCGCGAGATCTTCGACATCCTGAAGGAACGCACCATCGGCTTCGACACCCAGACGTGGAACCGCCGCTATCGCGGCTTCATGGACAAGATCAAGACGGGCTCGATCTACGACGTTGCCGAGGTGCTGCGCGACCTGTACCGGCTCAAGGCGAGCAAGCAGCTCTCGTTTGGCGAGCGCCGCATGCTGGATACCGCCCGTTCCCTGATCGTCAAAGAGATCGCGATCGCTCGCGAGCAGACCGAGCAGCAAGTTCGCGACGAGATCGAAGCGATCTTCTTCTCGAACTGAACGCTTCCGTTGAAGCGTTGCCGGAGTGAGCCGAGCGCAGCGCTCGGCGGGTTTTGAAGATGGCCGGCGCACGGCGAGCCCGGCTTGTGGCGTGACGAGCCGCCTGCACTACCGGGGCCAGCGTGATAGAGCTGGTCCCGGTTCGTCTTTGGCAGCTTCAAGAGGCACGCTGCAGCTGGTGCCGCGCCACTGGCGCGGCCTGTCAGCCCTGTGTGTCACGGCGCTCGAGCGGCGGTAGCTCGGGCAAATCCAGCACGATCTTCCACTTCCCCGACTCCCGCACGCAGCGGATCTGCTTGCGTTGCTCGGGTGAATCGCCCTGGGCCGTGACCAGCGCCCAGTCCGGACCACGTTCACTGCTCCAGCTGCGCGGCTGGAAGCCGAGATAGAACCGGGACGGCGCCAGCATCTCTTCGGGAGCCACTGCGCGCCCGTTCGTGGCGCTCGCGCGCCGCGCGCGCTCCTCCAGGTTGGCTCGCGCCGGCGCAGCCAGCAACTCGACGACATCGCGGGCGCGCGCTGGATCACCATGTACGCGCTGCATGCGATCGATGAACTCCTGCACCGCGCGCTCGGGTGTCTCATCGTTGCCCTGGCGAGCGCAACCAGCCAGCAGCGCCAGCGCATGGCTCGCCAGCAGCAGCGCCAGCCACAGTGCTCGCCGCTGCCTGCCACCGGTGCGCTCCAGCCACACCCTCGACCTGAGCGAGTCGTTCACCCGCCGATCTTAGTCTGCACAGAGCGGCGAAGCGAGCCCCCGGCCGCGCTGGCGCTGGAGGTCCGGGGAAGTTGGCCCATCCCCCGCGCAGCCCTCTAGGCTCGGGCCAAATGGCGATCAGCGATGCTTCGCACATCCGCTTGAGCTGGCCGGGCAAGCAGGAGCCTTCGACGACACCCGAGGTGCGGCTCCAGCCCGCGCAGCCGGGCGATGCCCGCTGCGAGCTGATCGCTGGCGACAACCTGGCCACCTTGCGCGCGCTGGCGGGCGAGCGTGCGGGCCAGGTCACCCTGGCCTATCTCGATCCGCCGTTCTTCACCGGCAAGACGCACGTGCGAGTGCTGCGGCGCCGCGAGGGCCGCGGCAAGATCCTGCGCTCGACGGCGCCCGCCTTCGACGACCACTGGGAGAGCTTGCCGGCTTACCTGCAGGCACTACGCGATCGGGTGGCCGCCACTCGTGAGCTCCTGGCCGAGCATGGCTCGCTGGTGTTGCACGTAGATCCCAAGACGAGCCACTACGCCAAGATCGTGTGCGACGAGGTGTTCGGTTCGCGCTGCTTTGCCAGCGAGATCATCTGGCGCTACCGGCGCTGGCCGTCCAAGACCAAGAACTTCCAGCGTGTACATGACGTGCTGCTGCGCTTCGTCAAGAACCCCAGGGTCGAGCCACGCTTTCATCAGCTGTACGAGCCGCTGGCAGCCTCCACGGTCGCGACCTGGGGCACACAGCGGCAGCGGGCCGTGGTGGGCGCGGCAGGCACGCGCACGCACTCCAGCCGAACCGCGGCGGAGAGCCCGGGAGCACCCCTGGGCGACGTGTGGGAGATCGGCATCATCGGCCCCGTCGCGCGCGAGCGCACGGGCTACCCCACGCAGAAGCCGGAGGCGCTGCTGGAGCGGCTGATCGCGACCTGCTCCGGTCCGGATGACCTGGTGCTCGATCCGTACGCTGGCAGCGGCACCAGTCTGATCGTGGGCGCGCGCCTGCAGCGGCGAGTGCTGGGCATCGACAGCAGCCCGGAAGCGCTGCAGGTGATCCGGCAGCGTCTGGCGCGCGCCGGTATCACCCCGCTAGAGCGACACGCGGTGGAGGCCGAGCACGAGGCCGCTCCCGAGCGGCGCGCGCAGGCAAGCTGACGGCTCCATCGGTCGCTCCGGAGCTGCCGTTGCGAAAATTGCGCTGACAACTGCGGTCGGCGCCGGCCGATGGATAGCCGTCATGAGTTACGGATCCAAAGGCGATAGCGCCACGATGCCGCTGGGATCCAGGCTCTCGTCCACGCTCCGGCCCGCAGCGCCGGCAGACGAAGCAGGGATCAGCGTCGGTCGTTGCGTAAAGGTCACAGAAACCAGGGACCGGCTCTCCGGCTCCGATCTCGTCACCGTGCTCGGCGGTGTCGCGGTAGCGCAGCTGCTGCAACCAGCGGCCAAGCCCGCCGCTGCGGCGCTGCGCATCGTGCCCGCCGAGGTGCCGCTGCCCGGGCTGCCGCCGCAGGCTCAGCGGCTGAGCCGCATCGAGAGCATCATCCCACCGGCACCGGTGCAACACGCGGCTGCAGCGCCAGGGTCGGAAGCACTGCCGCAGCTGCCAGTGCCGGTCTACCGTCCCTCGCTGGCTCCCGCGCCCGCCAATCAGCTCAGCCTTGCGCACACCCAGCTGGCGGGGTCGCCACCTGCGAGCGCTGCTCCGCGGCGGAGCACGGCCAGCGCCGACGCGCCACCAGCGCAGGCCAGAGTGGCCGCGCCAGCGCGGCCCGAACCCGCGTCCTCGCGCGCGAGCGCGTCTTCGCGCGCGAGCGCGTCCTCGCGCGCGAGCGGCGCTGAGTCCTGGCGGGCCGAGCCGGCGGCGCGCTCCTGGCCTGCGACGCAAAGCAGTGCACGCCGGCCGCCCTCTCCCGCTGTGCTCGGCGCAACCTTGCCTGCCACTCCGGCGGCGCTTCCCCGCAGCACCCGCAGCTCGCGGACAGACCAGCTCACCCCTGTCGGTGGCATCGCGGCGCCCGCGCCGGCGTCTCAGCAACGAGGCGCCCCGCCAGCGCAACCTGACGTCATCCCACCGGCCACAGTCGAGCCTGCCAGCGTTGGACCTGCCGCGATGGAGCCTGCTGCCGTCGAGCGCCCTGCCTTGGAGCACGCGGCCGTGCCCCAGGCGGCCGTGCCTCAGGCGGCCGTGCCTCAGGCGGCCGTGCCCCAGGATGGCGCAGCAGCTGCCTCAGCGCCGCCCCCCCAGGCGGAGTCGCCCGAGCGGGCTGCGGTGCCGCCAGCGGCGCCGGCGCCCGGTCGTGATCTGTTCCGGCGGGCAGCCGTCGAGGCGCACGCCGTCGGAGCACACGTCACCGATACCGACGATCCCAAGCAAGGCGCCTGGGGCATGCTGCTCTTGCTGCTCTCGCTGGTGGCGGCGCTCTTCTGCGGTGCAGCGCTGCTCAGCGTGGAGGTGACGGTGCGCGCGCCGGGCGCGCTGCGTGCCCCGAACGGCCTGCGCTCGGTGGAGTCCGTGATCTCCGGCGCCGTCACGCAGGTGCTGGTGCGAGCCGGCGACGAAGTGGCAGCCAACCAGGTAGTGGCGCGGCTGGAGGAGACGCAGCTGCGTGCGACGTTGACTCTGCGCGAGCGCGAGCTGGAGACGCTGAAGCGCGACACGCAGGCCGCGGCTGAGGCAGACGCGGCGCTGTTCACGCAGACCACACAGGCGGTGTTGCACCAGCGGGCGGCGCTGAGCCGCCGCAGCAATATCCATCAGACGCAGATGCGGCAGCGCTCGGCGCAGCTGAGCAACGTGCGCGAGCTGCGCCGCCACGGCGTGGCCACCGGCAACGACGAGCTGTCCGGCGAGGAGCAGGTTCAGGCCGCCGCCGAGTCGATCGCGCTGGTGGGCTCGCAGCTGGCAGAGCTGAACCTGGCGCTCGCCGATCGCGAGCGCGAGTGGAAGCAGCGCGAGCTGGACCGGCGTGCGGCGCTGGCGCGTGCCACGGCGGCGGTGGACGAGGCCAAGTCGCTGCTGGCGATGGCGGAGATCCGCTCGCCCGCAGCGGGCCGTGTGGAGTCGCTGCTGGTTCACCCCGGCGCCGTGGTCCAGCCTGGCGAGGTGCTGGCGCAGATCGTCCCCGGCGACGCGCCGCGGATGATCGTGGCCTTCTTGCCCTCGCGCGAGATGTCCTTCGTGAGCGTGGGCAGCGACGCCAACGTGGAGGTCGAGTCGCTGCCGGTGAACGAGTTCGGCATGGCGCGGGCCAAGGTCAGCCGCATCTCCTCCGACATTGCCAAGCCGGAGGAGATCGAGAAGGCCTTCGGCGAGGTGCTGCCCGGCTCCTACGTGCGCGTCGAGCTCGCGCTGCTGGAGGACGGCGGCCAGGAGAAGATGGCCCCTCACCTGCGCTCGGGTGAGCGCGTGCTGGTGCGCCTGCACCGCAGGCAGCAGCGCGTGCTCAGCATGATCTTCGAGTTTGCTCGGAAATGGTTGGATTCGTGATGTTGCGCCGCATTCTTCCCAAGTTTGTTCGTCCCATCCAGCAGATGGAGGCCGCCGAGTGCGGCGTGGCCAGCCTGGCCATGGTGCTCGAGTACTACGGCTTCGCCATCCCGCTGGACGAGTTGCGGGGCATCTGTGGCACATCGCGCGACGGCAACTCGGCGCTGCAGATCTTGCAGGCGGCGAGGGGCCTGGGCATGGTCGGGCGCGGCCTGAAGCTCGACCTCGACCAGCTGGAGCGGGCCCGGCTGCCGCTGATCCTGCACTGGAACATGAATCACTTCGTGGTGCTCGAGAAGTTCTCGCGCGGCCACGCGGTGCTCTCCGACCCGGCGAGCGGGCGCATCCAGGTGGATCGCGAGCAGCTGGATCAGTGCTTCTCGGGAGTGGCGCTGCAGCTCGAGCCCGGCCCAAACTTTCAGGTTCGCTCGCGCAGGTCCGAGGGCATCCTGCGCTACTGGAAGAACCTGAGCCAGCGCAAGCAGGCGCTCGCCTTCGTGATGATCGCTGGCGCCTGTGCGGAGCTCCTGGGCGTGGTGGCGCCGGCCATCAACCAGCTGTTGATCGATGAGGTGATCCGCCCGCTGCGGCGCGAGTGGCTCTTGCCGGTGATGGCCGTGCTGGTGATGGCTACCATCGCCAGCCTGGTGCTGGGCTGGCTGTTCCAGATGGCGCTCTCGCGCCTGCAGACGGCCATGCGCTCCTCGCTCACCGAGCAGCTGGGGCGCAGGCTGCTGCGCCTGCCGCTGGAGTTCGTGGGCAGCCGCAGTCGCTCCGACCTGCTGCAGCGGGTGGGCTCGCACGCTGCGCTCGGCGATCTGCTCACCAAGACCTCGCTTGGCGTGTTTCAGGGGCTGTTCGCGCTGGCACTGGCGGCGCTGATGTTGGCGTACGATCCGGCGCTGGGCGCCCTGGCCCTGGGCATCGACCTGCTGCGCATCGTGGTGCTGCGCCTGGCGCGAGAGGACGCGCGGCAGCGCTCCGCTGGTGAGCTCGCAGCGCGCGCCCGCGAGCACACGGTGGTGATGCAGGCCACCAGCAGCGCGGAGGCGGTCAAGTCCTTCGGCCTCGAGCAGCGGCTGGAGCAATGGTACGAGCGCCGGCTCGGCGATCGCCTGATCTGGACGAAGAAGGTGGAGCGCCTGACGGCGGGCGCCGGCAGCTGGCTGACTCTGTTCGATGGCGCAGCGCGGGCGGTTGTGTTCTGGGTGGGCGGCATGAAGGTGATCAACTTCGACATGTCGCTCGGCGTGTTCGCCGGCTTCCTGGCGATCCGCGCGCTGCTCGGCGGCCCGCTCGCAGCGGTCTGGACCACGGTCGAGGGCTGGCTGGAGTTTCGCAGCGTGCTGGCCCGCAGCGACGAGCTGCTCGCGCAGCCCATGATCGAGCACGGCAATGTCTCCGCCGATGGTCTACGCGGGCGCATCGAGCTGCGCAACGTGGGCTTTCGCTACTCCAGCGGCTCGCCGTGGATCGTGCGCAACGTCTCGCTCACCATCGAGCCGGGCGAGCACGTCGCCTTCATCGGTCCTTCGGGGCAAGGCAAGTCGACCTTGCTGTCGATTGCGGCTGGCATCCTCCAGCCCACCGAGGGTGAGGTGCTGTTCGATGGCGTGGAGCTCCGGAAATGCGACGAGCGCTCCCTGGCGCGCGCCTTCGGTACGGTCGTGGGCACGCCGATCGTGACCGCCGGGACCGTGCGCGACAACGCCGTGATCCGTCTGCCGTCCGCCAGCGACGCCGAGGTCCTGGAGGCAGCCGAGGCCGCGTGTTTTGCCGAGGTGGTCGCAAAGATGCCGCATGGCTTCGAGAGCCAGCTGGAGCCCGAGGGCAGCAACCTGTCCGGCGGTGAGCGCCAGCGTCTGGGTATCACGCAGGCCCTGCTGGGGCGTCCCCGGGTGCTGTTCCTGGACGAGGCCACCTGCTTCCTGGACGCGGAGACCGAGGGGCGCGTGCTCGCCAATTTCCTGCGCGCCGGGGTGACGGTGATCTCCGTGGCGCACCGGCCGCGTGTGATCGAGGCCTCGCAGCAGGTGTTCCGCGTGGAAAGCGGCAAGGTCACGAAGCTCGCCCAGCACGAGCGGCCGAAGAGCGTGGCGGGCACGCCCGCCTCGCAGCCTGCTCCCGCTCCGCTACAGCTCGCGTCGCGTGCAGCGTCCTCGCGCCCAGCTCCGTCTCACGCGGCCCCGTCACATGCAGCCCCGTCACATGCAGCCCCGTC
>JAICQL010000031.1 GCA_025937895.1 Polyangiaceae bacterium | reverse complement strand
GCCGCGCAGCTGCTGCTGATACAGGCCATCGAGGCTCACCACGCCATCCGCGCGGCCGTCGACACCGGCATCGTCGCCACCCTGGCCGCGGCTGGCGCTGGACAGCCCTTGGCCAGGCGCTCCCTGGCCTGAAGCACCCTGGCCTGAAGCACCCTGGCCTGAAGCACCCTGCCCTGAAGCACCCTGCCCTGAAGCACCCTGCCCTGAAGCAGCTGCAGAGCTAGCGGAGGGATCATGGGCAGCGGGCGCTGCTCGCGAGAAGTCAGGAGAGCTCATCGATATCGCCGGGGCTAAAGGTCAGCGAAGAACCTACGCGAGTCGTGTGGAGCTTGCAAACGATTCGCGAGCGGGCAGCGGCGCGCGAGCAACGGCGCGTGCGTGGCGTGAGCCTCCACGTGTGACGCCGGCGCCGCGCACGAACGGCAGCGAGAGCTCGCGAGCGGCTCTGCTCGGCAGTGCGTGCGCTCGAGCGTGGCAGCCTTGTCCAGCACGCCAGCTGCGATCGTGGCGTGCTGGTGTGGGACCAGCACGCCGAGCCTGGAATTACCGCTGATCTGAGCCGGTAGAAGGCGAATTTGGGCCGACTTTGGCGGCTCATGCGGCAGCGGCAGTGCGTTGGCACGCCGCCTGCTCTTTGAGTCATCGGAGACCGCGTGAGGGCGGCCACTCCGTTTTCATCACTGGAGGAACCCATGTTGCATTGGGCAGCAGTATTTCTAGTCATCGCGCTCGTTGCGGCCCTGTTTGGCTTCGGTGGCATCGCCGCTGGCGCCGCAGGCATCGCCAAGGTGCTCTTCGTCCTGTTCATCATCCTGGCCCTGGTCGCATTCGTCGTGGGTCGTCGCGCTCCCATCTGAGCGTTGAGCGCGCTTCCTCCCGGGAGCACGCTGCAGCGCGCGTCATCCACGTGACCTTGCGAAGCAGCGTGCTGCCGAGCTGTGCCGGGACCGATCCGCCAGCAGAGGAAGCAAAAGGGGGGGCCCCCCAGGGGGGGAGCCCATCCGCCATCCAGCGGAGCGAGGCAGACTGTCTCCACAGGGGCAAGCGGCCGCGACCACGCTGGCGGCACCGCGGCGGGTCGCGCTCGCGTGCACTGTCGTCCGGCAAGAATGTTGGTGGCACATCGCTTGCTGGTCGTGCCCCGTGAGCCCAGCCACCTTGGTGTGTGTTTCGCAAGCGTCGCAGACGTCGCCTTCTGCCGAGGGGGCGAGTGCGGAGTGCTGCTTTGCCGGCCGCTACCGTATCGACTCGGTGCTGGGCAGCGGTGGGATGGGCGTGGTCTACGCGGCCACCCACCTGGAGCTCGGCATACCGCTGGCGCTGAAGCTCATCAATCCGGCGCTCGTCAACTCAGCCGAGGCTCGCGCCCGCTTCTCCCTGGAAGCTCGCGCCGGTGCAGCGCTGCGCTCGCCACACAATCTGCGCATCTATGATGCAGGGCTGCTCGGCACCGAGCAGTGCTTCATCGTGATGGAGCGCCTGGAAGGGCGCAACCTGCAGGAGCTGCTGCGGGCTCGCGGTCCACTGCCGGTGGAGCAGGCCGTCAACTACTTGCTGCAAGCGTGCGCCGGACTGGCGGAGGCGCACTCAATCGGCCTGGTGCACCGCGACATCAAGCCGGAGAATCTGTTTCTGGCAGAGCAGGGCGGGGCGGCTCCGGTGCTCAAGCTCATGGACTTTGGCGTGGCGCGCTGGCGGCGCGCCGGCGCGCGCGAGGTGCGCCTGACCAACCCGCGCTCCACCGTGGGCTCACCCTGCTACCAGGCTCCCGAGCAGATGCAGAACGCCAGCGACGTGGACGAACGCGCGGACATCTGGGCGCTGGGGCTGGTGCTGTATGAGTTGCTCACCGGCTCCAACCCGTTCGAGACCGACAGCATCTCGGAGACCTGCTGGCGGGTGCTACAGGGACCACGGCCCACCTTGGCCGACCTACCCGTACGGGTCGATCCGGGCCTGGAGAAGGTGTTTCAGCGCTGCATCGCGCTGGATCGCGAGCAGCGCTTCCGCACGGTCGCCCACCTCGCGTCAGCGCTGCGTCCCTTCACGGCGCCGCGGGCCGTGCCCACTCCCAGCAGCAGCCCCACCGCCGCTGCCCCCGGTAGCGCGGAGCCGGCACGGGGCAAGAATGCGCCCGAGCGACCGCAGCCCCGGCGCTCGGAGAGCTTGCTGCTGGTTGCCACCTTCCTGCTCGGCGCCGGGCTGGCCTCGGCATGGCACGCGGGGCCCGCCTCCTTGCCCGAGCCCGTCGCGGCGCAGGGCCGGCAGCTCCTGCAAGGGGTGCGCTCCGCCTCGAGCACGCTGCTGGCGGAGGCCGTGTTCCGGGGCTCCCGTCTGGCGGCGGTCCTGGAGGGCGTCATCGGGCGGGATGCGGGGCCGGAGGATGGCCCCGAGGCGCTGAGCAGCGGCGGCTGAGAAGCGGCTGAGAAGCGGCTGAGAAGCGGCGGCTGCCGCTCACGGCTCGGCGCTACACAGCTGGGCGCACGCGGGCAACATGTCCAGCGACTCCAGCTCCACGCTGCACTCCAGCACGCGGATGTCCGTCAAGCATGCGTCCAGCTGTTGCGGATCGATGCCGTTCGGGCACTCGCTCTCCACCAGATCACTCTGCCAGCCCGTCCAGACGCGGGTCAGGCAGTCCTCGAGTGAGCTGTAGCGCCTGTCCGTGCCGACGTTGTTGCAGCTCACCTGGCGGTCGCAGCGAGCCTCTGCGATGGCCTCGCCAGCAGATGGCTCTGCAGTGACGGGCTCTGCCTTGGCTAGCTGCGGGTCTGCTAGCTGCGGGCGACGCGGGCTACCGGCGCAGCCGCACAGCGCAAACATTGCGATGACCAAACAGCGTTCAGGTGCGAGGCGCATGACTCCCTCCGAGTGCTGCCTCCACCGCGCTCTCGGCCACTCCCAGCCGAGCCGGAGGTCAGCGATAGACGAGCGGCACCGCCGCTTCCGGCGATAGGACCCGGAACGTGAGGCTCTCCTGCAGGTACAGCTTCACGATCGTGCTCGAGTGGTCTGCGTAGCCCACCGAGAGGTCTCTCCCCACGATGAGCTCGAAATCGCCGCCGCGCAAGCTGGCCACGAGCGCTCCATCGATGCTGGGTGCCCAGAGCGGCTCACTGCCGATCAGCTGCCGGACGTGGCTCAACACCGGATAGCCAGCGCTGGTCGCGGTGCCGGTCAGGCCTTTGTAGCAGTCGGGCCCGAGCGCGATCGCGTACGGCCCACCCACGCCCTCCGCGTGCAGGCGCGCCAGCGCCTCCGAGACCACCAGCGGGTACTTCAGGTAGTCGCGGGTCAAGGTGAGAGCGGCCGGCTGCGACGCGCTAAAGATGCCCTCGATGTCCGCCTCCGGGTAACCGTAGAAGACCATGCGATCTTCCGCTGCCGCGATGGCGCGAGCCGCGTTACGCACGGGCTCCAGCTCCAGCTGTGCTGCGCCACGCTCCAGCGCATCCAGCTCGGCGCGCGGTAGCTCGAAGTCCACGCGCAGCTCCACCAGCCGCTGGACGCCGCGGATGGCAGCGGAGACGCCTGCGAATGGCGGCCGCGGTAGCTCCTGCACCCTGCCCAGCCCCACGGCGGAGGTGGTCCAGCCAAGCGGGCCCTTGAAATCCACGATGCGCCGCGCAGTGAGCACCACCTCCAGATCCTGACGCGCCTCTTCGTCGATGGCGCTCCACGCGCTCTTGGTGATAGGGGCAAGCTTACGCCGGAGATCGTTCATGATGTCTTCACCCTGAGGCTACCGATGCCGAGCGAGCCATCCGACCTGGAGAGCGGCCGTGCCTCGGCCGGCGCGGATGCGCCTTCTTTCTGCTCTTCGCGCTCGGTGATCGAGCCCTCCTGGTAAAGGTAGGTTCGGAGATGGCCATCGAGCGCGGCGTCATGGCGGCGAAGCCACTCCAGCACCATGGCCGCGTGCTCCTTCTCCTCATCACCGTTGTGGGTCAGGATCGCGCGCAGCTCCGGGTCGGTCGCCACTTCCGCGCGCTGCGCGTACCAGTCCGCGGCCTCCAGCTCCTCCATGAGCGAGACGACGGCGCGGTGACGGTCGATCACACCGGCGCTCAGGTTCTCTTCGTGTAAGCCCTTGCTCGAATCTGTCATGATCTCCCTGGAGCAGCGCGCGCGGGGCTGCCGGCTGTGTCGCGCTGCTAGGTGGTGTTGGGTGGCAGCCGAGCTCTCGTCACGCGCACCCTGGGCGCGGGCGTGCCGGGTCGCTCGACAGGGGCGACGATGTGCATCGCTCATGCCAGCGGCGGCGCCGGTGCGCAGCGGTGTGGTGGGGCCAGGGTTGCCGATGGAGCCGCCGGGGCCGCACCCGGTCGGGGCTAGCTGCGCGACCACAGGCTCGCGCCACGTGAGTGCGAGAGCGCCCCAGTGCGGCAACTCGCCGCAGACGGCGCTGCGCGAGGGCGTGGGGGGGGCGCGAGAGAATGGGGGGCCAAGCATCGTCAACCCCGGGCAGGCGAGTCTGCTCGGCTGATGTCGCGTTGACGCGCATCGTGCAAAACGCCACACTATCGGTCGCGAGCTGGCTGGCTGAAGCGCGCTTCGCGCACGAGCACGCTCTGCCGCACGAGCACGGGAGATTGCAGCGGTGAACCCATCATTGCCACAGCCCGCTGCAGCAGCCGCTGCTGCTGCACACATCGCTGCAGAGCTCCTGGGTGTGCCAGTGCCCGGCAGCCACTTTGTACAATTCTACGAAGAGGGCCGCTTCCTGTCGGAGACCGTCGCTCACTATCTGGCTGCGGGGGCAGCCGCGGGGGAGCGCCTGCTGCTGATCGCGGAGCCAGCGCACGCTCAGGCCATCCTCTCTGCGCTGGGGCCGGAGCGCGCGCTGGCAGCGCTACGCAGCGGGCAGCTCACCCTGGTGGACGCGCGCGAGTTGCTCGACAGCTTGCTGGTGGATGGCCAGCCCGATGCAGGGCGCTTCAATGCCGAGCTGGAGCGCTTGTTGCGCGCCGCCCGGGCCTTTCCGGGCGGGCGGGTGCGCGCCTTCGGCGAGATGGTGAACTTGCTCTGGCGCGATGGCAATTTCAGCGCCGCGCTGCAGCTGGAGGAGCTGTGGAACGCAGCTGGCCTGGTGCACGATTTCTCACTCCTGTGCGCCTACGACATCGGGCGCTTCTGTGAGCCGCGCGATGGGGCGCGCTTCGAGCAGCTGTGTGCCCTGCACACGCACGTGATCCCGACGGAGGGCTTCTCCGGGCTGCACGACATGACCGAGCGCCTGCGAGAGATCACCGTGCTCCAGCAGCGCGCCCGCGCTCTGGAGAGCGAGACCAGGCAGCGCCAGGCGGCGGAGGGGGCGCTGCGCGAGATGCTGGAGAGCCGCAGTCGCGTCGAGGCGGAGCTGCGCTCCAGCATGGATCGCGAGCGAGAGGCCCGCGCGTACCTGCAGGCGGGAGAGGACTTCAAGCAGGACATCATGGGCCTGCTGGGTCGTGACCTGCGCCAGCCGCTCAACACCATCCTGACCGCGGCTCGCCTGATGACCCTGCGCGGCGAGCTGACGGCGGATCACCACAGGCTCGTCGAGCGCGTGGTGAGCAGCGGCGTCCGCATGCAGCGCATGCTGGAGCAGGCGCTGGACATGGCGCGGGATCGCTGGACCGGTGGCATCTCCGTGAGCCGCACGGCGCCGCGCGATCTGCGGCTGCTGGTGGCCAAGATCGTGGAGGAGACGCGCGTTGCCCATCCGGGGCTGCAGCTCGATCTGCGCGCGGATGAGCAATGCCTGGTCAGCGTGGACGCAGACCGCTTCGAGCAGGTCCTGACCCATCTGCTGAGCAACGCCGTCAGCCACGGTGACACCAGTCGCCCCGTCCTGGTGAGCCTGGCCCAGCAGGGCTGGTACGTGAGCTTGCGGGTGCAAAACTACGGCCCGGCGATCCCGCCGGAGCTGCTGCCATCGTTGTTTGTGCCACCGCGCAGGGCGCGCAAGGTCCAGCTACGCTCGGCCGGGCTGGGGCTGGGGCTCTATATTTCCGAGCGCATCGTGCGCGCTCACGGGGGCGCGCTTCGTGCCGAGTCGAGCGCCGAGCAGGGTACGACGTTCGAGGCCACATTCCCGCGCGACGTGGAGAGCGAGGGTAATGCCTGAACCCTCTGCGCGCCTGTCTGACGGCGCTCGAGTGCGGGCCCGAAGGCGCCCCGGGCGCGGGCCTGGTTGCGGACAGGCCCGCGCTGGGCAGCACTCACTGCCTGCAGGGGACCTCGCTCAGAGAGCGTCGTCCACCTGATCCAGGGTCTTCTCGATCTGCGCCACGCGCTGATCGGTGCGAGCCTTGATCTGCTCCACGTTCGGCGCCGCCGCGCTCTGCAGCTGCGGCAGCTCCGTGCGCAGGCTGTTGATTTCGGCCTCGGCCGCGGTCAGCTTCTGCTTGGCATCAGTGGCCACCGACGCCGCCACCTTGGAGTCATTGGCCTCCTTGGTGAGGTCGCGCACCCGCTCACCCAGCTCATTGAGCTTCTTCTCCACGTCCTGGCGCAGATCCACCTGTGCCGTGCGCGTGGCCTCCACTGCCTCGCGAGTCTCCGCGTTGGCCTTGCGCTGAGCGTCTGCCGCCCGCTCGGCCTCGTCCTTGGTGGCCTCACGAGCAGTATCGTTCGCTTCGCGCTGTGCCTCGGTGGTCTCCTGGCTGGCCTCGCGCTGTGCCTCGGCGGTCTGCTGAGCAGCCTCGCGATTGGCCTCGTTCACCTCTTTGCTGCGCTCGGTGGCAGCTTCGCGTGCAGCCTGGCTGGCCTCGCGCTGGGCATTGATCGCCTCGCTCCGCTCCTCTTGAGCCGACTTCTGGCAAGCCGCGGCGGCCAGCGCGAGAATCACCGGCCCATAGTAATGAAAGCGCAACATTGATCTTTCTCCTTAGCGATGGGGAGACTCTGCTCCCCGCTCTCACCGGGCAGCGCAGGGCGCGGCCGGCGTGTCGGAGGCGCCAGAGCGCCACTGAAGCCGCTCATAGCAACCCGCATGCCGCACACGTCGAGCCTCGCCGGAGCGCAAAAGAATCTGGAATTTCACCTGCAGGCCTGGCCAGCGACAGCGTTGCGCGGCGCAATGGTCGGCAACAGACATCATTGCCACGGATGAGCGAGAGCATGACTGGGGCGTTTCGAGCTGGTGCAGCGCTGCAGCTGCTTCCAAATGACCCGCCTCAGCGCGCGACCTCCGTCTCCAGGGTCTGCTGGTTGGGCGGTGTCCGCGCCGTGACCAGACGCACGGGCGCGTCCATGGGCTGGCGTGCGGCGTCGTACCAGGTGCCAGGCGCAAACAGCAGGCGCCCATCTTCCGCGAGCCTCGCCTGCCAGTCGGCGTACGTGGCGTTCTCGGGCGGCAATATCCAACCACCACGCTGCCACACGTAATACCGCCCGCGCCACACCCAGGCGCCATCCACCCAGACGGCGTCATCGCGCGGCTGCTCGGGCACGATCTCCACCAGCGCTGCCGGTGGCGGATACGGCACCTCCACGAAAGCGCTCTGCGGATGCTCGATGCGCTCGGGCACGGGCAGTGAGCTGGCGCAGGCGCAGAGCAGGCCGAGGCCGGTCAGAAACGCGGGGCGGAGCATGCGCCCAGGGGGTGCAGATCCCAGGCCAAGCCCGTGGTGCGAGTCTTGCACCACGCGGCAAGCCGGAGCCCTCCCACGGTGAGCACGCGAACCCTCGAGATACGTGGCAACTCTGTCTTGCCCGCGCCCGTCGTGCCCGAGTCTGTCGCGCCCGAGCGCGCGCCGGGCCGCCTTCGAGCGCTGGCTGATGCCCGTCGCGGTTTGGCACCGCTGCTGCTGTTCTGTCTGGGAGCGAGCTGCCTGAGCGCTGGTTGCGTCAGCATCCCCGCTCGGCGCTACGCGATGGACGATCTCAGCGTCAGCGGCAATGAAGAGCTCTCCGATGCAGAGATCGAGGAGCATATCGCCACCCGCCCGAGCCCCAAGTTCCTGGGCTTGTTTCGCGGCATCATCTACGACTACGAGGTCTTCGATCGCTACGTGCTGGAGCGTGATCTCCAGCGCATCGAGCGCTACTACCGGGCGCGCGGCTTCTACTGGCCGCGAGTTCGAGCGGGGCGTGTGTTCGAGTCGGGGCCGCGCCAGGTGAAGGTGGAGATCCTGGTCGAAGAAGGGCCGGAGACCACCGTCGGTCGGGTCGACGTGTTCGGGCTCGAGCGAGTGCCGGAGGACATCGCCCGAGACGCGCGTGAAGAGGCCGAGTCGACGGCGTCCGTCGGCGATCGCTTCGAGGAGGAAGAGTTCGAGCTGGCCGCCCAGGAGCTGGAGAACGTGCTCACCGACAATGGCTACGCCTATGCCAAGGTGCGCCGCGCTGCGGATGTGGACATCCACCGCAACGTGGCGAGCGTTGGCTACTGGGTGGAGCCAGGGCCGCTCTCGCGTCTGGGCACCGTCCAGATCGAGGGGCTGGGCAGCATCCCGGAAAGTCAGGTGCGCCGCACCCTGGATCTGACCCCGGGCGAGCCCTATTCTCGCAGCGAGCTGGAATCGGCGCAGCGCGCGCTGCTGGATCTCGGCGTGTTCAGCTCGGTGAGCGTGCAGCCGCGCCTGGAGGAGGACGACGGGCAGCCGCGCGACGTGGTGCCCATCGACGTGCAGCTCACGCGCAGCCGCTTTCGCAGCGTGCGCCTGGGCGCGGGTCTTCAGGTCGATAGCCAGCGCAGCGACGTGCACTTGATCGCCGGCTGGGAGGACCGCAACTTCCTGGGCGGGCTGCGCATGTTGCAGGTGGAGCTGCAGCCCGGCGGCGTGATCTGGCCCACCCGGCTACCGGACATCGAGTCCCCCGAGCGCATCTTGCCGCAGGCGCGGCTGCGCGTGGATTTCCGCCAGCCGAGCTTCCTGGAAGCGCGCACCGCGGGCGTGGTGCGCACGGAGGCGGGCCTCGCGCCGGTGTTGCTCTCCAGTCGCCGGGAGCGCGACGCACCCATCCTCGGCTATCGCGACCTGCGTGCATCCATGGGGCTGGAGCGTTCGTTGTTCTGGAAGCTCAACGGCTCGCTCTCGCACAACCTGCAGGTCAGCGATCCGTTCACGTACGTGGGTGAGCTCGATGCGGATCTGGGCACGGCCGTGGTCTCTTATCCGGAGCTGTTCCTGCGCATCGACGCCCGCAATGATCGGCTCGAGCCGACCTCCGGCTGGTATGCGAGCTCGTCGCTGCAGGTCGCAGGCGTCGGGGGCGACGCGCGCGATGTGAAGCTGCAGCCCGAGGTGCGCGGCTACGTCCCGCTCGGGCACGGCTTGACCTTCTCTGCCCGGGGAACGCTGGGTTTCCTCCTGGCCGAGAACTACGGCGATACCGTGGAGGAGAACGCGTTTACCGACAAGGTCTCGAGCCCGCGCGCAGCGTGGGTGAGGGACACGCAGCTGTTGTACCTGCGTGGCTTCTTCGGGGGCGGGCCCGGCTCGAACCGCGGCTACGCGCTGCGCGAGATCGGTCCACACGGCGCAGTGCCCTTTTACAATCCCGGGCAGACGGACGAGGCGAGAGGCGACTGCGACGTCACGCAGAGCGCAACGGGAGAGCTGCCGGCCAGCTGCAAGCTGCCGCTGGGCGGATTCTCCTTGTGGGAGGCCAGCATGGAGCTGCGCTTTCCCATCACGGGTCCACTCCGCGGCGCGACCTTCGTGGACATGGGGGATGTCTCACCCTACGAGCTGCGCTTGCGCTGGAATCGCCCGCACCTGAGCGCGGGGGTGGGGCTGCGCTATTCCACACCCGTCGGCCCGGTGCGCTTCGATGTGGGCTATCGCATCCCGGGTCTGCAAGCGCCGGCCAACAACGATGAGCGCGATCCGGACGAGCTGTTCGGATTGCCGATCGCCATTTCGATCGGGATTGGAGAGCCGTTTTGACCACTGCAACCGTTCACCACGAGCGTCTGCGTGTTGCTGCGCGCTGGTTCGGGCGCGGCCTGCTCTGGCTGGTGCTGGGGCTGGTGTTGCTGATCGGTGTGGTGCTGGTCGCCCTGCAGCTACCGCCGATCAGCCAGCTCGTCAGCGAGCGCGTGAACGCCGCGCTGGCTCCAACCTTTCGCGGGCAGCTGCTGTTGCGACGCCTGGGCTTCATCGATCTGGGTGGCATCTCCGGCGCGGAGCTCGAGGTGCTCGACCCACAGGGCAGGCCGGTGCTGGCGGCGTACGACATCGACGTGCGCCTGGGCTGGCCGGCGCTGGCCCTGCGCGCGGTGCTGGGCAGCGATCCGCTCGTGGTCGGCATCGATCGCGTCGCCGTGCAGCGGCTGGAAGTGACGCTCATCGACGATGGCACCGGCACGCCCACCCTGGTGCACGCCTTCGAGCCGCGCACGGTGGAGCCGGAGGAGCCGGGCGCAGGCAGCACGCGCGTGCTGCTGCAGCAGCTGGCGCTGGAAGAGGCTCACGTCGGCGGAGAGCTCTCGGGGCTGGGCCCGGTGGACACGGATCTGCGCGAGCTGCGCGCGCGGCTGGCCAGCGACGAGACGGGCCTGGAGCTGGTGCTGGAGCAGCTGGAGCTCGCGGCGCGCCAGCTGCCCCAGGTGCAGACCGTGAGCGGCCGCCTGTCGGGAGAGGTGCGGTTGCCCGCCGAGGAGGCTGCCGCGGGTCCGGCAGGGCAGCCCAGCGCCGCGACCGGAGTGGTGACCGAGACGCGCGCGCTACGCGCACAGCCGGAGCCGCTGAAGGTGGCGCTGGAGTTCGCTGGAGAGCTGGCGGGCTCCGGCGCGTCCGCCATGGTGAAGCTCCTGGGAGAGCAGCTGCACGCGCGGCTGGAGGCGCCCGAGCTCACGCCGGCCACCCTGGCGCAGCTGGCGCCCGGCCTGAAGCCGGCGGCGCCGGTGTCGTTGCAGGCCGAGGTGGAGGGCCCGCTCGAGCGCCTGGACTTGGAGGCGCGGCTGCACCAGGAAAAAGCACGCATCTTCGCCGCCGCCAACCTGCGGCGCGAGGAAGGCAGCGACCGCGTGCGCGTGCGGCTCGAGGCTTCGGAGCTGGATCTGGCGCGGCTGCTCCCGGACACGCCGCCCACGCGCATCGCGCTCCAGGCCAACGCCACCCTGGAGCTGGAAGAAGGCGGCAGCCACGGGCGCTACCGGCTGGTGAGCAATGAATCTCGCATCGCCGGCGAGGCGCTGCCGCCCACCACCCTGGAGGGCGAGCTGGGCATGCCCGCCGAGCAGCCGCTGTACACCAAGGGCACCCTCACCCTGAACGAGCCCGGCGCCAGCACGCGCATCGACTACCGGTTGAGCTCCGACGAGAGCGGCAGCCTCGCGCAGCTGTTCGCGACCGTGCAGCTCGATCGCCCGCGGCGCTTGCGCGAGCAGCTGGGGGCGGAGGCGCGCGGCTCGCTGGAGCTACGCGCCGATCTGGACACCGCCGCGGAGCGAGTGGACGCGCGGCTCGCCATGAAGCTCCGTGGAGTGAGCCACCCCGCGGCGCGCGCGGGGCGGGTGGATGCGCAGCTCACCGCGCGCGGCAGCCTGAACGCGCCGGACCTCACCCTCCGCGCGGATCTGCGCGAGCTGGAGGCGGCGGGCAGGCAGCTGCAGCACCTGCGGATCAACGCGCGCGGCACCCCGGAGCGCATCGCCCTACGGGCACACGCCACCGGTCGCAATCCCGAGCGGCTGGAGCTGAGCGCCACCCTGGAGCCCAGCTCGGAGCCCCAGGTGCTCGAGCCGGTGCTGTGCATCTGGAACGCTGGCGAGCGGCTGGACATGCGCGCCGAGAGCGCGGGCTTCTCCGGCGGCCGCGCGCGGGTGGAGCGGCTGACCCTGGCAGGGGTGGGTGAGGCGGAGCTCTCGCTGCAGTTTGGAGGCGGTGCACAGCAGCTGGAGCTGACGGCGCAGGGCCTGGATGCCGCGCGGCTGTTGCGCGTGCTGGGCGTGCAGACGCCGCTGGAGAGCGCGCAGGCGGATCTGCGCGCGCAGGTCTCCGGAAGCGGCCGCGCGCTGCGCGGCAAGGTCAGCGGCGAGGTGCGCAACATCGCCCTGGGCGAGCTGCGCGGTGCCCTGCACACCGATCTGGCGCTCGAGCGCGGCGTGCTCAACGGCGATACCCAGCTGGAGCTGTCGCCTGGCGGCAGCGCGCTGGTCTCGCTGCGCGACGTCACGGTGCCGCGCGGCGAGCTGAACGCCGAGGCGCTGGAGCGCATGCGCGGCGATCTCACGATGCGCGGCGAGATGGACCTGGCGCGCGTGCAGTCGCTGTTGCAGCTGCTGGGCATCGAGCGGGGCGAGGGCACCGTGCGCTATGACGTGCAGCTGGGCGGTGGTGCAGGCGCTGGCGGGCCCGAGCTGCGCGCTCACGTGGAGACGCGCTCGCTGGTGCTGGTGGGGCAACGCCCCGACGTGGGCCAGACCAGCGACGCCGAGCAGGCGCGCAGCAGCGCGCCCTGGAGCGTGCGCGAGGTGGACCTGAACCTGGACGCAAGCCTGGCTGATGGACGAGCCGAGGTGGCGGGCAAGCTGTTCGATCGCCGCGGTGACCTGCTGAAGCTGCAGGCCAGCCTGAGCGAGCTGCCGCCGCGGGCGGCGCTGCCCGAGCTGCGCCGCGCCTTGCCCGGAGCGCCGCTGCTGGCCGCGATCGAGATGCCGAACCGCGCGCTGGAGGAGCTGCCGGCGATGCTGCGCCCGAACGACATGGAGGGTGACCTGGCGCTGCGCGTGAGCGCGCAGGGCACGCTGTCCGATCCGCGCCTGAGCGTCACCGGCGCGCTGTCGCGCTTCACGCCCGCCTCGGAGCGCCGGCGCAAGAACCACCTCGACATCAACCTGGACGCGGAGTACGCGCCGGAGGGAGGCCGGGTGGCGCTGACGGCGCTGCGGCGGCGCATCGACCCGGTGCTGGAGCTGGACTCCCGCTGGCAAGGCGATCTGCGCGAGCTGGGCAGCGCGCTGGGCGAGACCAGCCCGATCCAGGCGGACACCGAGCTGCGGCTGAACGACTTTCCGATCACGATGGTGCCGCTCCTGCAGCAACAGCGCGTCCGCGGGCGGCTGACGGGCAGCGCGCGGCTGACGGGGTTGGGTAAGAACGCCAGCATGGAGCTGGACGTGCACACCCGCGAGCTGACCGTCGAGCGCCTGCCGGTGGGCGAGGTGCGTGCGGTGGCGCGCACCGTGGGCGACCAGCTGCAGCTGGAGACTCACATCGAGGGCGAGTCGGGCAGCGTCGACGTGCGCCTCGACGCGCCGCTCGTGTGGGGCGCTCGCCTGGTGCCGCGCAGCGAGGGCAAGCTGGGCGGCACGGTGGAGGCTCGCCAGCTGCGCCTGGCAGCGCTCGGGCCGCTGGTGGAGGGCAGCGTGAGCGAGCTGGATGGCAAGCTGGACGCCAGCCTCCGGGCCAGCCTGGAGGGCGAGCAGACCTTGCTCACGGGCACCGCCACCTTGCGCGACGGCGTGCTGCACATGCCCAGCGTGGGCCAGCGCTTCAGTGACATCTCCGCCGACGTGAAGGTGACCCCTGGCGCGCTGAGCGTGGAGAAGCTGACGGCGCGCGGCCTGAGCGGTGGCTTTCAGGCGAGCGCGCAGGCCAAGCTGGACGGCTTGACCCCCAGCTCGGCCGAGGCCGAGCTGCGTATCAAGGAGAACCAGCAGCTGCCGCTGACCGTGGAGGGTGAGTCGCTCGGGGACGTTTGGGGCACCGTCAAGGCCAGCTACCGGCATGATCCCGGCAGCGCCACCAACACCATCAACGTCAAGCTGGAGAAGCTGCACGTCAGCTTGCCCGCCGCGCCACCGCAGGGCCTGCAGGAGCTGGATCAGCCCGACTACATCCGGGTGGGCTACCGGCGGCGCGACGGCGAGTTCACGCCCATCGCCCTGCAGCTGCTGGAGGAGAGCGGTCCGCCCTCCGAGGAGCAGACGGTGGTGATCGTGGATCTGGGCAACGTCAGCGTGCAGAAGGGCGATCAGGCCCAGGTGAGTCTGGGCGGAAAGCTGGAAGCCAAGCTCGGGGAGGAGCTGGACGTGCAGGGCAAGATCGAGACCCGGCGCGGGGAGCTGGACATTTCCGGCAAGACCTTCGAGATCGAGCGCGGCAGCGTGGCCTTCACCGGCGGCGCCCCCGATGATCCCACCATCGCGGCCGTGGCCCGCTACGACTCGCCCGCGGACTACACGGTGTACGCCGAATACACGGGCACGGTGAGCAAGGGTAAGCTGGAGCTGCGCTCCGAGCCCCCGCTGAGCCAGGACGAGATCGTGACCTTGCTGCTGTTCGGGTCGCCCGATGGCTCGCTCGGCGCCAGCGGCGGCGACTCGCTCAGCACCGCGGTCAGCGTTGCGGGCGGCACCGCTGCGCAGGGCTTCAACCGCGCCATCTCCGGGCTCACCAACCTCGACGTCTCGGCCCGGGTGGACACCAGCACCGGCGCGCCACGGCCCGAGCTCGTGCTGCAGCTCACGCCGCGCGTTGCCGCCAAGGTCACTCAGGCGCTGGGCGAGCCGGTACCGGGGCAGAGCCCCGATCGCACCTTCGTGACGGTGGACCTGCGCCTGGCAAATAGCTGGTCGCTGTCGACGATGGTCGGTGACCGCGGGGCGTCGGCGTTCGACGTGATCTGGCGCCGGCGCTACTGAGCACAAAACAGCGCGGAGGAGCCAGGGAGCATGAGCTCCCGGGCCCCTCCGCTCCCCCCGTCGCTTGCTGGTCGCGCTAGTTCTTGGGTCCGAGCGCCTCGGCCATGCCCGTCACCAGCGCCGCCATGCGATCCACGGCGCGGTGGGCCCGCTGGGCCACCGCCGGATCCTTCGTGGTCAGCGCCGGCTCCAGCAGGTGCATGCCCAGGCGCAGGCTGTTGAGCGGAGTGCACAGATCGTGCAGGCCGCGCGCGACCAGCGCGCGCGTGTCCTGCAGCATGCGATCGGCCTGTGTACAGCGCGCCAGCTGTGCGGCACAGCTGGCCACCAGCTCTGCCAGCGCGCCGAGATTCGCGCTGGCATCGTCCTCGGTCAGGCCGGGTGCCGCCCCATCGCTTGCCGGCTCGCCGTCAGCAGGCAACGTCACCGCCAGCACGCCGCGCAGCTGCGGCTCCGGCAGCTGGATGAAGACGGCGCGGCGTTCACCATCGCGCTGAACGCCGGGGCCCACGCCGTCGGGCTGCTCAGTCAGGAGCTCGCTCGCCCAGCGCTCCAGCTCGCCCGAGGTGTCCGACGACTTGCCCAGGAACTCGCCCTCGCTGCCGCGCAACAGCACCAGCACGTCGGGCGCGCCGAGCAGCCGCTGCGCGAAGCGGGCGACGCCGATGGTGACGTCGCCCAAGTCTTTGCAGGCTACCAGCGCCGCCACCGCCTGGATGAGCGCTGCTTCATTCATAATTTGCGCTGGCTCCCTGCGGTGCGTTGCCGTTCGGGCGCGGCTTGCTGCCCGAGGTGGCGTACCTGCCCAGCCGCCGGTACAAGGTGCGCCGGTCGACGCCCAGGAGCTGCGCGGCGCGAGCCTTGTTGCCGTTGAGCAGCTTCAGCGCACGCGCGATGTAGCGGCGCTCCAGCTCGTCCAGCGAGATGATTTCCTCCACCTCGTCCGCCGTCATCACGAAGCGATCGGGCCGATAGGTGCGGATGCGCTCCGGCAGATCCTCCAGGGTGAGCTCGTCGAAGCGGGCGAGCGCCACCGCGCGCTCCACGCAGTTCTCCAGCTCGCGCACGTTGCCCGGCCAGTCGTAGGCCAGCAGCCGCTCGGCCACGGGCGGCGAGAGGTGGCGCACGGGCTGCCCGGTGCGATCCGCCGACTTCTGCAGGAAGTGAGCTGCCAGCTTCAGCACGTCGCTGCCGCGCTCGCGCAGCGGCGGCACGTGGATGCTGACCACGTTGATGCGGTAGAACAGGTCCTGCCGGAAACGGCCCTTGGCCACATCGTCTTCCAGATCGCGGTGCGTGGCGGTGATGATGCGCGCGTCGAAGGGCTGCTCCGTATCCGAGCCCACCGGGCGCACCACGCGCTCCTGCAGCGCGCGCAGCAGCTTGGCTTGCATCTCCAGCGGCATCTCGCCCACCTCGTCGAGGAAGAGGGTACCGCCAGCGGCCTCCTGGAAGAGGCCTCGGCGCGCCGACTTGGCGTCGGTGAAGGCGCCGCGGATGTGACCGAACAGCTCGCTCTCCAGCAGGTTGGGCGGCACCGCCGCGCAGTTCACGGCGACGAACGGCCCACGGCCGCTCTCACGGTGCAGCGCCCGCGCCACCAGCTCCTTGCCCGTGCCCGTCTCACCGACGATCAGCACCGAGGCATCGCTCTTTGCCACGCGGCCGATCAGCTCGTTGACGCTGCGCACGGCGGAGCTGTCACCGACAAGCGGCAGGGCCTCGGGTGACTCGGAGAGCGCCTCGCGCAGGCGGCGAACCTCGGACTGCAGCTGCTGGGTGCGGACCGCGCGCGCCACGCTCAAACCCAGCAGCTTCGGGTCTACCGGCTTGGTGATGAAGTCATACGCGCCCACCCGCATCGCGCCGATGGCAGCTTCCATGCTGCCCTGGCCGGTGACCACGATCACCGGGATGCCCGGCCGCTTCTCCAGGATGCGCTCGCACAGGGTCAGGCCGTCCATCTCGGCCATGCTCAGATCGCTGATGACGGCGTGGAAGTCCTTGGCGACGACCAGCTCCAGAGCCTCCGGCGGCGAGGTGGTGCTCTCCGTCTGGTAGCCCAGCTGCCGCAGCGAAGCGGCCAGCATCTCGCATGCGTCCTCGTCATCGTCTACACAAAGAAGTCGTTCTGTCATGGGTGTTTCACTCACTGCCGTGATGGCGGGGGCAATCTGACTCAAAGTCACGCTGTAGCGTGATGGCCCACCCCTTTGCACTTCCTGGACCAACCAGGAAAAGGGCTGAAAAGCTTGTCGAGGCGGCCATGCGCGTGGTGCAACCGCGCCACATTCGCGACACATTGCCCCGCTGCGTGTCGGAGTTGCGCTGGTCCGAGCTTTGCAAATCTGCGGCACGAGGTTGCAGGCATGAGCTCAGAGAGCGTTGGTGAGACACCCGCGGGCCAGAAAATCCGGCACTTCGTCCAGCCCGGTGAAATCGTGGCCGGCCGCTATCGAGTCGAGGATTTTGCTGCGCTTTCGCCGCGGGGCACCTTCTATCGCGCCCGGCACGCCAGCCTCGGTTTCAAGGTTCTGTTGCAAGTGCTGGGCCCCGAGATCGCGCGAGATGGCCTCATCTGGCGGCGGTTTGCCCGCGAGCTGCGGGCGCTGGGTGCGCTGCACAATCAGCACGTGGTGCGCGTACACGACGCAGGGACGTTACCGTGCGGTCTGCGTTACCTGATCACTGAGCCTCTGGAGGGCGAAGATCTGTCTCAGGTGCTCACCCGGGGGCCGCTGCCAACGGAACTGGCTGTCGACTACGTGTGTCAGGTGTGTACCGCGCTGAGCGACGCGCACGGTCTGGGCATCGTGCACCGCAACGTGCGTCCCGAGAACGTCTTTCTGGCGCGCACCCGCGCTGCGCAGCCCATGGTCAAGCTGCTCGACTTCGGCGTGGCCCTATTTCTGTGGGACGCGAGGCAGCTCACCATCCCTGGTTGCGGCTTCGTGTCCCCGGCGTATCTATCACCCGAGCAGCTGCGCAACCCCAACGCCGTGGATCATCGCAGCGATCTCTGGGCGGTGGGCTTGCTGGCATTCGAGGCGCTGGTGGGACACTCGCCGTTTACCGGGTTCAGCGCCGCGCAGGTGCTGCGTGCCGTCACGGAGGGGCCAATGCCGCTGCTGCCGCTCTCGTGCCCGGGCATCCCGCGCGGCCTGGCGCTCACGGTGCAGCAGTGCCTGGAGCGAGATGCAGCGCGCCGCCCGGAGAGCGCGGACGAGCTGATCCGCATGCTGGAGCCCTTCTCCAGCCGCCCCGGAACGCGCAGAAAGAACGCAGTCCTGGCCGATGCAGTCACGCCCACCAACGTAGCGATCTGCACCGCCGGAGCGTAGCCGCAGCATTCCGCGCTGGCCCTACCGTCTGCAGCCGTACACTGAGCGACCCTCCTCGTCAGAGGGCGATCTGGCTTGGGTGCCGGATGCTTGCTCGTTTTCCAGCAGCGAGGGCAGACGTGACCGAGTCCCCGGAGAGCAAACCCCGCTCCGAGCCGCTGAGCGGGGCCCCCACCGATATCCTGGTGGTGGACGACAAGCCGGAGAACCTGCTCGCGGTGCGCGCGGCGCTCGGAGAGCTCGACTACCGGCTGGTTGAGGCACAGTCCGGCTATGAGGCGCTGCGGCGGCTGCTCCAGCAGGACTTCGCCCTGATCTTGCTCGACGTGCAGATGCCGGCCATGAACGGCTTCGAGACGGCGCGACTGATCCGCTCGCGCGATCGCAGCAGACATGTGCCCATCATCTTCATCACCGCGTTCGAGCCGGCGGAGGCGGAGGTGCTGGAGGCGTATCGCCTGGGCGCCGTCGACTTTCTGATGAAGCCGATCCAGCCCGAGATCCTGTGCGCCAAGGCCTCGGTCTTCGTGGAGCTGGAGCGGCGCACGGAGCAGGTGCGGCGCCAGGCGGAGCTGATCAAGGCTCACGTGCTGCAGGAGCACGAGAACGCGCTGTCCGAGCAGCGCAGCAGGCTGGAGGCGGACGCGCTGCGCCAGTTGCTGCAGGAGCAGCGGCACCACGCCTCCGAGCTGGAGCTGTTGAATCGCCGCCTGGCCGAGGATGATCGCCGCAAGGACGAGTTCATCGCACTACTCGGCCACGAGCTGCGTAACCCGCTGGTGCCGCTGGTCTCCGGGCTGGAGCTCCTGGCCACGGCCTCACCCGAGGTGGCGCAGCGCACGCGCGAGGTGATGAAGCGGCAGGTCGAGCACCTGATCCGGCTGGTGGACGACCTGCTCGATCTGGCGCGGGTGAGCCGGGGAAAGATCGAGCTGCGGCCCGCCAAGGTGCGGGTCAAGGACGTGCTCGATCAGGCGCTGGCGCTGTCTGGTCCGCTCATCCAGAAGCGCGAGCACCGGGCCGAGGTGCAGTGTGCGGCTGCGGATGTGCTCTTCACGGCCGACGAGGTGCGCATGACCCAGGTGCTCGCCAATTTGTTGAACAACGCGGCTCGCTACACCGATCCGGGCGGCACCCTGAGCGTCTCGTGCGTGGAGCGCGACGGTGGCGTGGAGTTCGCCGTGCGGGATAACGGCCGGGGAATCTCACCGGAGCTCCTGCCGCGCGTGTTCGATCTGTTCATCCAGTCGCGTGAAGGCGGTGAGGGGCTGGGCATCGGTCTCACCCTGGTCAAGCAGCTGGTGAACATGCACGGCGGGCGGGTCACCGCCAGGAGCGCCGGGCTGGGGCAGGGCAGCGAGTTCACGGTCTGGCTGCCGCTGGCGGCGCGGCTGCCGCAGAGCAATGTGCCACGCTTGCAGCTGGACGCCAGCGAGCCGGCGCCAGCCACGGAGCCCGATGTGAGCAGCAGCCCCAGCACCTTGAACGTGGCGCTGGTCGAGGACAACGACGACGCGCGGGCCCTGATGGGGGAGCTGCTGTCCAGCTGGGGTCACGCGGTGAGCCAGGCCACCACCGGTGAGGTGGGCATCGATCTGATCGTGAAACAGAGCCCCGACATCGCCTTCGTGGATCTCGGGCTGCCCGACATCGACGGCTACGAGCTGGCGCGCCGGGTGCGCGCCACGCCGGGGGCGAAGCGCGTGAGGCTGGTGGCGCTGAGCGGCTTTGGCCAGCGCAGTGACAGGGAAAAGGCGCTGGTCGCTGGCTTCGACTTTCATCTGGCCAAACCGGCCCGGCCCGCAGATCTGCAGCGCCAGCTGGCAGCCGTTCGCCGCTGAGCGGCCTGGCGCGGGGCTGGCTGGTTGCTCCGGAGCGCCACGGGCGGTGGCAAACGTCACGGCGCGAAGCACGCCGTCGCAATTCGGGGGCGCAGTTTTCGCGCAGATTTGCGCGTGGTTGTGCAGCGCTCTCGCGGCGGGCGGCACTGGCACGGCGGCTGCAACAGGCCCTGCAGCAACAGTCGTTGCAACAGTTGATGCAACGCCCTCGTCACAGCGAACGGGCGCTCCCTTGCGGGCGGCCTGGTCGCGTAACGTCAGGAGTAAGCGAATGAATACCGATATCCTTCAAGGTCGATGGGAGCAGCTCAAAGGCAAGGCCCGCGTCAAGTGGGGCAAGCTGACCAATGACGACATCGATCAGATCCAGGGGGAACGACAGAAGCTGGTCGGCAAGCTGCGCGAGCGTTACGGCCTGGCGCAGGAGCGCGCCGAGCAGGACGTCGACGACTGGCTCGACACGCACTGAGCTCGATACACGTCCTTTCCAGGGTCGCCGGGGACGCTGACTAGAGACAAAGGCGACCCGAACTCTCTCCTTCGTCATGGCTGACGGCGCCCGGCGCAGCGACGGTCACGGTAGACCGCGCAGCGCCGGGCGCCGGTTTGTTTGTCGAGCGACCATCACCCGAGCTCGGTGCGGCCGGCTCGCTCAGGGCATGACCATCAGGGCATGACCACGAGCGTGGTATGTCGAGCGCGCTCCCACTCGTCGAGGAAGCCGCTCTTCGGATACTCCCGCAGGCCATGCGCTGGATCGAGCGTGAGCACGCGCTCGCGAGCTGGATGATAGCCCAGCACGACCTCGTAGTGAGCGAGTTGCTCGCGCGAGGAGAGCTCCTTGAGCACGCCCACGATCACCGGGCGGCCCAGCGAGAGCTCGTGCTCGAGGTCGGCAAAGGTGCCGTGAAACACGTAAGCCTGCAGCCCATGTCCGCGTGCGTAGTCGCGCAGGGCGCCCGCGCTCAGCCCCACGGCGCCAGCATCGTGGTTGCCCGCGGCCGCGCCCGTGCCGCTGCGCAGCGCCGAGTCGATCTCTGCGCGCGACGGTCCGGCTGCTGGCTTGCTCCAGTAGCCCAGCACGGCGCTGAGCGCGGCCGCGCCACAATCCTTGGCGCCGCGCTGGTGGACCTGGGGCACGCCGTCCACGCGCTGCCAGCCGCTATCGGCCTGCAGCGTCTGAGGCGTCACCGACTGGGCCGTGCCCCGGTAAGAGGCACAGCCCCAGCACAGCGCCCCCAGCGCCAGTACCCCCCAGGCGCGCAGCTTCACAGCAATACGACCAGCAGCACCACGGCGAGGATGGCGGTGGCGGCGCTGGCGCCGATGACCAGGGTATCACCGCCACGATACGCCGCGGCCTCCGGTGACGCCTGCTCGCGCGCGGCGTACCGCCGCTGATCGGTGCTGCGCTTCCGCGGAGTCTGCGGTGGCGCAGCGCTGGGACGCGGCGTGGCCGGCGTCTGCAGCACGGGCTTCGACGCGCTGGACTGCGGTGTGGAGCCAGACGTGCTGGCGAAGCTGACGGCAGGAGCCAAGCTGAGGCTGGCACCGAGGAGTAGCGGGTAGAAAACTCTCATATGGTTCCTTCTGCGAGACCGACCTGCTTGCGCAGCGAGCGCTGCTGGCCGGCATGCCTTGGGGCGGGCTGGCTTGCGCCAGTTGCTGGTGTCGCGGCTGCAGATCTCATGCCGCATGTATTTTCGTGCAGCGTGGGGTGACGCCTCGCAAGCGGGCCACAGGGCGCTCGAGGCTGCCACACAAGAACGGCTCCCGATGCTCAGGGCACGATGCCAGCGCACTGGGTGGCGCAGTTCAGCGTGCCGCTCGCGCAAGAGCGATCATCGATACAGTCCGAACAGGCGTCCACCTCGTTGAAGGTGAGCTCCCCGCTGTCGACGTCGTTCTCGCAGCGATCCTGACAGCCCGACACGTCGTAGTCTCCGTCAAAGCAGTCGGAGTAGCGCTGGCAGATGGCCTGACAGTCGATCTCGTTCTCGATCTCCTTCTCGGCGCCGCACGCTGCGAAAGACAGCGCACAGCCGGCGGACAGGGTCAGAACCAGCGCGATGCGAGTGGCTTTGAGCATTGAAAAATTCTCTCCTTTTCGAAGAAGTTTTGCCTTGATGCTGCAACCTGCATGCCGCCTGCGCGCCGCGCGCCGGCTCGTTCCGCGGGGAAATTCGCGACCGCCATCGATCAGCTATCCGTCAGCGGCCGAGGCAGCTGCGGCATGCCCGGGCTCCTTTGCCGCGCTGACGTGCAGCGTCAGGGGGCAAATGACGGCAGGCAACGCGCTGTGCTCGCCAGCCTCCCGCGCTGCCTGATACAGGCAGGAACAGGCACAAACACCGCGAATACGGCGCTCCGCTGTAGCCGCGGGCTTCGGCTCATCTGGGGGCGCCGGTGCGAGGGATCGAGGTCATGCAATCCGCCGTTTCGTCGGAGTTCCGCCCGAGTGGCATCGAGGGGCTCGACGACCTGCCGTGGGGCGCGCATTTTTGCCACTTCTTCCGCGACGCGGAGGATCTGGGTAAAGCGCTGGTGCGCTTCTTTGGCGCCGGGCTCGGCGCCAACGAGCGCTGTATCTGGTTCGTGGACGACGCGCTGCCGGCGGCGATGGCGCGCCGCCTGCTCCGCTCGCTGCCCGGCAGTAGAGAGCTGGAGGCCCAGGGCCGCATCGAGCTGATCGACTGGAACGCCGGGCGTGAGGGCCGCCAGCCAACCGTCGGCGCGTTGGTCGCTGACTGCCTGGAGCGCGAGCGGCAGGCACTCGCTGCGGGCTATGCAGGGCTGCGCGTGGCCGGCGGCGTCCTGGCCACGGCGGCCGTTCACCGCAGCGACGCGCGCAGTAAGCTGGTGGCCGCCCTGATGGGCCACCGCGTGCTGGCGCTGTGCGGCCACTGGCTGCAGAGCAGCAGCGCAGACGATCTGCTGGACGCGCTGGAGCAACGAGGCAGAGCCCTGGTGCAAGACCGGACGCGCGGTGAGCTGCTGGTGCACGGTGCTGCGCCGGGGGCCGCGCGGGGCGAGCTGCAGCTCGGAGGTGGGCGCGCCGAGCGTGAGGGCGATGAGCAGGCAGCGCTCTCGGAGCGCCGCCAGGACTCGCTGGCGGAGGTGGCGCTGCAGCACCTGGCGCGCCTGCAGCGGGTGACGTCGACGCTGTCCGAGGCCGTCTCCCTCTCGGACGTGTGCGAGGTGCTGCGCTCGGAGCTGGTGGATGCCGTCGCTGCGCGCCGCGCGTGGGTGGCGCTGGCCAGCGAGGACGAGGGCGTGCTGGAGTCGATCGCGGATGCCCGTCGCGAGCCCGATACGCGCGAGGGCATGCTGTCCGACGTGCGCGAGCTCCTGGCGCCCGACGATACGCCCTCGGCCAGCGCCGTTCGCGCTCTGCTGGAGCAGGCATATCACGAGCGGCGCGCGCTCTGGCCCAGCTGGCCTTCGCGGGTGGTGACGCTGCCGCTCAGCCTCGGGCCCCGCACCCTGGGCGCCGTCGCGTTCGAGCTCACCCAGGCCAGCGAGCTCGAGCCGGGCGAGCGCGCCCTGTTTGAAGACCTGGTGCGGCCGCTGGCGCTTGCGCTCGATCGCGCTCGCCTGTACGAGCTGGCGCGGCAGGAGCGCGATCGCGCGGAGGAGGCCAACCAGGCCAAGGATGAGTTCCTGGCCGTGCTCGGGCACGAGCTGCGCAACCCGCTGGCGCCCATCCTGACTGCGCTGGAGCTGATGCGAGCCCGCGCGGGTGACGTGGCGCTGAAGGAGCGCGGCGTGATCGAGCGGCAGCTCAATCACATGGTGCGCCTGGTGGATGATCTACTCGACGTGGCGCGCATCACCCGCGGCTCGCTGCGGCTCTCGCGCTATCGGGTGGAGCTGGCAGAGGTGGTGGATCGGGCGGTGGAGATGGCCAGCCCGATGCTGGACGCGCGCGCCCAGCGGCTGAGCGTGGCCGTGCCTCGCCGCGGGCTGCCGGTGGACATCGACTTTCATCGCGTGGCGCAGGCGCTGGGCAACCTGCTGATGAACGCCGCAAAGTACACCTCGCAGGGCGGCAGGATCGAGCTCATCGCCTACTTGCGCGGCGACCGCGTAACCTTGGAGGTGCGCGACGACGGCATCGGTATCGAGCCGGACCTGCTGCGGCGCATCTTCGAGCCCTTCGTGCAGCGCAAGCAGGCCATCGATCGTTCGCACGGCGGTCTGGGCCTGGGGCTGACCATCGCTCGCCGGCTGGTCGAGTTGCACGGTGGTGCAATCACTGCCACGAGCGCTGGACGAGGGCAGGGCAGCACGTTTACCATCGAGCTCAATCTGGCCGTGACAAACGACTCAAACATCGCTGATCTCTCTGGCGCGGCGCAGCCCGCCGTGGCCGCCGCTGATGACGCCATCCGCGTGCTGGTCGTGGATGACAACGTGGACGCGGCCGAGATGCTGGCGGAGGCGCTGCGCATCCAGGGCCACCACGTGGGGGTGGCACATGATGGGCCCGCAGCCCTGGCGCTGGTCGAGGATTTTCAGCCCGATCTGGCCTTGCTCGACATCGGCCTGCCCGTGATGGATGGTTTCGATCTGGCGCAGCGCCTCAAGCGGCGGCTGAGCGCTCATCCACCCAAGTTCATCGCCGTGACCGGCTACGGGCAGCCGTCCGATCGGGTCCGCACCAAGCAGGCGGGCTTTGACGAGCACCTGGTGAAGCCCATCGATCTGGCGCGCCTCAACGCCATCGTCAGCAGCGTCGATCGGGTGTCGCTCGCCTGAGCCGCGGGCAGCGGTTCTGTCGCTCCGAGTGGCGCTCCGAGTGGCGCTCAGCCCGCCCCGCGGAAGCGCGAGTCACGCTGGGCTCGTGCAGCCGCCTCGGAGTGGCCGAGCGTGACTCGCAGCTCGTGGCTGCGGCCATCGTCCACCAGCTGGATCTGGCTCTCCCGCAGCGGCTTGCCGTCGAGCAGCAGCTGGGTCACCCCGCAGCTCACCTGCTGCGGGTTGTCGACCCGGATCTGGTACGTGCTGTTACCGTGGCGATAGCTCAGCGCAAAGCGGCGCCAGCGGCTGGGCACACACGGCACCAGCGACAGCAGCTGGCCGTTCTTGCGTAGCCCCAGCACCCGCTCCAGCACGATGCGATAGAACCAGCCCGCCGAGCCCGTGTACCAGGTCCAGCCGCCGCGGCCCGGGTGCTCGGTCCCGCCATACACGTCCGCGGCGACCACGTAGGGCTCCACTCGATAGCGCTCCAGCTGCTCGGGGGTATCCGCGTGATGCACGGGGTTGAGCAGGTCCAGGAGAGCGCCGGCGCGGTCACCCTCGCGCAGCAGGGTGAGCGCGTGCAGGGTCCAGAGCACGCCGTGTGTGTACTGACCGCCGTTCTCGCGAATGCCCGGCGGGTACGCGCGGATGTAACCCGGGTCCGGGTCTTGACTGTGGAAGGGGGGAGCCAGGAGGCACATCAGCCGCGCGCGCGGGCGCACCAGGCGCGCTTCGGAGGCGGCCACTGCCTGCGCTGCGCGCTCGCGATCGCCCACCCCGGCGATCACCGCCCAGGACTGCGCGATCGCGTCGATGCTGCACTCCTGGTTCTGCTTCGAGCCGAGCGGGCTGCCGTCGTCGAAGTAGCCGCGCCGGTACCACTCGCCGTCCCAGCCGTGCCTCTCCACGGCGCGGGTGAGCCGCTCGATCTGCTGCTGGCACCAGCCGGCGCGCTGGCGATCATTCTTGCTCAGCGCCAGCGGCGCAAAGTCGAGCAGGGTGCGCGCCAGGAACCAGGCCAGCCACACGCTCTCGCCCTGGCCGTGCTGGCCCACGCGGTTCATGCCGTCGTTCCAGTCACCGCCGCGCATCGTGGGCAGCTCGTGCGGGCCCGAGGTGGCCGCCACGTCCAGCGCGCGCGTGCAGTGCTCGTACAGCGAGGCGCGGGCCTCGCTGACGGCGGGCGAGCTGAACAGATCCTCCTCACCGGGGGCCAGGGTCCGCTCGTGCAGGAACGGCACCTGTTCGTCCAGCACGGCGCGATCGCCGGTCACGCGGATGTATTCTGCCGTCACGTACGGCAGCCACAGCATATCGTCGGAGCAGCGCGTGCGCAGGCCCTCGCCCGTCTCCTCGTGCCACCAGTGTTGCACGTCGCCTTCCTCAAACTGGCGTGCCGCGCAGCGCAGCAGGTGCTCGCGCGCCAGCTCGGGTCGCGCGTACAGCGTGGCCAGCACGTCCTGTAGCTGGTCGCGATAGCCATACGCGCCGCTCGACTGGTAGAAGCCGGTGCGCGCCCAGATGCGGCTGCTGAGCGCCTGGTACAGCAGCCAGTGATTGAGCAGTGCGTCGAGCGCGGGATCCGGCGTCTCCACTCGCACCGTGCCGAGCAGCTGCTCCCAGCTCTGCTGCACCTGATGCAGGGCGGCCGCCACGGCGCCATCGGCGTCGGCCGCGCTGGCAGAGTAGCGCTCGGCCAGAGCGCGCGCCTCCGCCAGCGAGCTGCCGTGCCCCAGCACGAACGTCAGCTCCGTGGCCTCGCCCGGGGCCAGCTCCACCGTGAGCTGCAGCGCCGCGCACGGATCGAGCCCGGCGCCTGCTGCGCCGCCCAGGCTGCGCTGCTCGAGCCCGCTCGGCCGCCGCCGCGTGCCCGCCACGCCGAACAGCTCCGCGCGATCGGCGGTGAAGCTGTGCGGGCGGCGCGTGGCGGTGAAGAAGGCGCGCTGCTCGGGGAAGGGCGAGAGCGGGTTCTGCGCGAACACGCAGCCCAGCTCCGCGTCCCAGCTGGAGCACACCGAGACCCGCGTGCTCTCGCGGCTGTTGCCCAGCACCCACTCCGCCACCCCGAACACGGACAGCTGGCGGGCGGCGCGGCCGTGGTTGGCCAGGCGCAGGCGCAGGAACTTGACCGGGTCGCTCGCGCTCACGAACACGGCGAGCTCGTGCCACAGCCCGCCCGCGCTGAGCTCGAAGCGGCTGAGCCCCGCCGAGTGTTTCACCAGGTAGCGCTCGCGCAGTCCCGCCGGCTCCGGCGCGGGCGACCAGATCGCGCCCGTCTCGTCGTCGCGCACGTACAGGAGCTCGCCCGAGGGATCGCTCACCGCGTCGTTGCTCCAGGGCGTCAGCCGGTAGCGCTGGCTGTTGTGGACCCAGGTGAAGCTGGAGCCGCGCTCGGTGACCAGACAGCCGAAGTCCGGGTTGGCCATGACGTTGCTCCAGGGCGCGGGCGTGTTGGTGCCGGGCTCCAGCACGATCACGTACTCCTTGCCGTCCTGATCGAAGCCGCCGATGCCATTGTCCATCAGCAGCTGCGGGCGGCGCGCGCGCACCGCCGGGGGCGGCGCAGAGGGCGCGGGCGCCGCGTGCGTGGGCGCGGGCCAGGCCGGCGGAGGCAGCTCGGGCGCCGCGGCGGCACGGCGCAGCTGGCGCGCCAGCGACCCGCGTGACGCGCGCACCACCACGCGCGCGGCGCAGGCCAGCAGCGCGCGCTCCTCCTCGCTCATCTGGTCGGCGCGGCGCAGGAACACGCCGCCGCGCTGATCCAGCTCCGCGCGCTGGATCAGCTCGCGCACCTGCTCGTGGGTGCCCTGCAGGTAGCCGCTCGGCTCCTCGTTGATGATCACCAGGTCGCTGCTGAAGCCGTTCAGCCGCCAGAACTCGTGCGCCAGCAGCAAGTCACGGCACACCTCGGAGAACTCGGCGTGATCGAGCCGCAGCAGCACGATCGGCAGATCGCCCGAGATGCCCTGCGACCACAGGCCCGACAGGCCGCGCTGTCCGGTGCTGGCGGGCGCCTCGCTCAGGCGCAGCGCAGGGTGAGGGAAGAGCACCGCCGAGAGCAGGCGCTGAAAGCGGTGCACTTCGGTCGAGCTGATGCCCAGGTGACGCAGCTCCACCCGCACGCCGGCCCAACCCAGCTCGATGGCGCGGGCCGCGGCGTGCTGCTCGCTGTAGATCTCGAGCAGCCCCAGCAGCTCCTCGCGCGAGCTGGCCAGCATCGTGGTCAAGGTGACCCGGCTGGACGCGCCCGGCAAGAGCCGCACCGGGCGCCGCAAGACCAGCGCCGGATCCAGCACGTGGCCCGTCCGGCGCCCGAGCGTTCGCCCGCGCTCCATGCCCAGCGGCGCTTCCGGGCCGCGCCCGCGCCCGAGGAAGCTCAGGCGCGAGCAGTCATAGTCGAGCGGGCCCCAGTGCTCGCCATCCACCAGCAAGAGCTGGGCGAGCCACACCGGCGCCTCGCCTGCGCCGCTCGGCTTGCGCTGCGCGATCAGTGCGTTGCGCTCCGGCAGCACCTCCGTGTCCACGAAGAGGCTGCCGAACGCGCGGTGCTGCACGTCGGCGCGGCGCGGCGAGAGCACCACCTCGCTGAAGCTCGTCACCTCCAGCTCCAGCGCCTGCTGACCCTGGTTGGTCAGGGTGATGCGCCGCACCTCGGCGGCGTGCTCGGGGGAGAGCGCCACCTCGGTGACGGTCTGCACGTCGCCGTCCCGGCGGTGGAACTCCACCCGATCGATGGCGAAGGCCACGTTGTAGTAGTCGGGCTCGGCGCGGGTCGGCTGATAGCTGGCGGACCAGGTGCGCCCGCTGGCACGATCCTGCAGGTATACATAGACCCCGCCCGTATCCAGCTGAGGGTCTTCGCGGAAGCGGTTGACGTCCAGCCCCTTCCAGCTGATGAAGCCGCCGCCCGTGGCGGTGATCAGCGAGCACAGCTCGCCATGACCGAGCAGATGCACGCGCAGCGGGCCCGCCGCGCTCTTGCCGGCGTGCTCCACCACGTCTGCCAGCCGCTCGCCCTCGCTGGCCCGCACCACCAGCGGCGCGGGCGCCTCGACCAGCGGCGAGCGGGTGGGGATGCGCTCTTCCAGGAGCAGCTCGGCGGCCTTGATGCGCGGGTGCCGGTGGAAGCGCCGCTGCATCGGCGCGTCGTTCAGGATGCTGTCCAGCGCCACCAGCGACATGCCCTGGTGGTGCGCCATGAAGCACTTGACCACCACGCCGCGCCGCCCGGGTGGCACGTGCGCCGGCGTGTAGTCGATCGACTCGTAGAAGCCGTAGGGACCGTCCAGACCTTCGCCGGCCAGCGCACGCAGGTTCTTGCTGATCAGCTCGGGGCGCACCAGTCCGGCGAGCACGGTGGCATACGGCGCGACCACCAGATCCTCACCCAGCCCCGCCTTCAAGCCCAGGCCGGGTACGCCGAACGCGCGGTACTGGTACGTCATGCGCAGATCCATCACGTTGTACGCGCTCTCGGAGATGCCCCACGGCACACCGCGCTCCGCGGCGTAACGGCGCTGCTGATCCACCGCGGCGGCGCAGGCCTCGGCCAGCAACGTGCGCGGATTGTTGCGCAGCAAGAGCAGCGGCATCAGATACTCGAACATCGAGCCGCTCCAGGACAGCAGCGCGCGGCCCACGCCGAGCGCGGCGCGCGGCCGCCCCAGGCGGAACCAGTGCCGCTCGGGCACCTCACCCCGGGCGATGCACCACAGGCTGGCCAGGCGCGCCTCCGACGCCAGCAGATCGTAGTGCGAGCTATCGAGCCGCGCGTGCGACACGTTGTAGCCGATGGAGAACAGCTCGCGCTGCTCGTCGAACAGGAAGCGGAAGCTCATGCCGTCGGCCAGCGCTGCCGCGCGGTCGCCCACATCCATCAGCTCGCGCAAGAGCTCGCTGCAGGCGTCTGCCTTGCTGTCCAGCCGCCGCAGCATCGCGTCCAGCTCGCGCTCGCACGCCTCGCGCTGCTCGCCCGGCAGCGCTGCCAGCTGCTGCTCGATGGCCTGGCTCAGCTGCTGCGCCCGGGCGCGGGCGCGCACCACGCCCACGGGGCTGTCTGCGCTCGCCAGCAGCTGCTTCAGCTCCTGCACCAGGGTGGCCAGCGCGGGCTGGCTGCTCAGCGCGGACTGCGCCCCGGGCAGGCCGGCGGGGATGAGCTCGGCGTGCTCGCGCTGCGCCTCGTTCAGGCCGGCGTCGGCCTGCTCCAGCCAGTAGCTGCTGCTCGGGTCCAGCTCTCGCGCCCAGTCCGCGGCGCGGCCCTCCTGCACCAGCCGCAGCGCCTCCAGCAGCGCGCTGGCCGGGCCCAGCGCGCCCGGCTGCAACCGGTCGCACACGCCCTGCACGGCCTGCTCCAGCGCGCGCAGCTCGCTGCGTCGCGTATCGGTGTCGGGCGAGTGAGCCAGCGCCAGGCTCACCGCGTCGCGCGCGGCGAGCAAGGGCGCACGCGAGCACAGCGGCGCTCGTCCGAGATCCTCGCAGGCCTCGCGCAGAGTCCAGAGGTAAGCTGCCAGGTTGCCGCTGTCGACCGTCGAGACGTAGCGCGGCTCCAGCGGGCTGAGGCTCTCGGTGTCGTACCAGTTGAGCAGGTGGCCCTCGCGCTTCTCCAGGCGCTCCACGGTGGCCAGCGTCTGGCGCAGCCGCTCGATGCTCTGGCGCAGCCCGATGAAGCCCAGCTCGCGGGCGCTCACCACGCTCAGCAGGTACAGACCGATGTTGGTGGGCGAGGTGCGCCGCGCCAGCTCGCCGCGCGGATCCTCCTGGTAGTTGTCGGGTGGCAGGTAGTGATCGGCCGCGCTCACGAAGGTGTCGAAGAAGCGCCAGGTCTTGCGCGCCGTGCGGCGCAAGAAGCGCTGATCAGCCTCGGAGATGTGCTCCAGCGCGCGCGGCGCCTCGGCGGGCTGCTCCAGCCAGCGCCCGAGCAGCGGCGCCGAGGCCCAGGCCAGCAGGAACGGCAGCGCAAAGGCCAGGGCCGCGGGGTTAGCCAGCGCAACGCCCAGCGCTGCCGCGAGACACAGCACGCTGCCCAGCCACAGCCGGCGATACACCCGCGCGCGCTGCCCGAGCTGGGCGGCGCTCTGGCTCATGGTGGTCCACTCCAGCAGGTGGCGCCGCGACACCAGCCGCACCAGGGTGCGCGCGACCGCGTCCAGCGACGTCCAGGCCTGATCCAGCAGGAAGACTGTGCCCAGCAGCGCCTGCTGGGCGTTGTGGCGCAGCTCTCCACCGAGCGAGCCGAAGAAGGAGCGCGACGGCTGCGCGGTCTCGCGCACGATGTCGAGCAGCAGGCGCGACAGCGCGGGCACCAGCAGCACGCCCAGCCCCAGCGCCGTCACCGCGCCCGTCACCCGCGCGGGCAGCAGCCAGCCAGCGGCGAGCAAGAGCACCAGGCTGGGCGCGAGCAGGCTGCGCCGCAGGTTGTCGCAGACCTTCCAGGCGTCGAGCAGTCGCAGGTCATTCTTGCGCCTGCCGGTCACCGTGGGCACCATGGGCAAGAGCCAGGGCAAGAGCTGCCAGTCGCCGCGCACCCAGCGGTGCTGGCGGCCCACCTGCACGTGATACGCCGAGGGCTGCTCGTCCAGCACCTCCACGTCGGTGGCCAGGGCAGAGCGCGCGAAGATGCCCTCGAACAGATCATGGCTGAGCAGATGGTTCTCGGGCGTCCTGCCCGACATGGCGCGCTGGAAGGCGGCCACGTCGTAGATGCCCTTGCCCACGAACGAGCCCTCGCCGCACAGGTCCTGGTACACGTCGGACACTGCAGTCGTGTACGGATCGATGCCGGGCGGCCCCGCGGCGATGGCGGCAAAGCGCGAGCGGCGCGAGCTGAGCGGCAAGGTGCCCACCCGCGGCTGGATGATGGCGTGGCCCCGTACGACGCGGCCCGTCTCCGCGTCGCACACCGGGCGGGTCAGCGGGTGCGCGAGCTTGGCCACCAGCTTGCGCCCCACGTCGCGCGGCAGCTCGGTGTCGGCGTCGAGCGTGATCACATGGCGGATGCTGCCGAGCAGCTCGCGCGGCGCGGTGACCACGGAGAACGTCGTGTCCGCATCCGGCGTCGCCGGGCTGGGCGCTCGCGCGGCCAGCAGCAGGCGGTTGAGCTCCTCCAGCTTGCCGCGCTTGCGCTCCCAGCCCATGAAGCGCCCTTCGCCCGGGTTGAACAGCCGAGGCCGGTGAAACAGCCAGAAGCGCGGCGTGCTGCCACCGTGGCGAGCGTTGAGGGCGCTGATGCCGCGCAGCGCCAGCTCCACCAGGGCCTCATCGCCCGCCAGCGTCTGATCTTGCGCGTCGGTGTGATCGGTCAGCAGCGCGAAGTACAGATTGGGGTCCGGGTTGGCGAGCGAGCGGACCTCCAGCTGCTCCAGTAGCTGCTCGACCGTGGCGGGGCTGTCGATCAACACCGGCACCACCACCAGGGTGCGGTGCTGCTCCGGGATGCCCCGCTCGAAGCTGCAGCTCGCCAGCAGGCGCGGCGGACAGATGGTGACCACCAGGCTGCTGGTGACCGCCAGCGCGATCTCGCTCGCGGGCAGCGCGAACAGCCCCAGGAATACGAGCAGCCGCAGGTCGAGCGGCAGCGCGCCCTGCCAGGCCTGCGCCGCTGCCCCGAGCAAGCCCAGGGTGAAGATCGCGAGCAGGCCCAGGTAAAACAGCATGGGCCAGGCCAGCACCGCGCGCACGCAGTGGCTGCGCAGAGTGGGCCGGTAGCTGGCGAGCCGCTCCAGCTGCGGGCGGCCCGCGTCGAGCAAGTAGTAGCCCACGTGCGCGCCGATGGCGCTCATGCCCTCGCTCTCGGCGCGCGCGCGGCACAGCGCGATTGCGCGGCTGGCCACCGCCTCCTCGTCCAGCGCACCGCGCCGGGCCAGCTCCTCCACCGCGTGCCGCATGCGGTCGCGCGTGGCCTTGTCGCTCGCCGCATAGGCCTGCGCCGGGTCCTGCCGGAGCACCGCCTCCACCTTGCTGGTGCGCTCGAAGAAGGCGTCCCAGTCATACGCAGAGACGGCGCGCATGCTGGTGATGGCGTTGCCGACCGAGACCTGATCGCCGGCCTGGCGCAGGTGCTCCTTGCGCGCCAGTTCCTCGGGGGTGGTGCCCCAGGCGGCGCAGCGCTGGGCCACCCACTCGCGCGCCAGCTCGGGCGCCGCGTCGTGCTCGCGCAGGCGGTGCAACAGCTGCACCAGAAAGGCGGGGGTCAGCGGGCGCTGGCTCTGCTCCATCTCTTGCAGGCAAGCGTGGGTCTCGGCCGCGCTGGCGCCGCTCCGCAGCAAGCGCTCGGCCCAGGCATCACCGCTGGCGCGCTCGCGCGAGGCAGCCTCGGACGCTGCCAGCGCGCCGACGCCCAGGCACAGGCCCAGGCGCAGCATGATCGGCACCGCCCACAGCTCGCCAATGGTGAGCGGCGCGACGTCTTGATAGGCCAGGACGAAGCTGCCCAGGCTGTGCACGTCCACCCGCGAGTCGGTGTGACGCAGGTAGTCGATGCACAGCGCGTATACGCGAGGAAAGCCTCGCATCTCGCCGCTGCTCAGGCGAGGCAGCTGCAGCAGGTAGCCAGGCGGCAGATCTTCGGCGATCTCGCGCAGCTGATCGACGACGATGTTGGTGTTGTCGAGCAGCCACTCCTCGGCGGGCGTGGGCTCGCGCCGGTGAGGCGCCTCCTCGGCCAGGACGCGGTAAGCCTCGTGGATGCGCTTGCGCGCGGCTGCGAAGCGCGCGCGCAGGGGACCGGGCGTGCGTGCCCGGCTGGGCTGACCGTGGCTCCGGGCCAGCTCCGCCGCGTGCAGCACCAGGTGCTCTTCGGAGTACAGCTCACCCCGCAGGAACGTGGCTTCGTCCCAGTGCAGGCGGGGGCTCAGCCCAGGGCAGCAGAGAGATTTTGTATCCGAGGCAACGGAGCTCTCGGCTCCACTGCTCACGGACGAGCACCGGACGGGACGGCGTTCGCGCGCAGGCCAGCGACGCGGTCGTAACCTGGCAGCGGGATGCCGCCGGCCTCCAGCCGGTGCAGCCAGCCGCCATTGCTCAGGCGCCAGTCTGACGGACGCTGCACGCAGCAGACGAAGGCCTCATCCGAGTGAGTGCGGCAATTCGCGGCGCTGCCACACACGGGGCAGGGCGCGCTGCCCGTCACACGATTCCAGTCGCCGTCGAGAGCGTTAGAAGAATGACGCATGCGGGGCTCCTGTGCAGCCACCGTGCCAACGACAGTGTCGCAAATGCCCGCGAATTCACGCGTAAAGACGCCCTCCTGGCGTGCCTTTGCGACTCGCCTGTAGCAAGATTGCTCGGCAGAACGTGCGTACACAGGAGCTTCCTGGTCTGAGCAGCCAGTGAGGCGCACGGCACGTGCTCGGGCATGTTTCCTGCTCCTTGCTGGTTCGTGCGGTATCGCTGGCTCGATATCGCCACACCATTCGATATCGTTGACCGGTATCTACCCTGCGGCAGCCCTGGAGCGGCGCCGCACGCCACCCGCATGCAGCGGCCACAGCGCCGCGCAGCAACGGCACCGTGCGCGAGCACGGCGCCCGATCCAGAGAGGAGCACAGATGAGGAACTGGAAAGCCAAGCTCTGGCTGACCGCACTCGCGCTGATGCTTCCATGCATCGCGAGCGGGGAGCCACGCGCCGGCGCCGCGAGCCATGATGCAGCCGCGGATGAGCTGCCAGCGGCCGGCAGCCTGACCTTGCAATGGACGCTCAGCGGTCGCCGAGAGCCGCTCGACTGCGGTGGCCTGGGCATCGACCGCTTCCAGGTCAACCTGGTCGCGCCCGGCCTCGGCAACGTGGAGCCCTGGCAGGCTCCGTGTGACGCCTTTCAGCTTACCGTCGATCTCGCTCCCGGCAGCTACGCGGGGGAGGCGGTGATGGTGGATCGCCTCGATCGCCCGGTGACCCTCGACGTGCCCGTGGAGCAGGTGGAGGTGATCGCGGGGCGAGAGGTGCTCGTCGCCATCGATTTTCCGATGGCGGCGTTTCTCGATACTGCGCGGAATTGAGCCCTCGCGCTCCGGACGCATGCCCAGCGGCACGGCCCGGAGCGCTGGATCTGCGGAGCCTTCGACCTGCCGAGACCCAGCTCGACCTGCCGAGCCTCCGCTCTCAGCCCACGCCGCGACCCGGCGGATCGCTAGCGGGGAACGATTCCCAGGAGGCCTGGTCCACCAGATCGCGCGTACCGTCACCGAAGCGCCGCTCCGGTTCTACCTGCATCCCGGCCAGCAGCACTCGAGAGAAGGACGTGCCCAAGGCCAGCTCGGACAGCTTCTCCAGCCCGTAGCCCATGGCGACCAGGCCCAGCACACCTCCGCGGCGCGCGCCGATGGCAATCAGCCCGCTCCATGCCAGAAGCTGCCCGGCCTTGCGCCACGCTGAGCCCTCGGCGCTGCTGGAAGAGAAGATCGGATTCATCACGCTGCTGCCTCGCAAGTAGTCAGGTCAGACGGTTTCACTGGTGGAACGTCGGAATAGTCAGGGAAGGGATGCTCCGGGTCGAAGGGGCGGGGTGGCGGTTGCGACGGCGGCGGCTGCCCCGGCTCATCCGGCTCCGGCGGGAGGGGAATCTCTGGCTTGGGTGGGTTAGGCCCGGCCTCAGGTCGAGACCAACGTTTGATCCGATCCAGCTCGATCCGATCCATGATGCCACCATTCCTTCTGCTGGCGCGTGCCAGCGGAGTCAGTCGCAGGCAGATAATCGCAGGCAGGGGGCCTGTGGGATCAGTCCACGCAGATCTGACCGGACGTGCACTCCGACACGCGCGACAGGGTATCGAAGGGGCTCGCGCAGTCCTCATTGCGGACGGCCTCCAGGCACTCGTTCAGCTCCTTCTCGTTAGCACCGCCTGGACACTGACGTGCGTTTAGATCGTCTTTCCAGTCATCTCGAACGCGCGCCAGACAGTCCTGAGTGGAAGAGTACTTCTTGTCGTCGCCCACGTTTTGACAGCGGTCCTCGCGAGCGCAGCGGGCCTCGGCGATCGACTCGGACGCGGCGTGCGTATCGTACGTGGCCACCGGGGCGTTGAGAGCGGTCTCGGCCGGGGTCGGGTTGTCTTTGCTGCAGGCGCTCAGCGCCAGGCCGGGCAGGGCAACGAGACTCAGGGCAAAGAAGCATTTCTGGATATTCACTGTACCTCCAATGCCGCGCTCGGCGCGGCGCGGTCAGCAGGCTGCTGCTGACAAGTCGAGTGGCCCGCCGCCACCGCGCGCGACCCTGCAGCCGAGCGGGCGGGGGACACGCTCCGGCGGGTCAACTGCGGCGCAGGCGGGCCAAATCAGCGCGCGCCACACATCCGTGGGCGCCACAAATCAACGGACGACACAATCAACGGACGACACAATCAACGGACGACACAATCAACGGAGACAAGGCGGCGCTGGCGACAACGTCAGTGCTCGTCGACGCGATCGCGCGCGCTACCAGCGCCGTGCCCGCGCGCACAGTGCGCGCAGCAGAAGAACACGCCGTTGCTCTCGGTACCGTGCCCGATCACGCGGCAGTGGCAGTGCGCACACTCGGGTGCCAGCTCATGGATGGCACACTCGAAACAATCAAAGGTGAAGGTGCGATCATCCATCTTCACCTCGAAGCTCTTGTCATAGATGTTGCCGCACACGTCGCACGACTTGACCTGCTGCGAGAGTGATGGCGTGGGCGGCGTGGCTGCGCTGTTACGTGGTTGAGGCATGAGAGCAGGTACTCCTTCCGGTGGGGCTGGCGCCGCGCACCGTCAAGCGGCGGAACGCGAGTTCTTGGGGCGGTGGCTGCCCTTCCGGGCAGGGCGCTGCGAAGACTGCTTGGAGACGTCTGCCGAGGTGGTGGACCAGCCCTTCGGCACCACGGAGGCATAGCCACCGGCGAGCACCACCTCGAAGCGCTGCTGCATGGTCTGACCGAGCTGCTCCAGCGCGTCTTTGTCCAGCGCGCCCAGCACCGCGGGAAAGAGCTCCTCTTCCTCCTCCTGCAGGTGGTGTTGCAAGAGCTCTTTCAGCGCGATCACTCGCGCGCGGAACTCGTCGTCCTCCGGCGCCGTCGCCAGCAGCCGCTTCAGCGCCACCTCGGCCAGGGCGTGCTCCTCGTAGCTCTCGTTCACGAGGTCGTCGTTCACGCGCTTGATCGCGGGGTAGAAAATGTCCTGCTCGATGGCCATGTGCGCCGCCAGGTGATCGGCCAGCTCGCCCAGCAGCGCCTGGTGGTCAGCGACCCCGCTTTCCAGCTGCTTCAGCAGGGCTTCGATCCTGCGGTGCTGACTCTCGAGCAAACTCGTGGCTTTCATTTTTTCGGAGCTCCTGTCGAATACGGGCGGTGTGCGCTGGGCTGCGCGAAGAGGGCCACGCGGTGCGACGGTAGTCGCCCCGCCGCACTGCGTGGGTGCTGCTGCCGTTGCGTTCAGTGAGCATGATCGCGCCAGAAGCGCGCGACGCGGACCTGATCCGCTTCGTCACCGCAAGAGCCGTTTGCAGTGACCATCAGGTCAGCACCCGGAGCTTGCACCAGCGGCGATCCAGCCTGGTCACCGCTGGCCTGCTCCGAGCCATGTTCCTTCCGAACGCCTCGACGCAGCGTGGTTGGTAGCTGCTGTTGGACGAAGTCTTTGTCTTTCCCGGAGGTGAGCTGCTCCGGAGTTGACAGTGCGGCGGGCAGCCCGTCCAGCGGGCGCGCACCGTCACGAGGCGAGGAGCCGGCGCGGCCTCCCGAGCCGCTCCCGCCGCTTCCACCCCAGCCACTGCCACTGCCGCCTGCGCCGCCGCTCCCGCTGCCGGCACCACCGGCAGCTCCGCCACGTGCCTGAAGCTCATCCGGCGCCACCTGCGGCTCACTCAGCGCATGCGCCGAAGCCAGAGCCAGCAGCGATGGCGTTGCGGCCAGCGCTGCCAGATAGGAGCGCGAGCCACGAGCAGATCGGAGCCGCTGAGAGGTGGGGTGCATCACCATCGACCTGTGCACGGGCGATGCCAGCAGCACCCACCTGCCCTCCAGCCCCCGGCAGGAAGTGGTGCGCCACGGGGAACTGCCGCAGTTCGCGCCACAGGTCGGGGGCACCCTGCCACGACCACGGAGCGACCCGGAGCAAACGGCAGCGCTCACGGTCAGCGAGGACGTGGCGGCGTGGACCCTTCCGTGGCGTCTTTGTGAGACGGGAGGGAGGAGGGAGCCAAGGAGCCAGGGAGGAGGGAGTCAAGGAGCCTAGGGGTCCAGGAGCCCAGGGTTTTCGGAGAGAGTGCTCGGCGCTGCGCGCCAGCCAGCGACCCTAGAATGTGCCCGCTGTGCGCCCTCGCTCTGGGACACGGAGAAGGCACATTCTGGCGCCGCAAGGCACGCTCGCCTCCGAGCCACTCTCCGAAACCCCTAGGCTCCTAGGCTCCCTCCGCACAAAGGCCAGACACCTCCGCACGGCTCGCTCCCCCCCCGAGACGGCTACTTACCGAGCACCAGATACTGCGTCCTGCCGTCGCGATAGAGCAGCAGCAGCGCGCCCTTGCCGGGCGACTGTTTGAATGCGGCGCTGAACTCTTGCAGGGTGCTGACGGGCTTGCGATTGACCTCGAGGATGACGTCGCCGGGGGCGATGCCGCGCTCGGCGGCGGCGCTGCCCGGGGCCACGCCGGTGACCACGATGCCCTGCTTGACGGTGGAGGGGATGTTGAGGCGCTGGCGCAGCTTGGCATCCAGCGGCTCGAGCGCCAGCCCGTTGAGCGACTGCTCCTGCGGCGTGACCGCAGGTGCGGAGCGGGGGTTGTCCGTCTTCAGCTCACCGAGCTGGATGGTGAGCGTCTGCGGCTTGCCGGCGCGCAGGATGTTGAGCTCCACCTTGTTGGGGCCGCTGGAGGCGATGATGTTGCGTAGCTGCGTGCTGGAGTTGGTCTTCTTGCCGGACACGCTGAGCACCACGTCGCCGCGCTGCAGGCCGCCCTTCTCCGCCGGGCTGCCCGGCTCCACGCCGTTGACCAGCACGCCGTCCGCGTTCGGCAGGCTCAGCGCCGCGGCCAGCTCGGGGTCCACGTCTTGAATGCCGATGCCCAGCCAGCCGCGCACCACCTTGCCGTGCTTGAGCAAGCTCTGCGCGATCTCCTTGGCCATGCTGGAGGGGATGGCGAAGCCGATGCCTTGATAGCCACCGGTGCGCGAGATGATGGCGGTGTTGATGCCCACCAGCTCGCCCTGCATGTTCACCAGAGCGCCGCCCGAGTTGCCCGGGTTGATCGCGGCGTCGGTCTGGATGAAGTCGGCGTAGTCCACGTCGATGCCCGTCTCCGAGCGGCCCTTGGCCGAGACGATGCCCATCGTCACCGTCTGTGACAGGCCAAACGGGTTGCCGATGGCCAGCACCACGTCTCCCACGCGCAGGCTGGTCGAGTCTCCCACGGTGATCGGCACCAGCCCCTTCGGGTTGCCCTTGAGGCGCAGCACGGCTACATCGCTCTTCTCGTCGGTGCCGGCCACCTCCGCCTCGTAGTCCACGCCGTCCGCGGTGGTCACGGTGATCTCGTCCGCGCCCTCGATCACGTGGTTGTTGGTCAGCACCAGCCCGTCCGCGCTGTAGATCACGCCCGAGCCCAGGCCGCGCTGCTGCCGCTCCGGCGGCTCCGGGCCGAAGGGGCCGAAGAAGTGGCGGAAGAACTGCTCCTGCTGCGACAGCTCTCTCACGGCGCGCCGCGAGGCCACGTTCACCACGCTGGGCGTGCTGCGCTCGGCGATGTCGGCGATGGTGACGTTCTGGTCGCTCATTTCCTGTGCGAACGCGAACGCCGGATGAGGCAGCAGCGGGCGGTCACCGCCGGGCGGCGCGGCAGGCACTTGCACGGCAGCAGGTGTGCTGGGCGCGTGCTGTGCGGGGGTGGCCAGTCGTTGCGCGCAGCCTGATGGCCAGTACGCGACGAAGATGCCGACCCAGGTAAAAAACAGGGCGATGGGTGCAAATCTCTGCTTCATGCGTCTCTCCGGCGTGCAATGGGAGTACACGGGAACGATCCGGCCGTCCAGTGCCGGGGGGCTGCGGCGGCGCGCCAGCGCGCCCCCGCGATACGCGCGAAGTCGCGGGTTTGTGCCCGGAAATGCCGTCGCGCGGGCGCGCGATGGCTGCGGCTGCTCAGGGCTCGAGAAACGCCGCGGCGCTCAATTACGCGCCATTAGATCGTTGAGGTACGTGGCGATGTCCCCGAGCGGCAGGCTGCGCCGCACGACGCCCGCGCGCACCGCTGCCTGCGGCATGCCATACACCACCGCCGTCTCCGGCGCCTCGGCGATCACCGTGCCGCCCGCGGCCACGATGGCGCGGGCGCCCTCCATCCCATCGTCACCCATGCCCGTCAAGACCACGCCGATGGTGTTCTTTCCGGCCAGGGCTGCCACGCTGGAGAACAGACGATCGGCGCTGGGCACGTAGCGATCATTGGAGCTGGGAAAGCGGATCTCTGCCAGGAACTGCTTGCCGTCGCTGCGCACCTCGAGGCAGCGCCGGCCCGGACAGACCAGCGCCGCGGCGCCCATGATGGACTGGTTGGCTCGCGCCTCACTCACCTCCAGCGCGCAGTGACGATCCAGCCGCTCGGCGAAGGTACGGGTGAAGGTGTCGGGCATGTGCTGCGCCACCAGCACTGCCACCTGCGCGTCGGCGTTCAACCGCGAGAGGATGGTGGTGAGCGCGGTGGGGCCGCCCGTGGAGGCCGCCATCACGATGAAGTGGCGCGGCGTGGAGCCGGATAGCTTGCGCGGCGTGGCGGGCGTCACGTGCCGCACGTACTCCGCCGGAGGGGGCTTGGACAGCACCCCGGGCGACAGCGCGCGCACCACCTCGAGCTTCTCGCGCATCACGCTGCCGAACAGCGTGCGGCGCTCGGCGCTGGTCTGCGGCTTGGAGACAAAGTCCAGCGCGCCCAGCTCCAGCGCGCGAAACACGCTGCGATCCGCGTTGGAGCTGGAGATCACGATCACCGGGCAGGGCCACACGTTCTGCACCAGACGCAGGAAGCTGAAGCCGTCCATCTTCGGCATCTCCAGATCCAGCGTGATCACGTCCGGTCGCAGTTGCGTGACCATGCGCAGCGCCTCGCTGCCGTCCGCGGCGATGCCCACCACCTCGGCGTCGCCGGTGCCTTGCAGCGACATCACCATCTCGTCGCGGTTCAACGGCGAGTCGTCGACGACCAGCACGCGTAGCAGGCGGCGGCTCACAGCTCTCCTCCCCGGCGCGGGCGCTCCGGCTTCCGGAACGCGAGGTCGTGATGCAGGCTCTCGAGATCGAGCGTGGTGCCCAGCATCTTCAGTGACTCAGAGTGGCCGAGCAGCAAGAACCCCCCCGGCATCAAACGATCATACAGTTGTGAGAGGACGCGCACGCGCGCCTTTGGATCCAGGTACAGGAGCACATTGCGGCAGAGGATGACGTCCACCCGCCGACTCAAAGCCTCTAGCTCCAGCCCGGGCAGCTGGGAAGGCCGATCCATGCGCAGCAGGTTCACCACACTGAACTGGCAGCAGCGGCGAATTTCTTCCTGAATTTGCCAGATCGCGGGCGAGTGCCGCTGCCGGCTCAACGAGTCCGGGCGCGGCGATGTAACGAAGTAGCGATCGCGGATGGCGGGCGGAGTGCAGCGAAATGCACCCTGAAAGTAACAGCCCTGGCGGGCGTGCTCGATGCGCTCCTGCGAGAGATCGGTGCCAGCGACGCGCACGTTCCAGCCGTTGAACAGCCCGCTCTCGTAGATCAGGATCGCCGCGGTGTACGCCTCTTCACCACTGGAACAGCCCGCGCTCCAGATGGTGATGCGGCGGCGCGGGGCGTTGGCCTGTGCCACCGCCGGCAGGATCACCTGTGAGAGCAGCTGCAACTGCTCCTCGTGGCGGAAGAAGTAGGTCTCTCCCGCGGTGACCAGATCCAGCACTGCGGCCATCTCGGCGCCGCCCTCCGGCCCGTACTCGAGCAGGCGCAGGTAGTCGCGAAAGTTGTCTAGATCATGCAGCGGCAGGCGCGAGGCCAGGCGCTGCTGGAACACGGGCAGGGCCGAGCTGTCAAAGGACAGGCCCGCCGCCTCGTTGAACAGGCGGCGCAGCTCGTGAAATTCGGCGGAGGTGAGCGGAGGCAACCAGGGCACGTGATGTTCCGCTCTCAGCCTGCCGTGAGCTCGGGCAGGGGCACATCCAGGGTGTAGCTGCGGAAGGCGGAGATATCGAGCACGAAGGTCAGCCGATCCTGATGGCTGGCGACGCCCACCAGATTGCGCGGATCGACGCTCTTGCCCAGCTCGGGCACGGGCTTGAGGCCGCCGAAGCCCACCTCGAACACGCCCGTCACGCGGTTCACGCACAGGCCGATGCGATGATGATCGACCTCCACGATGATCCACTGGCTGCGCCGCTCCGAGGCCTGCGGCGACACGTCGAAGCAGGTGCGCAGATCGATCACGGGCACGACCTGGCCGCGGTGCTCGAATACGCCGATCACGCCCCGCGGCAGGTGCGGCAGCTCGGTGACCGAGTGCGGCGTGGTGATCTCGCGCACGCAGGAGGTGGGCACCGCGTACGCCACGTCGCCTACCACGAAGCCGACCAGGCTCCGGAACTGTTCACGCCGAAATCGTTCGCTGTTCAATCGGACCTCATGCACCGGGCTGCCTTGCATCAGTGGTTGCAGCCAGGCTCAGCTCGTCAGAGACGCCAGGTTGACCAGCACCGTCACGTGAGTGCCCTTGCGCGCGATGCTCTCGATGTGGGACGAGACGTCGCCGATCAGGACGCCGGCAGTGGGCTCGATCTGGGCCTGGGAGAAGCGCTGCACGCCCAGCACCTCGTCCACGAGCAGGCCCACCTTCTCGCCATCTGCCGTGCTGGTCAGCAGGATGCGCCCGCGGTTTTGCGCGGGCGGGGCCGCGGGCTCCAGCCGGCGGCGCGTATCGATCACCGTCACCAGCTCGCCGCGCACGGTGCATACGCCCACCACGTCCGGCGGCGAGCGGGGCACGCGAGTGATGCTGCGTACGCCCAGGATCTCGTTCACCTGGGTGAGCGGCACGCCGAAGGCCTCGCCGTTCAAGGCGAAGGTGAGGATCTCGCGCACCGGCTCGTCGGGGGTGCTCATGCGCACCGGGGTGGCGGTCACGTGCTCCATCGACTCAGCCGGCGGCACGGATGCGACCTCCGCGCTCGCGGGTGTTGCCCGCACTGGCCTCCTCGATCAAGGCGCCCGGATCCAGCACCAGGGCGATGCGCTCGTCCGCCAGCTCAGATGCGCCGGAGAAGCCGCGCACCGAGTGCAGCGAGCGCCCGAGCGGGCGAATGATGATGTCCTGCTGGCCTTGCAGCGCGTCCACCACCAGGCCCAGGTGGCGCGTGCCGGCCATCACCTCCACCACGAACTGGCGCGCGGGCTCGTCGTCCGAGGGCAGCTGGAACAGCTGGCGCAGCCGGCACAGCTCCAGGCTCGAGCCGCGGCGGCTCAGCACCTCGGTCCTGTCGATCATGCGGATCTGTGACTCCTCCAGCGCGTTCACCTCGGAGATGCTGGTCAGCGGGATCGCGAACATGCCGTCGCCCACCTGCACCAGGAGCGCGGTGACGATGGCGCGGGTGAGCGGCAGGGTGAGGGTGATCTTGGTGCCGATCACCGGCTCGCTCTCCAGCTCGATCGAGCCGCCGAGCTTGGCGATGTTGGTCTTCACCACATCCATGCCCACGCCGCGCCCGCTCACGGCGGAGGCCTTCTCGCGCGTGCTCAGGCCCGGCAGGAACACCAGGTTGAGCGCGTCGGCGCGCGAGAGCTCCTTGGCCTCGTGCTCGGCGATGGCGCCGAGCTGGATGGCGCGGTCGAGCAGCGAGTCGCTGTTCAGCCCCCGGCCGTCATCCTCGGCCTCGATCACCACGTGGTTGCCCTTCTGAAAGGCGTTCAGGGCGATGGTGCCCACCGCAGGCTTGCCGATGCGCTTGCGCTCCTCCGCGTCCTCGATGCCGTGATCGATGGCGTTGCGGATGATGTGCATGAGCGGATCGCTCAGCTCCTCCACGATCAGCTTGTCGATCTCGGTCTCGGCGCCCGTGACCACCAGGCGCACGTCCTTGTTCAGATCTCGGCCCGTCTTGCGCACGATGCGCGTCAGCCGCTCGAAGACCTGCGCGAGGGGCACCATGCGCACCTCCAGGATGCCGCTCTGCAGCTCGCGCAGGCTGCGCTCGAATTTGTGCGATAGCTGCCACAGCTGCGAGGCGAGCCGGCGGTGGCCTTCCGAGCGCGCGTTGTCCGTCAGCTCCGTCAGCCCGCCGCGCAGCACTGCCAGCTTGCCGACGACGTTCATCAGCTCGTCCAGCTTGTGGATGTCGACGCGCACTGTCTGGCTCACCGAGCGCAGCAGACCGACGCCGCCCGCCGTCGTGCCATCCGCTGGCGGCGCCTCGGTGCCGTCCGGGCCGACGGCGCCCGGCATGCTGGTGGCGTGCACGTCGGGCGGGGTGGCGGTGGCGTTGCGCGTGCGCGTGGGCAGCGGGCGGGGCAGGGCCTTGCTGGAGCGGGTGGGGCGCTTCTTGCGCTGGATCTGCCGTACGGAGCTGCGCGGCCCAGCCAGCGCCGCTTCGATCTCGCTGAGTGGCGAGCCCGAGGCCAGCAGCAGGTCCAGCTCGATCACCTCCGGGCTGGCTGCCTCGCCAGCGGGCAGGTACGTGATCACCTCGCCGAAGGGCTTGGCCTTGTCCTTGATCTCGGTGAGCGCCTTGTCGAGCGTCACCAGATCGAACTGCACGCGCACCAGGTACAGCTCCAGCCCCTGCTTCACGCTGACCAGGAGCCGGTGCTCCTCGTACTCCGTGAGCACAGCCAGCAGGCCCTGATCGATCTCGTAGCTCTCCAGGTCGCCCGATTCGTTGCTGGTCGCGGGCGCCAGCTTCTCCAGGCGATCGAGGATCTCCTGCACGCCGCGCACCTCCTGCGCGTCGCTGCTGGTCAGGATCTGCCAGTACACGTCCACTGACGTGAACAGCAGGTCCAGCACCGCGTCGCTCAGGTTCTGCCGGCCCAGCCGCAGATCATCCAGCAAGTCCTCCAGGCGGTGGGAGAGCTGGCTCATGTGCTTGTCGCCGAACAGCCCCGACAGGCTCTTCAACGTGTGCACGCTGCGGAAGGCCTCGTTCAGGTGCTCGGGATCGACGCGGCCACCGCCGGAGCGGCTCTGCTCGAGCGAGAGCAGGTTGCGCGAGAGGTTCTCGATCAGCTCCTGCGCCTCCGAGAGAAACTCTGCGCGGGCCTTGTCTCCGCCTTCCGTCATCGCTTCCTCGTGCGTGTGCTCATCAATACGGCTCGAGCGCCGGCTCGCCCCCGCGAACTCCGAAGGTTATAGCAAGGATAGCGAGCCGGCTAACGGTCCGGTTAATCACCCGCGCGCATAAAACGGCGCTGGATGAGCTCGCAGTGCCGCAGCCGATGGGCGCCGGACGAGCGCCGCCGGCGCCGAGCAGAGCGCTCGCAGCGGGCTGAATCAGCCGCGCAGAGCCTGATAACCCAGCTTCGATAACCGCCAGAGATCCGGGTCTGCCTCGAACGCGCAGAGCTCTCGCCCTACCAGGTGGCAGGTGCGGTGCAGCGGTGACCAGACTGGGCGAAAGGGGGAGGTGAGCGGTCCGCGCACCACACACTTCTCGATGCCCTCCAGCATGCACGTGTTGTGCACCCAGCCCCGCCCGCTCTGGATGTCGCGCAGGGTGGCCGAGGGATGGCCGCCCCAGGGGGTGCTGCCGGCGGCGTACGCCACGCCCGACCACTGGTTGATGGCGACCACACCGTAGCCCAGCTGGCGCACCGCCGTCTCCACCTCGTATTCAAAGCCCTCATCGTCGAGGCGAGCGGGTGGCACGAACAGCATGGCGGTGAGCGTGCCCCAGAGCGTGTCGTTGCAGAACGTGGTGGCCGCCAGCAGGAATGCGCCGGGCTCCGTCTCGTCCAGCTCCACCACGCTCAGGATCGAGCAGAACGGCTCCATGCGGAAGTGCACGCTGCTCTTGTCGGCGGGGTTCAGGCCGCGGATCAGCGTCCACGGCAGCTCGCCCTCGCCGGGCCGCCCGAACGCCTGCACGTGGCCCACGTCCCGGGTGAGCACCTGATAGCGCTCGCGCGCGCCCGGGTAGTACGCATAGCGCGTCGGCACTCGCGAGAAGATGTCGCCCAGCGCCGCCAGCAGCCGCTCCGAGCCGTCCCAGCCGCGCGGCAAGACCAGCATCTTGGCCGCCACGCAGTTGAACGAGGCGTTCTGCGTGACCATGCCGGCGATGCTCTCCGCCATCGCGTTCAGCTCGGCGTCGCTGTAGTTACCCGGCACCACGATCACGGGCGTGATGTTGCCCAGCTCGCTGGTGATGGGCTTGGCCAGCAGCGGCTGGTTCAGCGCGCGGCGCCGCTCGCGCTCCACCTTGTCGCTGCCCCACACGATCGCGTCGTGCGTGCGATCCGAGCCGGTGATCAGGATCTCGTCCACCAGCGGGTGGTTGCACAGCGCGCTGCCCACCTCTGCGCCGCCGTACACGATGGCCAGGTAGCCCTGATCGATGAGCGGCTTGAACACGTCCTCGAAGATCGGGCCGACGTATTCGTTCACCGGGTTCAGCTTGAGGATGACGACCTGCCCCTCGATGAACAGCTTGTTCAGCGTATCGAGCGCAGGGATGGAGCTCACGTTGCCTGCGCCCAGCACCAGCGCCACTCGCCCCTCGGGCTCCTTCAGCTGATAGAAGCTGGCCTGGCGCACCGGCTCGCCGCCGGGACCGGGATCGAGCCGCACCTCTGCCTGCACACCCGGCAGCAGGCCATGATCGAACAGCCCCGACGGGAAGACGCGCACCGCCGTCTGGCCGTTGTCGAGCAGGCGCGGCTTGCTGGGCAGCTGTGGGGCACCCGAGCGCTGGATGTCTGCCAGCGCGCCAGACAGCAGCCGCAACACTCGCAAGGTGGCGCCAGGGCCCAGGATCCACGCCTCACCCGCAACCGGCGCATCGGGAGCGATGCGCACGTGGCGGCAGGTGGCCAGCGCCCAGCGCTCCGAAGCGCGCGCCAGGCGTTCGCGGATCTGGTATAGCCAGGCCAGCTTCTTCACGAGCGGCTCGCGAGCGAAGCGGGTGGCGTTCTCCCGCAGGCGCGTGACCTGGCGCTCCAGGTCCTCGGTGGGGGCGGCGGTGAGTTCGGCGGCGAGTCCCATGGCGTGGTTAACGGCCAGTATAGCCGCTCCGGGCAGCGAGCTGCGGCCGCACTTCGCGGGCCCATCGGCCGTAGCCTGCAGCGCTCGCTGCAGCCGTGCCCCGCCTCACTGTACACTCGGCCATGGAGCGAATCCCCGAGCCCGAGCTGATGACGGGCGCCGAACAGGTGGCGGCCTACGCAGGTGCGGATTTCGAGCAGCCGCACCAGCGCTTCATCGAGCTGCTGCGCGAGCGCTGCCCGGCGCTGCCCGAGGCCGGCACGGCGCTCGATCTCGGCTGTGGTCCTGGCGACATCGCCTGCCGTTTCGCGCGTGCCTTTCCGGGCTGGCAGGTGCACGGGCTCGATGGCTCGCTGCCCATGCTGCAGATCGGTAAGCGGATGCTCGCCGCCGCCGGTCTCGAGCACCGGGTCGGCTTGTATCACTGCCATCTGCCCGACGGTGCTGCGCCACTGTCACGCTACGACCTCGTCTACTCGAACAGCGTGTTGCACCACCTCGAACAGCCTGCGGTGCTGTGGCGCTCCATCGCGCGCTGGTCGCGGGCAGGGGGGCCGGTGTTGGTGATGGACCTGCTGCGCCCCGAGAGCGAGCAGGAGCTAGCACGTCTGGTCAGCGAGTACTCGCGTAACGACCCCGAGGTGCTGCGGACGGATTTCACGAACTCGCTGCGCGCTGCTTACCGCGCAGACGAGGTGCGCGAGCAGCTCGAGGCGGCCGGCTTGGAGCGGCTGCGCGTGGAGGTCGTGTCCGATCGCCACTGGCTGGTGTGGGGCTGACTCGCACGTCTGGCACTGAAATATGGCAGTGAAATACGCGGCGTGAGCACGCTGTATGCAGGCTGGAAAACGGGCCTGAATGCCGCTTCTGCGACGCCGGGCGTGCAACGCGCGCCTGCAACAAAAGGTTGCGTTGTGGAGGTGTAGATTACGTGCTCCTTTGTTGCGATGCAGGTTGCTCGCTTCATCGAACAGCCTGTCGGACAGCGCGCTGCTGCACTGGCAGCAACACATGGGGCACTGCCAGCAGCCTGGCAGCGCTACATCGTTCGACAGCGCCATGGCGACTACGGTCAAGCAGCTCATGCCACCTGGCGCGCGCTGCGGGCCCGCACTGCGGAGCTGGTGCACGAGCTGAATCCGTGGCTGCACCCCGCCTACATGGAGGGCTTCCGGCGCCTGATCTTGCCCTGGTCCAGGATACCCACGGTGGCAGAGATGAACGAGGCGCTGGCTGAGCTCGGCTGGCGCGCCGTGTGCGTGCAGGGTTATCTGCCCACGAAGGTGTACGCTGGCCTGCTCGCACGCCAGGTGTTTCCCGTGGCGCGCCACATCCGCAGGCCAGAGCACCTCGAGTTCTCGCCCACGCCGGACCTCGCTCACGATCTGGTCGGGCACATTCCGATGCTCGTCTCGGCGGAGCACGGCCGGTTCCTGCAGCGGCTGGCGGCCTCGATGGTGCGCGCGGTGGGCAGCCCGCTGGACCAGCAGCTGTATCTGGCCAACCGCGTGTGCGCTGGGCTGCGCTGCCGGCGCCACCCGCCAGCAGAGCTCCAGCGCGCCGAGGCGCGGGTGGAGCGCATTCATCGCCGCCTCGTGCGCCAGCCGTCCGCCCTCACGGAGCTGGGGCGGCTCTACCTGTGGAGCATCGAGTTCGGGCTGCTGGGCTCACCCTCGGAGTTTCGCATCTACGGCGCCGGCCTGCTCTCGTCTCCAGAGGAGACTCGCGCGGTGTGCGCCCGGCACGGTCCCGTACGCGAGCTGACGGTGGCGGCCGCGCACCGTGACATTCACTTCTCGGAGCTGCAGTCCGCGTACTTCGTGGCGGCGGACTATGCGCAGCTGCACCGCGTGCTCAGCTCCCTCGAGCGGCGCTGGGCACATGCAACCCCCGAGGCCACGGCGCCGCGGAGCTCGCCGGGTCGCAGCTGAAGCTCAGCGCCGCGGCGGCAGCCGCCGCAGCATGCGCTGCAACGACTGCCTGTGCACTCCGAGCTGGCGGGCGGCCTCCGAGATGTTGCCATCGCAGGACTCGAGCACCGCGTGGATGTACTCCCACTGGATGCGCTCCAGGCTGGGCCAGAGCGCGCTCTGCAGCGGCGGCGCGCTCGCCGGCGGCAGCCCTGCGACCAGCGATCTCCAGCCCACGTCGCGCCCGCTCTGCGCCGGAGCGCTCTGCTCCCCCTGGCCTTTGGTGGGGTCGGAATCCATGGCGCGCGCGTCGCTCAGGCTGCTCGCCGCTCGAAGGCCAGCTCCGCCACGTCGTCGAGAAAGCCCCACATGGCGTCCCACAGCTCACGCGCGCCGCGCCAGGCGGCCGCGCGAGCGTCGGCGTCGTCGGGGATCAACTCCGCCAGGCCCAGCGAGTCATCCGCGTGATCGACCTCCAGCACCTCGTGGATCTCCAGCCAGCGCAGCGCGTCCGGCGCCACCACGTTCTGGCGGCGGATCTCGTCGCCGAGACAGCGATCCATCTTCTTGGCGAAGATCTCTGCCACGATCAGCCCGCCCACTGCCTGGTACGGGTCTGCCGATTCAAACACGGTGCTGGCGCGCTCACCCAGGCGCTCGCCCGCGCGCAGCAGGTTCTCGCCGGGGCGCTCGGGCTGCCAGCGGGAGAGCGCGGCAACGAACTTCTCCAGCAGATGGCTGTGGATGCTCTGAAAGTCACCGTTGCCCAGCTCGTCGTGCAGCTGCTTGGCGATCAGCGACGCCATGCGATAGTCGGGCAGGCGAGCGATGGTCAGCCCCAGCCAGCGCACGAAGTTGGGCGAGATGCCCGCGTTCATGTTGGCCACCAAGAACCAGAGCGCCTCCAGGCTCACGGGCTCCGAACGGAGCCGGGTGAACAGCGGATGTTCGGAGACCTCCAGCGCCTCGTGCTCTGCCACGATGCGTGTGGCCGGTGCCGTCTCGCGCACCTTGATCATGGATGGCCTGGCAGCGGGCGGAACCCCGCTGGGCTCAGCTGAGCGCCCGGAGGACGGAGCGTTGGCGTTGCTCATTCTCTACTCTCCTTTCAGATGACCCTGGACCATGGCGCGAAACGCGCGCTTGTCGAGCGGCTTGGTCATGTAACCGTCCACACCCGCAGCGCGCGCTTTCTCCTCGTCGCCCTTCATGGCAGAGGCCGTGACCGCGACGATCGGAGTGTGTTGCAGGCGAGGATCTTGCTTCAGGCGGCGGGTCAAGGTCAGACCGTCGATGTCCGGAAGCTGCAGATCCATCAGGATCAGCTCGGGCTGGGTGTGCTCCAGGATGGACAGTGCCTCGCGGGCGTTGCGCGCCGTGGTCACCTCGTAGCCGGGCACCGCCAGGAGCAAGGTGAACAGCTTCAGGTTGGACGGGTTGTCATCCACGACCAGGATGGAGTGACTCATCGTGCGCCGAGCTCCAGCGCGGCGCTGTGGCTGGCCATGCTCTGGGCGATCAGGCGGCTCACCTCCGCGACGAGGCCGCTCGGC